>JAYSUV010000053.1:0-20009 GCA_043718945.1 Planctomycetota bacterium
GCCTGCGCCCAATACTCCATCACCCACCCCTCCCTGTGCCGCCAGCCTCCCTAGACGGGCAGAATGGTAATCGAGAGGAGAATTAAAACAACAGGCCGAATAGCCCACCGTTTCAACGGTGGGAAAGCGATCCCGACCAACCCGTCGAGTCCCGCCAGGGACGACAGACGCCTGCGAAAGCGGGTGGAGTGACCGGTGGAGCGAAGCCACCATGCGAGATTCTGTCGCCCCTGCCGGGGCTGTGGCCGCGAGCGACTGGTGGTCCCACCGCTGAAGCGGTGGGCTACTGTCGGGTGTCCCTGGCGGGACAAAGACGGGACAAAGACGGGGCAAAGACGGGCTGGCGGTGGGCTCTCGTGCGAGGGAGGCGTGGAATTCCCCTGTGTTCCACGAGTGGGGAGCCCTGGGGTGGAGGTTCGAAATCCTGCGTACAATGGCGACCACACTCCTTCTGAAGACTTCGGAAGTCTTTTGCTAAGCAAAGTCTGGCTGCTCGCCTCAGAATCCACGAATGGCCAGTCCGGAAACGATGGCCACGAGCCCCCCCGTACCCAACAGGGCCCACGGCCAGACTTCATCCAGACGCATGAAGATCGAGACCAGGATGGCAGGCGGGAAGAACCGCATCAGCATGACCAGCAAGAAGCTCTCTTCGGTCCACATAATGACCAGCCAAGCCACCAGAAAGCACCCGATCCCGCTGATCAATAGGATTTGTCCCAAGGTTTCCCGGAACGCGGGTAGCAGTGCAGCTGCCAGACCGATGGCCAACAGCACGCCCACGCCAACCAGCACTAACACCACTTGTGTCAGGTTCTGCTTGAATTTTTGGGATTTCTTGGCGGCCAGCTTCTGCTTCTTTTGGGCCTTTTTGTTTCTGATCCTGGAGGAGAGGCGACTCTTCCAACTCCTCGATCTGGATCACTCCCTTGCAGGCCTTGCATCGGATCTTGGTGCCTGCCCGATCATCGGGGACTTTGTATTCTTTCGAGCAATCGGGACACACTGCAAAAATCGACATGGGCCCTCTCCCCGCTCACTGGCATTTGATGGCGTAAGCTAACCTGCATCTTGGGGGGCGTCAAATCTGGAATCTGAAGCTTGCACCTGGAGTGCGAGACGCACCTTGCGCGGCCAAGGAGCGGTCCCAAAACACAGCCCCCATCATCCACATCCAGTGTTAGGTTTTTCGCGTCGATGAGGGACGATCTACGAGGAAGTGGGGGACACAGATTTTCACAGATCAGGAGAGAGTTTACGGCTAGGCTCCGGGGTGGTTAAGGGCTTGGCTGTCCTTTGACATCTGTGAAAATCTGCGAAATCTGTGTACGAATCCACCGTGTTTCGCCAGTCGTTCAAAGCCTGGCGTCTCCCGTGCAATCACCCAGTGAGTCTCGCACTCCACACCCGCGTGGGCATTCGCCAAATGGTGGTCATGCGGGGCTGTCCCTCAAATCCTCCGTGGGGCCACATGATTGTCTACTGAGGTTCGCTGGAGTGACCACCAAATGGCGAATGCCTCCCCGCTTCGATTTGCGACCTGGTGGGTGAAAGGGGATTTCCGCCTGGGCGATGCCGTCGGGCGTTCCGACTCCGTGAAGCTCTGGGAGTTTAGGGGCTTTCGTCTGCGATAAGAGCTGGAAAATCGGCACCCGGCGTTCCCGAACCCGCTCAGTTGATTGACGCCCAAACGCTGGCCCGGTAGCGTTTGAGGACTTTCGTTCAGAGCATTGTGCTCTTTTCCTCACTGAACTCTCTCGCAGAACTTCCCGGATGTACAGCTGGTGTGGAAAACTTGTCTGTCGCTGGCCAATCTGGACCATGCTGGCATGGCTGTTGATTTTGATCTTGGTGGCCAAGACCGCACCTTCCATGGTCGAAGTGTCCAAGGATGGGGAGTTTGATTTCCTGCCCTTTGAGTCTGCCAGCCTCGCTGCACAGCGGGCATTCCAGGAGGCGTTTCCCCCCGACCCAGTGGCGGAGATAGAAGGCAATGATCCGACCTCTGCGGAAGGTGCAGAAGGTAACGACACTGACAACAAGGCCACTAAATCGAGCGGAAATGCGAGAAAATCGCAGGCAGATCCTTTGGGGTCCAGCATTGTCATCGTGCTTCAACGCGAAGACCTGCGGGAGGGGTTGACTGCCGAGGACCGAGCGTTTGTGACCGATCATCTGGAGCCGGGGTTACGTCTGATTCAATCCCAAACGGGTGAGAGTTACGCCCTTACTCCGTTCACCGGGATCCCCGTTCCGATTCCCGTCGGAAAGCGAATTATCCGTGGGGTCTGGACATTCAACGACAGTCGCATTGGCCCCTTACTGGACAGCAAAGATGGGCATGCGACTTTGGTGTTGGTGGAGCTGTCGACCGAATTCCTTAACCGGGGGAACAGGCTCGTCCTGAGTCGCATTCAAGATCTGCTGGCATCGAAGTCGTTGCGAACTCAGATGCCTGCGGGGCTGGATGTGGCTCTGAGTGGTTCGGCCACCGTCGGGCAGGACATGAAGGTGGCCGAAGCCGAGAGTGCGGCGCAGACGGAACACTATACAAAGGTGCTGGTCATCGTCTTGTTATTGGCGATTTACCGAGCGCCGTTGATGGTGCTGATCCCGTTAATCACCGTCGGTGTGGCGGTGAATATCACCATTTATCTTCTGCGGATCTTGGCTCAATTCGAGATTGTCGGGCTGTTCGTGGGACTGGATGTCTACGTCTCGGTCGTGGTGTACGGTGCGGGAGTCGACTTCTGTCTATTCTTGATTGCCCGCTACAAGGAAGAATTGGATCACGGGGCGAGCTTTCGCGATGCCACGACGCTGGCCGTGAACCATGTCGGGGCTGCTCTGGCGACGAGTGCGGGGACCAGTATCGTCGGGATCGCTATGCTGACCCTGACGGAGTTCGGCAAGTTTCGACAGGCGGGGGTGGCCATCTCCTTCGGTCTGTTTGTCGCACTGATCTGCGCGATGACGTTGACCCCGGCGATGATGTATCTATTCGGGCGGTGGACGTTCTGGCCCGATGTGCGGCGAGAGCGCATCTCGGCCTCGGAGGGGTTCATGCCCGCGCGGTCGGTCTGGAGTATTTTGCAGGAGCAGCGCTGGCTGGAACGCGGCTGGGAGTGGATCGCCGAGCTGATCTCCCGGAGGCCCGGTGGGGTGTTCGTGACAACCATCCTGCTGCTGACGCCGCTGGCCATGGTCGGGGCCTGTTTCAAGGATCACTTGAGCTATGGGCTGTTAACCGATTTGCGTCCGAACGTCACCAGCGTCCGGGGGGCCGACGCGGTAAGGAAGCACTTCCCGAGGGGAGTGGCCGGACCGACCACATTTCTGATTCAAGACGAGAATCTGGGTGTCTCTGATATTACGACCGGTCGTAAGCTGGCCAAATTCCTGACAGATGAATTGCAGTCACAGTCGGCATCTCTCGCGATTGCGGATGTCCGGTCGCAGACGGCGCCCCACGGTGCGATGACCAAGACGCAGACGATCGGCAGAGGCTCTGCCGTCGCTCGGAACTCCGCGCATCGGGCCTACTGCAGTACCCAGGCTGGCCCGCTCCAGGGCCAGTTGATGCGGATTGATATCGTGTTTCAAACGGACCCCTTTGCTCGAGACGCCATCACACGCCTGGACCAGGCCGAGATTGCCATCCGAGACGCCCTGCACAAATACTCGCTGCCCACTCCCGCCGATCCCGAGGAAGACCCCGCTGAGGATTCGTCCTCCGAATCCTCGGACACCCCATCCAGGGAAGCACGACCCGATTTCGGCCAAACAGCGAAAATCCTCGCGATGGGCGCGACCGCCAGTATTCGCGACCTCAAACGCACGACCGATCGGGATCAGGTTCGCATCAACATCTATGTCTCTCTGGCCGTCTTCCTGGTGCTGATGACGCTGCTGCGGCAACCTGCCCTCTGTGCCTACTTGATTCTCACCGTGATCTACAGCTACCTAGTCACCCTGGGAGCAGCATGGATCGTCTTTCGCGTCACCACGGGACCGGAGTTCACCGGTCTCGACTGGAAGGTGCCCGTCTACCTGTTCACGCTACTGCTCGCGCTGGGAGAGGACTATAACGTCTTGTTCATGTCTCGCGTCACCGAAGAGCAGCCCAAACACGGTGCCATTCCCGGTATTCTGATCGCCCTCACCAAAACCGGGGGGATCATCTCCAGCTGTGGCATCATCATGGCGGGAACATTCGCTTCGCTGATGACGGGCAGCCTGGCGAGTATGGTCCAAATGGGATTCGCGCTCGCGTTCGGAGTCCTGGTCGACACGTTTATCGTGCGACCGATTCTGGTCCCAGCGTATCTGGTGCTGCTGAATAACGGCACGTTTGGGGGCCTGAGCCGGTTCTTGGGGGCCTACCAGCCGAAGGGGACGGATATTGGAACTGCCGTGACCGGTGAGCCCATCGCCAGTGTGGAATGAATGCCTCGTACGCTGGAATCACGTTCTGAGTATCGCCTCTGCGAAGTCTTGATCAAGATCATCAAGAATCGATGTATGTTCTCGCTCGTTCGTAGAGAACGATGTGTGTCTCTGCTAGCGTGTTGTCCTTCGACCGACTGAGCTGGCCTCGCACAGGCTGAATGCTCGCTGCCCCAGGATGCCTCCATGACGACTCGCCGTCAGTTTCTTTCTCAGTCCACAGCTGCTGGCGCACTGGCGGGACTGGTCGGGCTCAACCCGCTGTATGCGGCTGCGAGCGGTGGGCCGAAAATTCGGTTCTACGGATCGACGCAGCAGGTCTCGGGCTCGTGTCATCTGCTGGAGTGTTCGCAGGGGTTGTACCTCGTCGACTGTGGGCTGTTCATGGGGGATATTGGAGACTCCGACAAGGAGAATCGCGAACTCCCCTTCGACCCAAAGCAGGTCAAGGCGCTGTTCCTGACTCACGCCCATACGGACCACAACGGACGCCTGCCGTTCCTCTATGCGAAGGGCTTTCGTGGCCCGGTCTACTGCACGGATGCGACGCGGGATCTATCGAAGACCATGCTCGATCTGTCGGCCTCATTGGGTAAAGATGACGAGGCCGGACCGCTCTTTACCGCCAAGGACGTGAAGGGGCTGCTGGGGCTAGTGGAGACTGTGCCCTACAACGAGAAAATCGAGAAGGACGGGATGACGTTTCGGTACACCGATGCCGGTCACATCCTCGGCTCCGCGATGGTCGAGGTCTGGATCGATGGGAAGAAGCTGTTGTTCAGCGGAGACATGGGGCCGACACATACGCCGATCCTGTGCCAGCCGACGCAGCACTTCGGAGCCGACGCGGTGCTGTTCGAGTCGACCTACGGCCCGGTGCCTCATGAAGTTGTCTCGTACGAGGCGTTCGGTCAGCGAATCCGCGAGGTCACCCAGCGCGGCGGCAGTGTCCTGCTCCCGACGTTCGCGATGCACAAGACACAGTGTCTGGTCTACACGCTTCACGAGATGGTCAAGCAGGGGATCCTCGACCGCAACCTGCCGATCTATTCCGATTCCGGGTCCGCACACACGATCTCTGCCACTTATGACAAGTATGATCGCTACTTCGATTCCGGCGCAATGAACACACTCCAACAGAACAAGGGCACACTGTTCTACCACGGCAAGTACCGCGAGGTCCGGGCCGATCAGTCCCTGAAATCGCACGCGGACGGCCCCGCTGTCTACATCTCCACCAGCGGCATGCTCGACCATGCCAGTGCCCCCAAGCATTTGTTCCTGATGGCGAATGACCCGAAGAACGCCGTCTTTATTGTCGGATACCAGGCTCCCGGCAGCGTCGGAAAGCAGCTGTTGGATGGCAAGCGCGATATCGAGATTCCGTGGGAAGAGCCGGGACCGAAGGGGTACACGCGCGAGATGCGGCCCGTGCATGTCGCTTGTGAGGTCTCCAAGCAGTCGGGGTTCAGCTCACATGCTCGCGGGGAGCAGATCCTGAATTGGCTCCACAAGTTCGAACAAGTCGGCCAGGTGTTCGTCGTTCACGGTGAGCCGGATAGCTCACAAGGAATGGCCGATTGTGCCCGGCAGATGGGACTGGACGCCATCGCTCCCAAGCGAGGCGACGCCTTCACCATCACGGGCGAGCGCCACAAGCCGACACCGCCGCCAGTGCTAAAAGAAGCCCCGAAGGCCGACCCCAAACCGGTCGATCAGTAGGTGGCGGGGGAGCTAATGGCTAATAGCTAATGGCCAGATTGAGATCGACCAGCCCGCTGCGCCAGCAAGGGCCGCCAGCCAGAAATCCATCGCTCGGACCGGCAGACGCTCCTCTGAACTCGGTCACTTTTCGCTCAACCAATCGGCGTCCTGTTTCGGAGAAGAAGACCACAATTCAAGGACTACCAGCCCGCTGCGCTAGCAAGGGTTTCTGGCATGCGGCCCCTGCTGGCGCGGCGGGCTGGCCAGACACCCCCCTCATCACGCCGCTTCCCCATCATGCCTCTGTCGATAAACTATCAACCATCAACCCTCCTTCTTCCCGGAGCCTCCCATGAAGACCGCCCTGCTTTGTCTGACTCTCCTCTGCGGAGACATCACCCCCGCACTGGACGATAAGTTCGAGTCCGAGAACAAGACCTCGGGCCAGTCTGGGGCAGCGACAGAGAAAGTCGTGGTCCCGGCGACAATCTCCGCTGCCGATGCCGAGAAGCTCATGGCCATCCCGGCAGCGGATACGGCCCAACTCATCGTCAGCGATGGCAAGGACGTGACCGTCCTCGGCAAGGTCCACTCGGTCTACATCCCAAAGGGGGGCAACCCGGTGATTCTCAACCTGGGCGAGGACTTCAAGTCCTGCACCAAGGCCGTGATCTATGACCGCAACTTCCGCAAATGGAAACTCAACGCCAAAGAGATCGAGGCCCTCTACACCGGCCAAACCCTTATCGTCGAGGGACAAGTCAGCCTGTACAAAGACCTGCCACAAGTCGAGATCAACAGCCCCGCTCAGTTACGAGTGGTCAAGTAGATTCTCGTGTGTAGTGTTCCAGGAAAAAGCCCAGCGGTTGCAACCACTGGGGCTCGACAATCGAGTTCTGTATCACCCTCGCCCCTGACGCGAATCCGTCGTGCGGCTGTCATTTTCCCGAAGGGAATTCAGCCCATAGCCGGTGGTGTCGCTGCGATCAACCACCGGCTGTGACCCCTCCGGGGTGAAGAGTCGTGTCGCCCCCAGTGGTGGCATCCACTGGGCTTTGCTTACTGACTAACCACAGCACCGCTTCTCTTAACGCGGATCAGCACCGGAGCCGCCGCTTGCCCGCCCTCGACATCGGTCTTGAGGTGGAACAGACGCTCCTGGTCGGGCACCCACTTGGCTGCCGAGATGAAGAAGTGGCGCTCGGTCTGCTTCTCCAGGATCAATAGCCCGTTGAGGCCGATGTTATCGACGATCAGCCCGTGCGGAAGGTTGCGGCCCGAGCCTTCGTTACCGAACGGGACGTTGCCGTCGTAGCCCTTCCGATCGACAACGACCTTAAGCATGATCGTCTGCCCCGGCTCGATGTCGACCTGGGCGGGGCTGCCATCCGCCGGGACGACTAGCTGGGCTCCATTGTCGGCGGCCACGATCTTGAGGGTCACCTTCGCAGCCTCGGCCCGTTTGATCTCGCCGAAGTTGTTGACATCGTGCGTGACCTCTTGGCCATTGATCGTGGCCGTGGCGGTCAGCTTTGAAGCCTTCGCATTCTCCGGCGTGAGGACCGGAGCATCGGCAGCTGCGGTGAGTACCCCGAAGGTGTCGTTCTGGCCCGCTTGGATGGTCAGCGGCGTGGTCGCGGTATACCCCGGAGGCAATCCGGTGAGGTCGATGCGAACCGGCCCGGCATAGTCATCCTGGCGACTGACGGTCAGCCGAAACTCTTTGGCGCTGCCGATGTTGACGGTCGGATCTTTCGTTTGCAGTGTCACCGCGAAGTCAGGACGGCGCGGTCGGATCACGAGCTGATACGTGTGCTTGTCGCTCTCGTACCCGCGCACATCGCGAATTCGCACGAGGTATTCGCCGTCTCTGGGAGCCGTGAATGTCAACTTCGAGTCGGCTCCCAGATCGCGCTTGGCGCTGTCATCGTTCTGGTAGTTGAGCCGAAACACCGGCAGCCCGTTGGGAACGATCTCGGTCCCGGGGGCGTGCGGCTCGACGATGTAACATGGCTCACCCAGGGCATGCGTCACTGGCGTCGTGTCGAAGTACCCGTGCCGATTCCCCTCGCCGGGATAGGTCGTGAACCCCGAATCCGGCCCGCGCGGAGCCAGCCACAGCTTGACCACTTCGCCGTTGGAGTAGAGGTACTCGTTGAGTTCCATCTCCTCCCAGTTGAAGACGCGGAAGTCGCTGACATCGTCGCCGTTCTTGCCTCGGAATGTGAAGTACGAGTCGCGCGTGGCCTGGAGAATCACGCGCTCGACCGGCTGGCCGTTGATATCGAGGACATCAATGATTGAATCGAGCGGTGACTTCGAGCGGGCGGCGTTGACCTCGATCACCCACTCTTGCCCGGCCTGGGCGGTGAACTTGTAGAGGTCGCTGTCCGGCTGGCCGTTGGGCTTCCCTTGGATCGCCCCCTTCAAGGTGGCCGGGATCGTGATCGCGGTCGCCTCTGCGGGGATGTTGTTCGGCTCAGTCTCGGCGGTCTCCATCATCGGGGCCGTCGCCGCAGCCATTGGGGCGGAGACGAGAGGAGCCTCTCCAGAGGCGGAAGTCGGCACAGGCATCGTCGCCAGAATCTCAATCGTTCCATCGACGCGACCGACCGCGAACCTCGACCCATCCGGAGAGAACGCGAGTGACTGCACCACGTCGCTCTGCTGCCCGTACTCCTTGATCTCCGACATCGTCTTCGCATCCCACAGCTTCACCGTCCGGTCCTCGGCACAGGTGATGACATAGCGGCCATCTGGGCTGTAGCGGAGTTGGGTGACGGGAGCCTCATGGGCGAAGCGGGCGATGATCTGCGGGTTGATGATGGCAGTATCGCGCGAGAGGAACTTCCAGACGCGGATGCGGCTGTCGGCACCGACCGCAGCGATCTGGTCGCCCGCCGGGTTGAAGGCGACCGAGTAGACCTCTTTCAGTGGCTGAAAGAGTGTATCGAGCCGTTCGCCTGTCGCGACCAGCCAGACCTTGCACGTATCGTCGGCACTGGCACTGACGAGGTTCTTCCCATCGGGGCTGAAGGCGATGTCGTAGACCGGTCCGGTGTGCCCTTCGAGAACTCGAACTTGTTCGGCGGTCTTGGCATTCCAGAGGACGATCTTCTTGTCATAACTGCATGTCGCGATCAACTCCCCATTCGGAGAAAGTTCAGCGTCGTAGAGGACATCGCGGTGTCCCCGAAAGTCGAACGTGGGCTTGTCTTGGGTGATATGCCAGAGGTTCACCTGGCCATAGAGTCCCGGAACCCCCGAGGCGGTGACAAAACGGTTTCCATCAACGAAGTGGAGGGCAGTCACTTTTCCGGGAAGTCCTACCCACGTCACGACGGGCTTCCGGTCATTGGTTGCCGATTGCAATTCAACACCGCCAAATCGTGCGGAGGCGATCCACTGCCCATCGGACGACCAGTCGAGCGCCGTCACCGGATCAGCCAGCCCCGGCTTGGCCGCAATCATTGGCACCGTCAACTTCGTACGATCAGGCTCTTTCCCCGCTGGCCCCTTGGCCCCGGCCTCGACCCAGGCTTTGAGGACCGCGATTTCCTCCGCTGTCGGCTGTGGTTCGTCCTCGGGCGGCATCTTCGGCTTGGTGGCCCCGGTGACCATGCGAATCAACCGACTCGTCCCCGGATCGCCCGCCAGCACCGCAGCCCCATGCTCGCCGCCCTTTTGTAATTCGTCGAACGATTCGACCGAGAACTGCCCCTCGTGGTCATCCGGGTTGTGGCACCCCGCACAATACTTCTGCAGGATGGGAGCGACAGCCAGCTCATAATCCGGAGCTTTCTCAGCTGCGAAGAGCGATCCACAGACCCCCAGCAGCACCACTCCCAGACCGATTGCCAAACGCATGCTTCATCTCCGCATCGACACCCTCAGTGATGCACCGTAATCCACGCATCAGCTGGACTGGATGATATCAAAGCAAATCTCGGCAGCGAATGGAAACGAAGATGAGAACCTGTCCGGTCTTCGCTTTCGCTGACGTACGACACAAACCCCAGCATGAATTGGCGATCATGGCTGTCGCCGAGACGATCTCTGTGGCCGACCAGACTCCGAACACAGACTCATCGAGGTCCACACCTCAGGGGGATCTGAGCTACACTCTCCTCGGTCACCTTCCCCTCATTCCCAGACCGAAGCCCCATGACTGATTCTGAAATCCCGTTGCCGTCGATCCCCGGAGGTTGGGGCAGCGAGATGGTCCGCGTCGGGGATCGCACGTTCGATCTGTGGCTGCCTCTGAAGCCCGAGGCGTTCCTCGACGACCCGGATGTGATCGAGGCCAATCGCCGCGACGACTACATGCCCTACTGGGCCACGCTTTGGCCCGGCGCGAAGATCATGGCCCAGGTGGTCGACCGGGCTCCGTGGCCGCGCGATGTCGAACTCCTCGAACTGGGAGCAGGCGTCGGGCTGGTCGGGCTGGTGGCCCAGTCTCTCGGCACCCGCGTGGTCTTCAGTGACTACGACCCCGTGGCCGTGCAGGTCTGCCGCTACAACGCGGTCCGCAATCAGCTCCCCGACCCGGAGGTCCTGACCCTCGACTGGCGAACTCCCCCGCCACGACAGTTCACTGCGATTGTTGGCTGCGAGGTCACATACGACCCCAAGCTGCACGAGGCGCTGCTCGACACGCTGGCCGTGATGCTGGCTCCGCAGGGAGTGTGCTGGCTCGGCGACCCGGGTCGGTATTGGTCCAAGCAGTTCTTCACCCAGGCCAGCCAGCGGTTCCGCGTCCGCATTCTCGACCGCGAGTTGCGAGAGAGTTCATTCCCCTCGGACCGGGAGTTCCAGATCTTCGAGCTACGCGGGGTGGAAAGCTGAGAGTATGTCCGCTGAAAGCCCAGGGGTTGCAACCCTTGGGCATTCCAGTGTGCGCTACTCCGCATACTCGACCTGCTCCACACTCAACTTCGTCCGTCCGATGATATGAATCAGCGGCAGAAAACTTTCCACCGGGAGCGAGCCGCTGTCTTCTAGGGCGCTATCCCCGGTCTTCAGATGCACTGCATCGCCGTGCCCTTTGGCCAGCGTGCCATCCAGCGGCACCCAGCATCCGTTGAGGTACGCCTCGGTCCACATGTGCCCGCCGAACGCCTTCAGCGATGGGGCATAGACGAGGCCCGTCACTACGCGCGACGGGATCTTCTTCACTCGCAACAACGCCGCCAACAGGATGCCATGCTCGGTGCAGTCCCCCGACTGGCTGGCGGCGACCTCGGAAGCGGTCGCCATCGCGGTCGCGAAGTTCTTCAGCTTGAGGTGCTTGTGAATGAACGCCTCAGCCTGGATCGCGATCTTCACTGGATCGGTCTCGGTCCCCGCCGCCTCATTCGCCAGCTTCACGATCAGCGGGTCTTCCAGATCGATGAACCGCGATGACGACAGATACTTCGCCTCCGGGACAGGCTCTGTCCCGGCAGTCCCCGCATCGACAGCTGTCACGACCAATTGAAACACCCCAGCCTCTCCAGTCACGACCCGCTGCGTCGGGCTCTCTAGGAACACAGCCTTCGCGTCGAAGTCGGCGGCCTCCAGCTTGTATATCACCTTCCGCGTCTCATACGCCCGATCGATCACGCCCACCTTGATCAGCGTCTCCACACCCAGATCAATCTCCGCAGCTGCCAGTTCTTTCAGCGCCTCTTCTGCGGTGCAACTAAACGTCTCCATGCCGAGCAGTCCCATGCTCATTTTCTTGACCTCTCCCGCGTCATCGGTGTAGAGCGTCGAGGTCACACCGGGAAGAATCGACTGGGTCATCTCGGACTTGTTCAGCTTGACGACCTCGCCGGAGAGCAGCTTCGTCGTCTCCGGTTCCAACTGCTTGACGGAGACCTGTGCGATCTGGCCCAAGGTCGCTTCGAACATGCGGAAGGACCGTGTCTCCCCGATCTTCAGCGGAGAGTCTTTGACCGACCGATCGAACCAATTCGGTGACTTCACATCGTCGGGGAGTTTGATTTCCTTGGTAAAGGTCTTCCCCGAAGAGGTCGTGGCGACGGTCGCGACGTTCCCTTTGACGGACCCGCGAGTTTCGGTCTTGCTGAACGGTGGGTTGTCCTGAAGCGAGTAGAACGACAGCAGATGCCCGTCTGCGTCTTCCTCGGTTCGCATGTTGACATCGGTTGTCAGCTTGCCGCCAAAGCGTTTGATCGTGATCCGCGTGAAGACCTCGGTGATGGTGACCGGCTTTCCGTCGCGGTCTTCGGTCCGCGTGATCGAATTGGCATACCCGATTTTCTGCCCCTGCAGAATGATGATCTGCCAGTCAGCTGCCTCGGTGCCGGTGGTCTTCGCCGGAGCGGTCTTGTCCTCCGCGACCCCCAGTCCCGACCATCCAAAAGAGATGAGCATCAGGACCAGGAACCGTACGACGGAAAAGGGATGCGGCATGACAACCTCGGGAGGGACCGGTGCAGAGAATCGTGGGACTGATCTCAGAATGTTACCGCTTGACTCCCGTTCCCGGCAATCTTTCAGAAAATCCTGACCGGTTTGGTCCCCTCGCTACACTAAGATACGGGCCAAGTCGAACATCCGGGGTTCGGCGTGTTCTGCACAGAGTGTGAGCAATCGGTCTGGCCAGACCGATTGCTCACTCGATCACCCGTCTTGCAACGCCCACTCGACTCCGAGACGTGGCTCATGTCTGTTCAAGTTCCCACTGCCAGCCTCGCCTGGTCTGACTCGGGCAGCCTCCTTCGAGAGAGCTGTTCTCTGGACCGGTCTGGACTGGCGAACCCACCGGTGGTGGATGCGAAGGTGCAGGCAGGAGCGGATGCCGCAGTGACTTCTGCCGCCGAGATCACCTCGGATGCCGAATTACTGCGAGACTTCATCGCCTCGAAATCGGGAGAGGCGGCCACCCAGATCGCCCTCACCCAGATCGTCGAGCGGCATGGCTCGATGGTCTATCAAGTCGCTCTGCGGCTGGTGAACGACCGGCATCTGGCAGACGATGTGTTCCAGGCGACATTCCTTGTCCTGGCGCAGTCGGCCCGCAAGATTCAGAAGTCGGGGTCACTGGCCTCCTGGTTACACGGCACTGCTCGCAACATCGGGCGGCGAGCCTTGGCCCGGAAGTTCACGGAACGGTCCGGGACCGAAACGGGAGTCGAGATGGTCACTGCGGTCGAAGACGATCCGTTCCACGAAATGATGCGGTCCCACGAACGCCAGTCACTCGACGAGGAGCTTCAGCAACTGCCGGAGATCCATCGAGCCCCACTCGTGTTGTTCTATCTGGAAGAGCGGTCACAACTGGAGATTTCGCAGCTGTTGGGCATCACCGTTCCCGCCGTCGAAAGTCGGCTGAAGCGGGCCAAGCAGGAACTGCGGAGTCGCCTGGTGCGTCGCGGAATCACTTTGTCGGTGGCGGTCGCCGCCGTGGGGTGGGGGGCGTCGGTGGCTTCGGCTGCTCCGCCCGCTGCCCTCGTTACCTCTACCATTTCCCTGGCTGCGTCGGGCGCAGCTGTCGGCACATCGCTGACAGCGGGCGGCTCGGTGGCCCTTCAACTTGCCGGAAAGGAGCTAGCCGCTATGTCAGCTGCCAGCAAAGCCACAGCGTTGTTCGTCGGAGCCGCGGGGACATTGACCGTCGGCGGGGCCGTGTTGTTCGGAGCCTTGGCCGGAGGAGTGCCGGGTTCTGGCGACTCACCGGGATCGGGGACACCATCGGCGGTCATCGGGACCGAGACTGGACTGGGAGGGTTCGAGGAGCCGCAGACGTTGCTTCTCGTCCAAGTCGATGACGACCAAGTTCCCGGTAAAGTCGAGTCGGCAGAACTGGATGATGACCAAGCTCCGGCCACTGAAGAGAAAGAAGAAGCTGCTGGCAAAGCGGACGACGAGGTGAAAGCCCCGGAGACTGACGAGAAGGACGAAGATGCTCCCGTGATGGCGGACGAGAAAGCCGAGGCAGACGATGACGACAAGGCACCTGCCGCTGAAGAGAAAGAAGATTCTCTCAACGAAACAAAAGCCCCAGAGGTCGCCGAAATGGACGACGACGTAGCGGCCACAGCCGAAGAGATGGAAAAACCTGCGGAAGACGATGCGTCTCACGGTCAGGCAAACTCAGGGCATCACGGCCCGGCAGTCGCCGCGTTCCGCCAGCTGAGTGCCAAAGACCTCAAGGTCTACGAGGCTCTCGACCAGGAGATCACTCTGGAGTTCCCGGACAATACTCTCAGCGAAATCATGAGCTTCGTGGGGGAAACCTCGGGCGTGTCAGTCCGCTTGGATGAGCAAGCCTTGACCGATGCGGGGCTCGACGCTGAGGCCCGGCTGAAATTCGTCGGGACGCATTCTCTGGACGATACTCTTTCGATGCTGCTGGAGAACATCAACGGCACGGAACTCGACACCTACGTGGAGCGGGGGGTACTGCACATCACGACCGCCGACAAGATGACAAATCTAACTCGTTTGAGGTTCTATGACCTGAACACTGAAGGGGAGGACGGCAACGGGATCGAGAATTTCGCTCAAGCCGTTGAGCAGTACATCAAGTCCATTGAAGGAGGTGAGAAGATCGCACATGTGATTTCACTAGGTGATAGCCTCGCCATCCAGGCTCCGCTGTCCTACCACAAGCAGATCGAAGAGTTCATCGCCGGTGCCTTGAAGCTGGCCGACGCCCGTCGCGCCTCCGGTCGCCCCTTGCCTATCGTGCCGCACCCCCAGCCCGGAGCGCCATCCACCACAGAACCGATGCAACCTTCCGTTCAAGCGGGCGGTTTCGGCGGTGGCGGTGCAGGCTTTTAATCTTCCGACTGGCATACCTCACGCTGATCGATCATCAGCTGCATTCTCATGTGTGGCGATGAGCCGACAGACTGGTTGGTCCCCATTCCGGGTCGAACAGAAGCCATTCTGTTCGACCCGTTTTTCGTGCAGGATTCGCTACTCGGCATGCGGTTTCCAGCCGTCAGATGCTTCCGGTGAGGAAACCGGGGTCTCATCCGCCGCAACTTCGGGCAATGGCGATGCGGGGCCGAGTTGGCTCTCCGTGACTGTGCCGGACTGCGTGGAGGTCTCCGTCGCGAATGCCGTGATGAGGGGATGGGACGCCGCGACGGTCTCTGCCGAAGCCGAGACGATCAAAGCCGGGGCAGGCGGCAAGAGTGTGCCCTCGACCGTCGGGGCTCCGAATTCTGGACTCGACCGAACAGTGTTGGGCGTCGCGGGTGGACTGGCAATAACCACAGCTGCATTGGACTGGACGATCGGTGCTGGGGCGACCGTCATGGTGCCGATCTTCGAAGCGGCGGGCTCAGCAGGGCCGAGATTCGCGGCGACGGGGGCAGCATTGGGCAAAGCAGTGAGGGAAGCCGATGCCGCCACCCTCTTCGCTTGAGGAGGGTGAGCCTGGAGAGCCGGGGCCGGTTTCGGGGACAGTTGAGCGAGAGCCTGCATCGGGATCTGCTCGCCCAGGCCGTGCCGCTGTGGGGCACTCTGATAGACCGACAATGCACGGGGCACAATTTCGACCAGCTTCGCCGCCCGTGTATCATCCGAGGGGTGTGTCGACAGCAACTCGGGCGTTTTCGTCCCGGATGTCTGACTGAATCGAGCCCAGAAGCGGGGAGCCTCCTGCGGGTCGTAGCCCGCGCGGGCCATCAACAGCAGTCCGATCGAGTCGGCTTCGGTCTCTTGCGTGCGACTGAACGGCAGCAGCACTCCGTACTGAGAGCCCAGACCGTAGACGGTTTTGACCATCTCGACATGCTGTGCATCTCGGTTCTCCATTATGCGGCTGAGCGCCCAGTCGCCGCTCTGGGCTGCCATCTGGTGAGTCATGCGTTCTCCCCCATGCCGGGCCAGAGCGTGGGCAATCTCATGCGACATGACCACTGCTAATCCGGCCTCGTTGGCACAGACCGGAAGGATCCCTTCATACACGGCCACCTTACCACCCGGCAGGCAGAACGCATTCGCTGTCGGACCACTCAGCAGTGTGAACTCCCACTGAAAATCAGGGCGTTCAGAGACAGCTGCGAGCCGTTGCCCCACACGGTCCAGCATCTGGGATAGGTGAGCATTCTGCGACTTCGGCTCGGCTTGCAGAACCTCTTGGTAGGCTTTTACTCCGAGGGCGATCTCCTGCTTCTCGGGTAATAGGCCCACCTGAGGACGCCCGGTGAGAAAGACCGACTGGCAGCCGGACAGCCCGAAGAGCAGGAGCAGCCCGAGGAGGTGCGATCGCAGACGGTGGATGGCGCGGAGGTGATCAGCAAGACAAGGAAATCGGTGCATGGCCACAGCCTCCAGGAGGGGGAGCGAGGACCGGTTCATCGGGGCAGAACGCTCCGACAATCAGGGGGGGACCTTCAAGCTAGGTGAAACCCACTGTCTCCAACAAGAGAGACCTTATCAATCCATGCTGATGGGGGATTCCACCGGCAGGAATTGACAGTCCCTCCGGCGAGATCGCTCGAAAGTCGTTCCCTGAAGTGTCTTTGTTGGCTGCACAATTGCGAGATGAAAAGAAAAACGCTCGAGCGGCAGAGGCCGTTCGAGCGTTGGATTTGAGACGAGTTCAAGTCACCCTGAGTGACCCGGTTACGACCGAGCAGCGAGAGCTGTCTTGGGGACGGGCTTCATTTCGGGCTGCTCGCGGTTCATCAACCAGACCAAGGCTGGGCTGGCGATGTAGATCGAGCTGTAGGTTCCGACCACGATGCCGATGGTCAGGCTGAACGCGAAGCCACGCAGCCCCTCCCCTCCGAAGAAGTAGAGGATCGTGGAGGTGATGATCGTCGTGACCGAGGTCAGCAACGTGCGTGACAGCGTCTGATTGAGGCTGGTGTTGACCATTTCCCATGTGATCTTGGGGTTCTTGCCTCGCACTTCACGGATACGGTCGAACACGACAATCGTGTCGTTCATCGAGTACCCGATGATCGTCAGGAACGCCGCGATCATCGTCAGATTGATCTTGAAGTCGATTAAGAACAGGGCCCGCCCCAGTGCGTAGTGGCTCAGGTAAGCCCCTACCGTGACGGCTCCGAGCGTGAACGCCACGTCGTGGAACACGGCAATCGTGGCCGCCAGCCCGAATGTCATGCCATGGAACCGGAACCACAGGTAGGCGGTGATGGCCAGCAGGGAAATGGCGATCGCCAGTACGGCCCGCATCTGGGTGTCACTCGCCACGGAGGACGAGAACGTTGTCAACTCTTCGAACAGTGGCTGGCGATCGAGCTTCTTCATCAGGGACAGCGGCACTTGGGCTGCATCTTCCGCACTGATCAGATTCGACAGACGCACGGTGATCGAGGTCGTCTTGTCTGTGGGAGCGGCAGTGGGCACTGCGTTACGAGCTTCGACGAGTTTTTCGGGCTCCTGGTACTTCTGTCCTGCAGCGCCGATTTCGCGGAGGACTTCACGCACGGATTCCGCAAACGCCGAGGCGGTCAAAGTCTGACCGACCGTGGCCGTGAACTGCTGGCCTCCTTCGAACGATTTCTCATAAACCAAGGCCGAATCTTCGAGTTTTTCCGTGGTCGGCGGAATCACGCTCGCATCACTTAGCTTCAACGACTGCTGCACAAGCTTGAAGGAGGAACCTTCGAACGCAGTGAGCATTTTCGCTCGCAGTTTCGCTTCGACCATCTGGCTATCGGCCTTGGCGGTCGCTTCTTCTTCGTCATTGATGGTTCGCATGCGGAAGAGTTCAGCGGGCAGGCCCTGATCATCGGTGACTTCCAGTCGTTCGAGGGAAATGCCTTCCCCGAACGGCTTGACCAACTGAGCCCGCACCTGATCGATGTCGCTGTTTTTCGCTCCCTCAAAGCGGAAGGTCACCATCTCTCCGCCGCGGAAGTCGATGTCGAGGCTGTCCCGACCCCGGAACGCCACGACGAGCAGCCCCAACAGGATGACCACTTGCGATCCGATCACGAACTGTTTGGTCTTGCCGACGAAGTCGATGTTGGTCTGCTTCACAACGCTGAACATCTTGAGGGTCTTGAGTCGACCGGTCCGCTCCAGCAGTTCGAAGATCACACGGGCGACATAGACCGTGGTGAACAAGCTGATCACGATGCCGATGAACAACGTAACCGCGAAGCCCTTCACCTGGTCGGTGCCGACGTAGTACAGCACCGTGGCGGAGATCAGCGTGGTCGCGTTGGAGTCGATGATTGTGCCCAGGGCCTTGTCGAAGCCATTTTTGATGGCCATCCGCATGCTCGATCCCTTGGCGAGTTCTTCTCGCATGCGTTCGAAGATCAGCACGTTGGAGTCGACGGCCATCGAGACTGAGAGCACTACGCCCGCGATGCCGGGCAGCGTCAGCGTGGCGTCAATCAAGGCCATCGACGCTAGCAGGAGCAGCAGGTTGAACGACAGACACAGGTCGGCGATCAGACCGGCTTTGAGATAGTATGCCGCTGTAATCAGAAATACGGCGATCATGGCCACGAGCGTCGCCCGGAGTCCGGTCGACCGGATATTGGCACCCAGCAAAGGGGAGACCGTGAACTCGTTGGCGGGTTCCTTGATCAGTGGCACTTTCAAAGCCCCGGCATTCAACACGGCGATCAGTTCATTGATTTCCGCTTGGGAGAATGTCCCTGAAATCTGGCCCACTCTGCCGATTCGGTCGTTGATCGTGGGCGCCGAGTGAATCTCGTCATTGAGCAGAATCGCCAACTGGGTTTTGAATCCACTGCCTTCCTTCGGCAGATGGTCTCCGGTCAGCTTGCCGAAGAGGGCTCCCCCGCGACTGTTGAACGTGAAGGCGACCACCGGAGTTCCCCCGCTTCCGATCTCCTCTCGCGTGTTGTCCAGGTCATTGCCGGTAATACGACGTTCCGGTTTGGGTTCGCACACGATCAGGAATTCCGTAATCGCTTTCCCGTTCCGTTCGAACGTGCGCGACTTGGCATTGGCTCCGCCCACATCTTTGTAGTCGCCCACGTTCTCCTTGTCGGTTTTCTCCTGAACGATGCCCGGTTCTCGCCATTTGAGAATCAGTTCCCCCTTGGGGTTGTAAATCTCTCGGACTCCGGTGCCCTTGTTGGCCTGGACTTGATCGGCCAAATCAATCTCGCTGCTATGCTCCACCGAGTTCGCCAGCATGCAGAACTCCAGTTCACCGAGGTTCGTGATCTGGTTCTTGATCTGCTGCGTGCGTTCCGCATCCGCACCGGGGACGATGACTTCAATCCGGTCGGAGCCGACCAGACGCACGGTCATTTCTTCGGTGCCCGACGGGTTGATGCGCTTGTTGATCGCAGCCACCATCTCTTGCATCGAGAGAGAGTTGATTTCCTTCTTGTTGGCATTGGCAGCTGCCCGGTCGACTTGAAACACAAGGTTCGTGCCCCCGTCGAGGTCGATGCCGTAGTTGAACACTTTGACCAACTGGCGGGGCTTACCCGGTTCCTTGGGGTCTTCTGTCAGCATGTGGACGGCAAACGGGGCGATGCCGATCACGAGCGCGAACAGCACGATCCCGATCCGGTTCCCCATGTCCTTGACCTTGAGGACGTTCGCCAGCCACTGGCCGATCACGAACGGCAGGATGATCAGGGCCACCAGAGACAGCAGCACAACCCAGAGCGGTGTGCCAGCCGCAGTCTTCGATGCGGCGTCCGCAGCGATCTCGGTGGCCTTGTCGACGACTTTCGCCGTCGTCTCCGCAGCAGCCTCTTGAGCCAGGATCAAACCGGACAGATTCAGATTCGAAAACCAGTGATTCATGGACACTTTGCTCCGCCTCCGCGTGGGAGGGTTCGGTACACCCAAGGGTGCCACCGTGTGATGTCGTTAACTCGTTCCTGAACACAATCTTGTGTGTCGTGGGATAGGCTTCCAGCCTGTCATCA
>JAYSUV010000521.1:0-10110 GCA_043718945.1 Planctomycetota bacterium
CTGCCTTAAGGAAGCTCGCGACCGCTTGAAGAGCGAAAACTTTGCCCTCTTCGCCGCCGCGATGGAAGCCAGTCGCCAGAGTGGCGGGCGATTGAACGATCACTGGTCCTGGGCACTCTGCAGGGCTTTTTTCCGCTCCGCTGCGATTTCGGTTTTTGACAACTTATCCGGTTGGTATTCCCAGAACGGCTTGCCGTCGAACTCAAACTCAAGCTGTGTGGGATCGAACTCGTCACCTCGGCTGGTGAACTTCTGAACGAGAACCTTCCGCCAAGTCCGTTGTTCGTCTCCTTCGCCACGGACTTCGTAGACATTACTGAACCCTTGCAGGATGACCTTGAAAAAGTCAGTCTTGGGGTCCACTCCGCTCCAAGTCGCGACGCCGTAAATCCACGGCTGTTCCGGGGCATCCACAGCCACGGGTTCCGGCACCGGACGCACCACAGAGACGGAATCCAGGAACGTCTTGCTGGCCAGCCCCGGACGTTCGATCACGTTGACCTTCTTGACGGCGGCGGGCAAAACTCGATCGATATGGATCTCGACGGGAATCTCCGTCTCGCGATCGTCGTACGTGACAATCGTCAACTGGGGAATGAACAGCGGCGGGCCAAGAGGCGGATCCAGCGTATTGACCGGTTTGGTGTCAGTTCCCACCGTGTTTTTGATGATCGGGCGCGGAATCGCTCGGAAGGCCAAGTACCAGACTTGCTGCGGTCCCGTCTTCCCGGGGGCCGAGGCCATGATGAGACGCATCGGCTTCATCTGGATTTCCATCTCCCAGACATTCAGCTGACGAGCGACTTCCACTCCAGTCACATACGGCTTCACGGCGACGGCGAATCCACGATCAAGCGCTGCCTCCTGTCCCCACAGCTGGGAACCCAAGCCGACACCGACTGCGGAGCCGAACAGCATACTCATGAACGAACGACGATCGAGGGGCGACATCGGCCGGGCCTCCACGGGAAACACTTTCCCCGCTCTCGCTGAGTGATCGCGGGGGATGATCTGGCACAGCTGCCAGCAGCATTGAATTTACGCCGAGTCGGGACGGGGGTCAAACCGGACCCACGGGGCGCAATCTCTCCGAATCGTTCAGTCGTACGATCACGGTGGGCGACTCCAGAGTGTCCTTCCGGCGAGGCGGGGATTCGGAAGTTTGCTGTTGAGGCTCCCGAACAGGGGGACTCTGCCCTCCCTCGAATCCGCTCGAAAGTTTTGACGGATCGATACAATCGGGAAGTCCGGCTCTGCAAGAGCGAAAGACAGGAAACGTACTGGAGACCCGAGTTTTGCTGAATCCCGCCTCTGGACCGCTTGTGATCGCTGGCATCTGCGAGCAGGCGTGCCTGATGGAGGCGACCGCCCGCAAGCCGGGGAATGTCCACCCGGAGGCCAAGTTTGCGGACTTGTGTTACGAGGACTTCGTCCGGTCGGCCCAGTGGGCATCCCCCCATTTGGCTCGGGCTGGGACCAACGGAGTGGGGAGTGCTGTGCGTGAGGCGATCCGCGCGACACGCGAGCGAGTCGGCACGAACACCAACCTGGGAATCGCCTTGCTGATCGCCCCTCTGGCCGCGGTTCCGCTCGACTCGACTCTCGTCGCCGGGATCGAGGGAGTATTGCGAGCGCTGACTGCCGAGGATGCGTCACGGGTCTATGAAGCCATTCGACTCGCTCAACCCGGCGGCATGGGGAACGTCAAGGACGGCGACGTGGCCGCCTTGCCTCCCACCGACCTGCTGTGGGCCATGAATCAAGCGGCAGACCGAGACTGGATCGCCCGGCAATACGTGTCCGGGTTCGACGACCTGCTTCAGATCGCTGTGCCGCTGTTGGTCGTGTGGCGGCCCGCTGCGGGCTGGGAGGTGCGGGTGATCCACTTGCACCTGGAACTGATGGCTCGCTGGCCGGATACGTTGATCGCTCGCAAATGCGGCTTGGTGATCGCGGAGGAATCCGCAAGACGGGCGCGGGCGGTCCTGGACTCGGGTTGGCCCGACAATGCCGCCGGACAGGTCGCCATCCAGGAGTTCGATGCCTGGCTACGATCCGATGGGCACAGGCGGAACCCCGGCACCACAGCTGACGCGGTGGCGGCGACCTTGTTCGCGGCGTTAAGGGACCGGCGGGTGACTTTCCCGGATTGGGCTTGGGCCGGATAATGCGTACGATGTCACTGGCAGTCCCTGGACCAGAGGGTCGGCGAGAGACCATCGGCGAAGACTCAGCGAGAGATCTCATCAAGGGATGTCTGGGAGCAGGGATTCCAAAGTGCGAGTTTCCAGCGGAACTTCGGACTTTGTCCCGCTAGGGACACCCGACACTAGCCCACCGTTTCAACGGTGGGGGAGCAATCCAGACGAACCAGCAAGTCCCGTCAGGGACGGCAGAAGCCTCGATTCAATGAGGCGCGGAGCGGTGACACAGTGCGGGCTTCTGTCGCCCCTAGTGGGGCTGTGGCGGGGAGAGCGGGGAACAAGTCCCACCGCTGAAGCGGTGGGCTATTGTCGGGTGTCCCTGACGGGACAAAGAGCGGATACAATTCCAGATCATTCAGGGGAGTCGTGCAGTTCCACTATTGTCTCTCACCTTGAATGCCCTGGCCGTCAGCGTTGTACGGGCACAGGAACACTCCCCCCACGTACTGGCGAACGTAGCTATGAAAGCCAAGGCGATGTCCCAGGAAAAATACCGCGTCCGCGTCACCAAGGACCATCTGGTCTTCAGTGCCGGGCACTTCATCACGATCGAGACCCCCACCGGGCAGATCTGCGAACGCCTGCATGGACATAACTGGCGCGTGGCAGTCGAGGTCTCTGGACCGCTCGATCGGAATCAGTACGTGTTCGACTTTATCGCTCTGCGAGACAATTTGCAGAAGATCGTGGATCGACTTGACCATCGGATGCTGCTGCCCACGAAGCATCCTCAGTTCCACGTCGCAGCGGGGCCACAGGAGACCGAGGTCCGCTATCGGGACCGCCGTTGGGTCTTCCCGTCGGACGAGTGTGTCTTGCTCCCGATCGAACAAACAACCGCCGAACTGATCGCTCGCTGGATCGGCATGACGCTCGACGAGGATCTCGGAGCACAGGGCTGGCCAAAGTTGCCCACGTTGCGAATGGAGGTCGAAGAGAATTTCGGCCAGTGGGCCATCTGGGAGCGATCATGAGCCGCCTGTACTGAGCAGCTCACCCGCATCCGGGACATCGCATTCTCACCCCTCCAAGTCTGCCAGTGTCATTCCCTGGCTCTCTAGGAACTCCCGCAGCTTGGCCAGTGCCCGATGCTGCAGCTGGCGAACTCGCTCCTTACTCAGGCCCATCTCGTCAGACAGGACTTTGAGCGTCTTCTCGGAGGAGTTCTTCGTCCGTAGCCCAAATCGCTCCTCAATGATCCGTCGCTCGCGCTCATCGAGGAGCTTGGACATCTGACGCAGCATTTCGGGTGTAAGTGCCGGACCAGTCGCCTGGGTCTCGATGGCCGGTGCCGCAAGGGTTTTGAGCAACATCTCGGAGGGGCTGTCGACCTCGAACCGTCGCTTGCGTTGCATCCGCTGGATGACGCGGAAGAAGTGCCGCTGGATGGCATGTGTGGCGTAGGTGCTGAATCGAAAGCCTCGACCGAAATCGAACTTATCGATGGCGTACAGGAGGATTGCGTTGCCCTCGCTGAGCAGATCCTCGAAGTCGTTCATCGACTTGGAAAACTTGCGGGCGATCGACGCGACCAGCCGCAGATTGGACTCGACCAATTGACGGCGAGCGACCTCCGACTCGGCCATGAGGTACTCAACCTCACGCACGACCTTGACACGTGGCCGGCTGGGATCGATCTGGGAACGCCTTCGATTCGCGAGGAATCGAAGGTAATTCATGCGGCGGAACAGGTGCAGCTCACCGGGTGGGGTCAGCAACGGCTTCTGGAAGAGATATGACAGTTGCGACGGGACGATGCGATCCCCGGTTGAGCGAAAGTCTGGGGACTCATCCACATATATCTCGCCCGATTGCCAGTCGACATCCGCCAGAGTCAGCTTGAGGAACTCCGGCGAGTGGATAAAGCTGATCTCTTGAGTCAGCCAGGTTTTTGAGCGTTGGACAAGGTCGCTGCGCGAGGGCCGGGTGGCAACTGCGGTGGTCATCGAATCTTCTCCAGAGAGATGTCGGAAGACAAGAAACGTTCAATTCGTCCATATCATCCGTTCTTGGCAGAGAACTTCAACCAATAAAACGTTCAAAAAGTCCAATCGCTGCCCGCCCGATTATTGAAATACCCGTAACCAGTTTCTGAAAAAAGAGATACGACAACCACAGCAACACGCAGTCGACCGTGCTGGACGGGATTCCTGGAATCACATCTCTCTCCGCCGGTCCGCCTCGTAGGCTTCCACCTCAAACGGGTTCTCCCAGTAGGGATTCCGTCCAAAGAGCCAGAGGACGACCGAGCACAGCAGATACGCGGGCAGAAAGAGGGGACCCCAGCGTTCGTATTGCCGGACATGGACCCACTCGTGCGGGCGGACCGACTCCAAGGCCGACTCCGACACGCCCAGGATCACATGGCCCAACGTCATCCCCCGCGCATGAATGAGGCGGGATTGCATGAGGCCGGTCACCGCTCCGCCCCAGAACTCCAGAGTGGGGCCAATTCGCTGGACCTTCCCCCCGGTACAGAGCCCCACCGCCCCGGCCAGCAGTCCCACCAGAGAAGCGGGCGAAGCCCAGAGCCAGCACCACAGCTGCCGGGGCCAGCGGTGCCGGGCGTATTCAGCGGGCGGCTCCGCTTGGTGCATGTCGTTGGGCCAATCCACGGAATCCGAGAGCGGGGCGGGCAGCGTTCGTAAAAAACTCTGTCGTGCGGGCCGGAAGACTCTCTGCTATTTGCCAACTCGCGAGACACCCTGAATCTGAATCGAGTCGATACACACTGTCCCGGTGGCTCCATTCAGGCCGACCTGAATGATCATCTCGCGAGCAGCACCGGGAACGGGAACTGATTTGCTGATGCGGGTCCACTCCTGATCCGCCAGCCACGGTCCGATCGAGATCGACCCGATCGGCACTCGTCTTCCGTCAAAGAAGTAGATCACACAACCCGGCAGTTCCCCGGACGCTGTCCCTTGATGGATGTTGTTCGACTTCACGCGACAGTGGAAGGCGAGTTCGCCAATCAAGCTCCCGTCAATCGCCGCCGCTTGCAGGGCATGAGCCGTGCGGCTCGCTTCGTGATTCTCGAAGCAGATGTATTGCTTTCCTTCGGGAGCCCCCTCTTTCATCAAGGTGCCGCGGCGCTGATAATGCCAGCCGTCCGCTTGCCCTTCGAAGAGTGTCGACTCCTCAAACCCGCCATTGACGATCTTGGGGTTCTTAGGATCGGGCTGCACCGCACGCAGATCCTCCGACCGACCGGTCATGGGGACGAACAGCGTCGGGATCAGCTTCTTCTGCTCTAATTTGCCGTCCTTCTTCTCCAACAGGTGGAACACCTGTTGGTAGCGTTCTCCGAGGGGGATGATCATCTTGCCTCCCTCTTTCAATTGCTCGACGAGCGGCTCGGGGATGTTCTCCGGGGAACAGGTCACAATGATCTTGTCGAAGGGGGCCTGCTCGGGCCATCCCTTGTAGCCATCCCCGATCCGGCAATGGATGTTCTTGTAATCGAGCAATTTCAAAGTCGTGGCAGCTCGCTTACCGAGCGGCTCGACGATCTCAATCGTGTAGACATCTTTCACCAGGCCAGACAGCACAGCCGCCTGGTACCCGCTGCCCGTGCCGATTTCGAGGACGGTATCCGTCGGTTGTGGATCGATTACTTCAGTCATGTAAGCCACAATGAACGGCGGCGAGATCGTCTGCTTGTGCCCCAGATCGAGGGCTTGGTCGTTATAGGCAAACGGCCGCAGTTCCTCGCGCACAAACTGGTGCCGGGGAACGGCCCGCATCGACTCCAGCACCCGCGCATTGGTGACCCCTTCGGCGGCCACATGTTCGGTCACCATGTGCTCCCGGGCCGCCGTGTAGGCGTTGCGGGGTTGAGCACAAACGGTGTGCGGAGCTGTGATCCCCAGTCCGTACATCAACCCCAGCATTTGGAACACATGAGAAAATGGTATCGTCCGCATCATGTGCCTCTGTCCTTGGCGATTCGACTCGTTCCCGACTTCTGGATTATGTCATGTCCGCAGAGGCGAGACGAGAGGAGTTCTGAGAAATCAGAATGTCCCGCCAGATGGTGTTCACTCCCGATTCAGAGTCCCCTGGTCGAACCAACGGCCAAGCACGAGTCTGCTTTCTGGAGATCGGATGGCTCTGCGCGGTCTCCGCACGGGACTGCTGAACTGGTTCCACCACGAGATCTCGACCGGCCCTCTGGAAGGCATCAACAACATACTCGGGGTACTGTAACGACGAGCGTATGGATCCCGGAACGACGAACGCCTGAAAGAAAGACTCCTCACCCTCCAGCACACCAAGTTCACCCGACAAAGGTGAATGCCTCGCTGATGCCCATCCCTCCAAATAGTCGGATGAACCAGTGTTTCACACTGGGGAATCTGTCAGCCATCAGCCATCAGCTTTCTTCCAAAAATAGGCAGCCCAGGTTGAAACAGTGCGTTGCCGTGCTTCGACAACAAGCGGGGGGACACAGCGACTGGACCCGGTTCATCACTTCGAAGAGGGGAGGCCCTGGTCTTCCTCCACCCCCTGCTGATGTTGAATCAGTAATTCAAACTTCGCTGTGACATCCGAGCGATGGGGGGCTAGGTTGCGGGCAACTCCGATCACTGAGCACGCTTGCTCGTATCGGCCTGCAAGCTCCAGAGTCTCCGTGGCCTCCAGCCGCAGCCCAACGTCATACGGTGATTCACGGATTGCTTGCAGGTAAGCATCCGCCGCATGTGACAAATCGTTCAGTTGCATATGGAGTCTGGCAAGTGACCTGGTGGGGAGTTTCGTGTCCGTCGACGCGATGTTTCGACAACGCTCCAGAATCTCTCGGCGGACTGCCATGCTGCGTGGAGCTGCGGCGATCCGCATCAGTGGTTCGAATCGGTTCGGATACAGTGTCAACGTGTCCGATTCGTCACGAGTGAGGGTCGCCTCGTTCCAGACCCAGACCGACCAATCGTCCGAGAGCTCCAGGCAACGTTGCCAGCAGCGGGTCGCTTCCTCCGCATGGCCGAGGCGTTGGGACAGTTGTCCCGCTTGAAAGAGAACCTCCGCGTCGCTGGTCCCCACGGACATGGCCAGATCGCGAGCCAGAGGCGTTGAAGGTCGCTGGAGAATATGCGAAAGCCAAGCCCGCGGCATGGCGACACCACGCAGCAGGGGGTTTAACTGCACACTGCGGTCCAGAGCCGCGAGCGCGGCCGGGAGGTTGTCCGCGATCTCTCGGCGTTTGAGGAGTTGTTCCTCACTCTCCGTGTCTCCCATCGATCGCAGACCGGCACAGACCGCGTCCAATCGTTCTAGGTGAGTGCTGCCCCACAGCTGGCGATCTCCCGCTCCTTTCGCCATCGATTGAGTTTGCGATAGATCATCGAAGAGCATGCGACGGAAACGGGTGATCCGGAGTTGCCCCAGGGCGGCATAGATCTCCGACTGCTTGGGGTATCGTGCATTCAGACAGTGCAGTTGCGTCAGGATTTCATCACATTCGGAAACCTTCAGGGGAGGAGTTGAACTGTCCGGAGGTATCGAATCAAGACAGGCTTCCACCTCAGCCACCTGATGGAGTTGAACAACCGCCAGCCCCGATGCCACGAGCAGTCCGGTGCTGATCCGAGTTCGCCAACGTGGCCGGTCTCGGGCGATGAGTACCCAGGAGCTGACCTGTGGGAGCTTCGAGCATGATGCATAAACTGTCCCGCCTAACACCGCAAATGTGAGTGAGATGCTTCCGATGGAGAGACTGAAATCGGTGATCGAGACCACGGACAGTGCGGCCACCGCCAACAAACCGCAGATTCCGGAGGCCAGCTGACGGCCAGCCTGATCTTCGCGCATCGAACTCGCGGCAGCGTGCGCGAGGAGCAGCCACCCCGCGATGAACAGAATCAGGCCACCGAGACCCGCTTCAGCCAGAATTTCCAGGTATTGATTCTCCGCATGTTGAAACCAGGCGTCATGGTTCCTGGACAGATAGACGGGATTGACGAGGGCATAAGTGCCCCAGCCACTCCCTGTCCAAGGATGATCTCTCACGAGACTGGCCACTTCCCGCCAGTGCTCAACCCGCCCCTCAAATGCCTCTGGAAAACTGCTTAAGCTGGCGAGACGCTGCCCAATTCGCTCGTACTGCCCCAACCAGATCAAGCTGGAAACGACCAGCCCGAATGCCCCCACAGCGCACACCAGCACGCGCGTCTTCCCACGACTCAGTGTGGGAATGAGGATGAGTACTGCTGCCAGTAGTCCCGCGGCTCCCGCTCTCGACAGTGACGCCAAAATCCCGACTGCGATCACAACGACAGTGAAGCCCGAGAGCAGTACTCCCGGAGTCAATTGAGCCAGGAATGCCACCAGGCTTGGCGAGGATCTCTTGTGCCACGGTCCAGCAGGTGTGAGCTGCACTCCCAATCCGCACGGGTACCAGGTGGAGACAAAGCTGGACACGGCACAGGCGAAGGTCAGGAGCAAGTAGCCAGCCCCGTTATTACGATTCACGAAGGGGCCAAACGGGCTGCCGCCATACCGCAACGGAATCGTCCAGAACAGCTGACCGTTCCACGTCAATTGCTGGGCAATCCCCAAGCCTGTGATCGCCAACCCATTCACCGCCAATGCCAAATACAACCAGCGGCGGCCGGTGGCTGTCTCATACAGTTCATAACCCAACCAGAACGCCAGTAAAACCATGGTCAGCTGCGCCAACAGGTGTTGAGTGGCTTCCGGAGAGAGGGTGTGACATCCACTGGAAAAGCCAGTCAGTTCTGGGGCCGCTGCGAACTTGGGGGTCAGATCACTCCACGGAGCGGATTGGATGCTAAACAGTGGGTGGGAGCCCGCGGGCTGACTGATCTGCCACACTCCGATCACCAGAAATCCCATCAGGACAATCAGCAACACGGGGATTCCCGTGGATCGAGGCCCGTCGGGAAAGAATCGATTCTGCATTCCCCGGAGCAGGGCGATACCGATTAATCCACAGCTGATATAGAAATGGGACTGGGCACTTACCGCTCCGCAGATCCAGGGTGCTGCCACCACGAGAGTACCCAGGAGAACTCGGAGGGTGATAGTCATCGATCAGGGATGTCCCCAAAGAATGCGCCACGGGATGGCCTTACGGCTTTGCGGGTGTCGCGGGCCCCTGGTTATTCTCTTTGGCGAGTGCGGCTCCGACCCCGGCCCCGATCCCGGCTCCTGCCAGAGCACCCAGCAAGCCGCCACCGCCGCCCAAACCGCCACCCCCACCGCCTGTGGATCCACCACCACCTCCAGTTCCCGCCCCACCACCCCTCGGTGCCGCAGTCTCGGCGACAGCTGGACTCTCCGGAGTCCCGGGTGCCTGAAGAAACAAGCCGAAGTCACTCGCAGACGCCACAACGACAGTCGTCCCCGACGTGGCAGAGTGGAGCGAAACAAATTGGAGCCGCTGGACAGGGGTTTGCGAATGAGCCTCGGGACGAAGGACTTCCACCGTATACGCAGCAAATCCCCCGGCACCGGCAACTGCCAGAGAATAGAGACCGGGAGGCACTCCCTTCATGTAGAAATTCCCCTCAGCGTCAGTCTGAGCCTGCGCCACGATTTGTCCCCTTTGAATCAGTGAGACAGAGAGATTCGCCAAGGGAAACCCTCCCGGACCAGTCGCCATCGGACGGATGGCACTCCCTTTCACGCTTCCATCCACTTCAGGTTCGAAGTTCACACGTTCCCTGGAGAAGTCCACATCGACGATGGGCAGCGCATCCACAGAACTCGCGTATCCCTCCCGGAGATGAGTTCGAATCAGATTTCGCACCAGGGAGACATCCCTCGCAGGAACCAACCCCATCCGGGGTGGCACTCAACGCCGTTAACCCTTTTGGGGTCTGGAAAGAAGTCTTGATGCGACAGAGGTTTGTGGCGACGCTTCGGTTCTCACACTGAGGTGTCA
>JAYSUV010000522.1:0-3561 GCA_043718945.1 Planctomycetota bacterium
ACTCGGCGCGAAAAACAAACGCTTTAAAGCTGCTCTCGATCCCAACTACATCCTGGAAGTCCTGAAAAACCTCACCGTTTGATGCGTACCGCCTGCCTGGAAGGGGAGGCTTGTAGTCAGCAGGAGGCACGTATACTGGATCAGGATCACCGACAGGAGGAGAAGTCTCACCGCCAGGACCAGTCTCAATCGGAGGAGGGGCTTTGGGACCGGGGATGGGGCGGAACCAGGGTGGCTGCGGAAGCCTCTTTACATTCAATCCCACGGTCCAGCCAACGATTATGCTTCCCAGCTCTCGGTAGACATCGGACCACTCCATACGTTCCCAATTGTCGTATACGTGATAGAGCCCGAAGCCGGTTGCGACCACACCGACACCTAGCGCAATACCCGTAGCAACAGCACCGCCCGCCGCAATAATCGGTGCCGTAGCCCATACAACAAGTCCAGTTCCAGCAATGTAACCAGTCGAGTAGACCCAGCCACTGCCATTAATGTCAGCAACCGTGTCTCCCCAAAAGTATCGCTGCAAATCAGAGACATTGCCTAAACGGTAGTCGCTTCCGATGGCCCAAGAACCGAAGTTCACAACTCCTTGTGGAAGCCCCCAAATGGCGTCTAGGACTCCGGTATCCAATTGAATGGTACGATCAAGGAACCAACTTCCTGTGGCGTCGATCCAATCAGGAATATATTGGTGCGTGAGCCTGATCGCTTCTCCGAGGTTCTCATAGAAACCAGTCGGACTCGCATTGGCCTGAGCACCAAAGGCCGCTGCCGCAGACGTGAGAATCCCATTCGCGGTTGATACTGTGCTGGCGGTGGTCGATCCCGTACTTGCCACCGTCGAGACCGAGGCGGCGGTGTAGAGGGTGTTGCCGCTGCTGGTGTTGCCGGACGTGGCCCCGCCACTGCTGTATGTCGTTCCACCGCCGTACGCGGCCCCGCTACCGCCCGTCGCGGCTCCACTCCCCGATGTCACCCCACTCCCACTGCCAGACAGGAACACCGTCGCCGGGGTCGAGTAACTCCAACTGCTCGACCAACTATTCAAACTGCTGCCCGACGAACCCCAGCTGCTGGAGCTGCCGCCGCTGGTGGTGTTGGTGTAGCCCCCGCCCGAGCCCGAGCCGCTGGTCGACCCGCTGGTGCTGCCAGTGGACCAGGTCTCGGTCCACGCATTTGCAGAGTCGTAATGATATTTCCAGTCATGGGCCTGCGACCCGCCGGAGGTACTGGTCAGCGCCGACGACCCGTCACTGCTCGATTTCCCCGAATACCCGGAGTTCCACGTGTCCTTCGTCTGGTCGTACGAACCGTACCCGCTGTAGCCCACATCGGTCTTCGTATGGTTCGACTCAGTGAGCGTCCAGTCCCACGAATACTTGCTGCTGTTCTGGGTGGTCTTTTCCAGGTAGCTGGAACTGCTTCCCCCGCTGGAGGCGGTCCAGGTGGAGCCGGAACTGTCGGTGAGCCAGTTCTTCTTTGTCTGGTAATCCGCTTCCGAGTGGGAGTGGATTTCGGTCGAGCCGCTGTAGTCGTTCGTCCATGTCCCGACGGTGTTGCCGTAGTGACTGGTGTAGGCGGAACTGCTCGCCGACCAAGTCTTGTCGACCGAGTCGGACAATGACGATCCGGAGGTATTCAGTTCCGCTTGGTAATTCCCCTCGGTATCCCAGTCCCATGTGGCGTCCCACTTGCTGTCGGTGCTGCCGCTGGAACTGAGCGAACCGCCATTGGTGGCCGACCCGAACGAACCCGAGGCGGAGTAGTCGTGGTGCCCATGCCCATCTCCCGACCCCGAGCCGGAACCGAATGTCTTCCAGGCTTGCTTGGCGGTGTCGTAGGTGTACGTCTCGTCGTACTTGTCCGACCACTGGTAATGCGAGTCCTTGTTCTCGGTGCCCGAGGCGGTCGCCGATCCACTGGCGTACGTCACCGCGTAGGTGCCGGTGCCCGAGGAACTGGTGTCGAATCCGCCCTCCGCGTGCCCCTTCCCCGAGCCGCCCGTGCCAACCCATTTGTACTTCTCGGATTTCACGGGAAAACTCGGGCTGCCCGGTCCAAAATGACCCGTTGACAACGGGCAACTCGGGTCTCACCGTTCTCGTTCGGGTGATTCGACCGTGGACAAACAGCCAGGGATTCGCCTCATGGACCGTGCGCAGAGTTTTCACACCTCGCGACCACAAATCACCGAGGGATTTCCTGTTTTTCACCTCCACAGGCGAAAATCCCCAAATGAGGTTCGCTTACTTCAGGCCTAGTATCCCTGTCACCGCTGTATTGGAAGCATCGACAAGGTCTTGACCGAAGAAGTGTATCTTGCCCTGCCACGTGCTAAGGACTCCGTACTCAAACTCTGGAGCTACAAAGTAGCACGAGTCACCTTGCGGCCAGACGGGCACAGCCCAGTAGTCTAGAAACACCTTTCGGGCACCCTGATGGGGAAGGAAGCGGTAGCAAGTATGATCCGGACTCAGAGCAAGAACGGGTTGTCCCACAGGGGTACAGAGTTGCAATGCGTCTAAAACGGCCAATGTGAGCAACATTTCACGTTTGAGGGACACATTCAGAACATCATCGGACAAATTAGGAATCGTCCAAGACACAACGGGTGCTTGAATATCAAAATCCCCCCCTGGACCAAGAAGGCGAGAATCGAATTCATTCCAAATCCGTTCCGCTTCCTCTTGCTGGAGAGCAAACCACCCGTGTGCCTCCCACGCGAGACGTTGCTCCTCGGCCTCATCCTGATACCAAGATGATTGGTCGATTGGTATCAGTTTTCCCTCTTGTACGAAACGATGGAGGATGGAATCGAAGGCTGGCTGGTGAAGCAGACTCGCCAAAGCGGCAGTAATGCTAAGTACGGATTCGTGATTGAAGATTTTATAGGTTCTCAAGCCTGGGGCAGTGACGAACCAACCTCGCTCACGAAGCTGAACCCACAAACGCCTTCGGCTAGCAAGTGGATCAGAAGCACCAGAGGAATTCCAGACCACCACGGCATCCAAGTCATAGGATTCTTTCAATCCATTCTCTACGGCAAGGCCCATTGCTCTCAGTGAAGACTGAAGCTGTGAATAGTGGTGCTCCCAGATGAGTGGATCGTAGTGCATGGCGTCCTTTCAGGTCAGTGCGGAATCAAGTCCACATCAGTGATCTCAAACCAGTTTGCAAGACTACCTTGCACTCCTCCTTCTCCGCCAGCATGGAAGTTGTTAGATACATACCATCGATTATTAGCTTGGTCGTGTATAATTCGCGTGTCTGGCCTGGCAGCACCAACATCGTACTCGACATAATCAGGCAGCTTCCCACCAGCCTGCTCAGCAGTAACTGGAAGCTTGCCTTGCGTGTTATTGTACTTCGGCGTTCTTGGATGTCGCGGCCCCTTTTGCCCGGTCAGGATGTCGATGAGTGCATCTTGAATGATTTGGCGCGTACTGGGGGTGCCACCCAACGCCGTTAACCCTTTTTCGCGGCGAGGGCATTCTTGAGGGTTTTGGCTTGCTGGACTTGTATCGGAGTGGCGTTCACGATGTTCGGGGGGCCGGT
>JAYSUV010000523.1:0-1301 GCA_043718945.1 Planctomycetota bacterium
GTCGACACACTGGGTTTGATCTGGGGCCTGGTCGTGCATTCTGCCAGCGTTCAAGATCGCGACGGTGCGCAACTCGTATTAAATAGTGTCACGGGGAAACTCCCGATATTAAAGATTATCTGGGCCGACGGAGCCTACGCGGGCCAGCTGATCGAGTGGGTGAAGCAGACGTTCGGCTGGCTGCTGGAGATCATTAAACGCAGCGACGATGCCTCGGGTTTCGAGGTGCTGCCCAAACGCTGGATCGTGGAGCGGACGTTCGGCTGGTTCAACTGGTATCGCCGTCTGAGCAAGGACTACGAGGAACTGACCCCGAACAGCGAAGCCATGATCCGCGTGTGCATGATCCACCGCATGGTCCGCCACCTGAAGCCCGATGAGCTGGCCCAGGACTGGGGAAAGTCGCTTTTCAAACACGCTCTCAGAGCAGTTTCAGCTCCGGACTTTACAGATGAAAAACCAGCCGCAAGCTGTCACTCCCATGGCCCCGTCCGACGCCCCCACGGGGTAGCCACTCGAAAGCCCAGAGCCAGTGACACGGCAAATGCCGTGGAACGCCGCCCTGGGTCAGTAGGTCAAGTTGTCGATCAAGCCCTGAAAGGGCGGCACGATTTGGGTGACTCGGAGTGGTGCCCCTACAGGGCTGGGCACAATGACCTCAGCGACCCCAGGGCGGCGCTGCACGACTTCGTCGTTTCGCTCTGCCGCTGGGCTGACGAGTCACACCCCTTCGAGGCAAAGACGCCGGGGATTCGCGGGCTGGGAATGCGTAAAGACCAAGCGCCAATCTGCTCTAGAGGTGGATTTTTGCAAATTCACGTCAAACCGAGTTTCGTGACCACCTGCTCATCACTGCGTTCCTTTTCGGTGACTTGTTGAATGTCCTAGGACAGCGTGGTTCTCAGGGTCTCGCGCAGCACCCTCGCGGGTGGCGAGGGGACGAGTTTCTCCGCCCGCCCCGCAGCTGCGATTCGATCTCTGGTGAAAGGAGCGTCCGGAATGTCCGACGGACATCCTTGTCCGTCGCGTACCCGGCGGATGAGGGCATCCGTCGGACGGGGCAGGTCAATCTCCCCGGAGAGCGACACGGCGTCCGCCTGCCGAGGCCCCCGCTGTCGCGAATTGGCGGACTGATGTTGGGGACGCGCAGACCGATTCGGGATGGGCAGTGGATGACGCGGAGAGACCGAGAACGCCTCGGCAGGCTCACGCCGTGCCGCTCCCGGTGGGGTGGCGGAGTCAGGGTGCGTCGGCGAAAGCCGGGGGAGGGTTGCGAATGAGAGAGTCGTACTGGGTAAGAC
>JAYSUV010000524.1:0-10102 GCA_043718945.1 Planctomycetota bacterium
TGTCGTTCCCTGAAGATGACAGGCTGGAAGCCTATCCCACGGGTCAGACAAAGTCTGACCGATCGCTTGGGTGGGTTGGCAACAATAAGGGCAGGCGAAATCGCCTGCCCTTATGATCTGAGATGTCGCTCTCGGAGGTCTCCGCTCAGACAGTGACTAGTTCGAGGCAGTGGACTGCTCGACGACGGGTGCTGTGCGCTGCTTCTTGCGGTCGCGGTCGTTGCCGACGAACTCGATGATGGCCAGGGGGCTAGCATCATTCTGGCGAACGCGAGGCAACCGCACAATACGAGTGTAGCCGCCTTCGCGATCTTTAAGCGCGGGGCCGATCTTCTCGAACAGGGTCGAGACGGCTTCCTTGTCCCGCAGCAAAGCGAAGGCCCGCCGACGCAGCGCGATGGCGGGGGCGAGGGCCTGGTTCCACTTGTTCCAGTTCTCGGACTTCCGCCATTCCACCCACTCGGTGGAGTTGCGAGCCGCGGAGGTGGCGAACTCGGCGGCTTTGGCCTGATAAGGCAAAGCGCGACGAGCCATCGTCACCAGCTTCTCGACATAGGGGCGAAGCTCCTTGGCCTTCGGGACCGTAGTCTCGATGCGGCCCGGGACGATCCAGCGCTTCTCAGGATCCAGCTCCCGAGTCGCAGTCTTGATCAGGCTCGCCGCCATATTCGAAAACATGGCATGGCGGTGGGACGATGTCCGTCCCAGTGTTCGGCCTCGAAGACGATGTCGCATATCCGCACCCGTTCTCACACAATCCGAGAGTTGTCCAATTTCCGACGAGTCTGGCTACTTACGCAGCGCACCCTCATTCGGGACCTTCATTCCGAGCCGCAACCCCAGCAGTGTCAGACGTTCCTTGACTTCCGTCAGGGTCGTCTCACCGAAGTTGCGGACCTGCAACAGCTGATCTTCCGAGCGACCGACCAGATGGCGAACCGAGGTGATCCCCTCGGATTCGAGACAGTTCGTGGCCCGCACCGACAGATTGAGTTCTGCCAGCGACTGCCCCAGACGATCTTCCAACTCGAGATCGATCGGAGCATATCCGGTCTGATCCAGCATCCCCTTGAGCCCCGCTTCCGGAGGCAATTCCGGACCCGGCTCGCGGTAGTTGATGAATGGGTTGAGGTGCTTGCGGAGGATCTTAGCAGCTTCAACCAGTGCCATGTCTGGCTTGACGGTGCCGTTGGTCCAGATCTCCAAGGTCAGCTTGTCGTAGTTCGTCCGCTGTCCGACACGGGTGTCTTCGACCTTGTACCGCACACGGGTCACCGGCGAGAACGCGGCGTCGAGGGGGATCACTCCCAACTCGGGCAGCTTCTCGTGGATTTCCGCAGCTGTGGTGTAGCCGCGACCGTTCTCGACAGTCAGTTCGATATTGAGCGGAACCGAATCGGTGACCGTGGCAATGACCATGTCACGATTGATGACTTCGACCTGATCATCACAAATCACATCGCCTGCGGTCACGACGCCCGGCTCATGACGCTCGATTCGCAGAGTCTTGGTGGTAGTCGAGTGGTTTTTGACGACCAACGATTTCAGATTCAGGCAGATGTCGGTCACATCTTCGACCACACCAGGAATGGTGGTGAATTCGTGCTGAACTCCGTGGATTTTGGCACGGGTGACCGCACTCCCTTCCAGGCTCGACAACAGAATGCGACGCAGGCTGTTCGCGATGGTGTGACCAAATCCGCGTTCAAACGGCTCGACCACGAACTTGCCATAGGTGGCCGTCATGGTTTCGCGTTCAGGGACCACTCGACTCGGCAGTTCTAGATTACGCCAACGAATCCGCATGCTGCATCCCCCTCAATCCGATGTTTAGCTGCCTTCGAGTGATAGAGGCTCGGGGCCTCATCCTCCTGCAGCGAAATTCCGTGTTCGACGCGGCCTGTGTTTCGCAGGCCGGCTTGCGACTTCAGACGCGGCGACGCTTGCGTGGCCGGCATCCATTGTGTGGCAGCGGTGTGATGTCTTCAATGCTGCGGATGGAGATGCCCGAAATCTGGAGGCCGGTGATGGCACTTTCGCGACCGGAGCCGGGTCCGTTGACGCGGATTTCCATCTCTTTGACGCCGAATTTGCGAGCCTTGTCCGCACATGTTTCCGACGCCCGTTGAGCGGCGAAGGGAGTGCTCTTACGAGACCCCTTGAAGCCCACGGTTCCGGCGCTGCCCCAGCACAGCACATCGCCGTTGATGTCGGTGATCGTCACGAGCGTGTTGTTAAAGCTCGCCCGGATGTGGGCAATGGCCTTGGTCACGTTCTTGCGAACTTTTTTCTTCTTGCCCTGCTTCGCTGTACTCACGTCTGCATCCCGTACGAAATTGAACTGAACTGAACCTGCCTAGATGACCTGCTGGGCGAGTGGGCCTGCCTCGCGAATGGCTGCAACCTCTTGCACCAAGACCACCCTGCGACCCGAAGGTCCAAGGTCTTACTTGCGATCCTTCACACCCTTTTTGCCTGCGACGGTCTTCTTGACACCCTTGCGGGTGCGGGCATTCGTCTTGGTCCGCTGACCGCGGACCGGCAGGCTGCGACGATGACGCAATCCCCGATAACTGGAAATCGCCTTCAGACGACCGATGTGCTCCATGACCTGGCGACGGAGTTGTCCCTCGACGGTGTAATCCGCGTCGAGTGCCACGTTGAGACGCTGAATGTCATCTTCCGACAGTTCCCGAGCCCGACGCTGAGGAGCGATGTTCAGCTTATGACAGACCTCCATGGCGAGCACAAAGCCCAGCCCGTGTAGGTATTGCAGTGCAATGTATGTCGGCTTATCGTTCGGGATGTCGACCCCGAGTACACGTGGCATGACTCATCTCCAGAAGCTGCGGACACGAGGTGCCCCAGCGAAAATCGAATTCGAATGTCTTGCGACTCACCCGGGAATTTAACCCTGGCGTTGCTTGTGGCGAGGATTGGAGGAGCAAATCACGTAAGCGCGTCCCTTGCGCCGAACGATCTTGCAGCCTTCGCAAATCCGCTTAATGCTTGCCCGAACCTTCACGTCCCACACACCTTTCGATCAATGACCGCCTCACGGAAACACGAAACGGCGTGCCACCAAAAAGCAAGCGGAGCAGTGTAATCGCCCCTAGCACTCTGAAGCAAGCAACCGGGAAAAAATTCAAAACTCCACAAATCCCAGCATCCCTGCCACACCACCCACACCCGCCGTAATCAGTCGCGGGCCGTCCGCTGTCACTGCGATCGTGTGCTCAAAGTGAACACTGGGCCGTCCATCCTCCGTGACAGCTGTCCAGTGGTCGTCCAGAATCTTCACCCCCGCTGCACCGGCATTCAGCATGGGCTCGATCGCCAGCACCAGCCCAGGACGGATTTCGAAGTCATCCTTGCCATCCTTTTCGAAGAAGTTCGGGACCTGCGGAGGCTCGTGCATCTCCCGGCCGATGGCATGCCCGACAAACTGCTCCACGAGGGAGTACCCTGCCCTGTCCGCCACCAGCTGCATACGTTGAGCCACCTCAGCCCACCGCTGGCACTCCGCCAGACCTGTAATCGCCACTCGCAGCAACTCGCTGCCCACGTCCATCAGCCGCTGCCTGCCGCTGTCGACCTCACCCACCGCATACGTCCAGGCTGAGTCAGCACACCACCCGGCAAGTCGGCAGCCCGTGTCGACGCTGAGTATGTCGCCAACCTTCAGCACCGTGTCCCCAGGAATCCCGTGAACAATCTGCTCGTTGAGACTGGTGCAGGTCACCGCCGGGAAGGGAACCTTGCCCGGGAATCCCAAAAAAAGAGGCTCCGCCCCATGCCTCCGAAACACGGCCGCAACAGCTGAGTCGAGTTCGCGAGTTGTGACACCGGGCTGGATCAAGCGAGCTGCGGCCTGATGTGCCTCGGCCACCACGATTCCAGCCGCCCGCATCAGCCGCATCTCGCGGCGGCTTTTCAGGGAGATCACTCGACTAGGCCTTCCTCTCGTTGCATAAGACTTCGGAAGCCATCGCCTGCATCCCGACGAAAGTTCCGAATGCCTACGCACTGGCGAACGTAGCCACTGTCACTAGGCCGGGTCGTCTGCTTCCAGCAGGCCACCCTTGTTCATCATCACCAAGTGGCTGTCAATCTTCTGCACCAAGTCCAGCGCGACCGACACGCAAATCAAGAGGCCCGTGCCCCCGTAGAAGCTCGCCACGAGCGGGGAAATCTGCATCGAGGAGGCCACGATCGTCGGCACAATCGCGATGATGGCCAGGAACCCCGCTCCGACATAGGTGATCCGGTGCATCACCTGATCCAGATAATCCGCTGTCCGTGCCCCAGGACGGTAACCGGGGATGAAGCTACCGTGATCCTTCAGGTTCTCGGAGATATCCTTCGGATTAAAGGTAATACCCGTCCAAAAGTAGCAGAAGAAGTAGATCAGGAAGATGAACAGAAGGTTGTAAATGAATCCCCGGTCACTGGCATTCAGAATCTGCAGGAACGGCTCCATGGCTTTCACCCAACTATAATCACTGCGTCCTGCCATCTTTCCGAGCTCGTTAAGGAGCGTGATCGGAATCAAAAGCAGGCTCGAAGCGAAGATGATGGGCATCACGCCCGACTGATTAATACGTAGTGGCAGCGACTGTCGCTGTCCGCCGGTCACAGTCCGACCTCGCACATGCTTGGCACTCTGAATCGGGATGCGGCGTGTGGCCGTGGTCATTGAAATCACACCGACGATGACAGCCACAAACAAGCCGCCGAGCAGAAGTAGCTTGTCGATCCCAGCCTTTGATCCCAGCTGAATGTTAAAGCTGCCGCCCGCAAAGGCGGGGCCCAGAAGCTCTTTGATGGCATCAGGGATACGAGACAGAATACCCGCCATGATCAGCAGGCTGATCCCGTTGCCGATACCGAATTCGTCGATCTGCTCGCCGATCCACATCAAGAAGACGGTGCCCGCAGTCATCGTCAGCGTAGCGGCGATCCAGCCGAACAAGCCGTTGTAAGAGTCTAGAATGAAGCCCTGATTGCGGAGATACATGACCCACAGGAAGCTCTGCACTAAGCAGATCACGACGGTGGCGTAGCGAGTGTATTCGTTGATCTTCTTGCGGCCTCCCTCCCCCTCCTTCTGAAGGGCCTCCAATGGAGGATAGACCGTTGCGAGGAGTTGGAAGATAATCGAGGCCGAGATGTAGGGCATGATCCCCAAGCCGAAGATCGTCGCGTTCCCGATACTGGATGCCGAGAACATCGACATCGCCTGCATCACCTGCCCCATGGCCCCTTGAGATTCCGTGAGACGTCGCAAGTCATCGAAGAACTTTTCCTGATCCAAGAACGAGAGGGGGATGTAGAATCCCAGCCGGTAAACACCCAGCAGGATCAACGTGAGGATGATCTTCTGTCGCAACTCAGGAATGCGAAAAACGGAGAGAATTCGGGCCAGCATGCCAACGCGTCCTAACCGGGAAGCCACAAACGAAAACGAGTGAAAGGCGAAACAGGAACGCCTTTCACTCGATGTTGTATTCGATGCCACTCAACTGGGTCAATCGAGAGCTCAATCCATCAGATCACTTCGACCGTACCACCAGCGGCACGAATCTTCTCTTCAGCAGAACGTGAGTAGCGATGGACCTTCACGGTCAGCTTGTGAGTCAACTCGCCGTCACCCAGGATCTTGATCGCGTCGAAACGACGTTTAACCAAGCCCTTCTCGTGAAGAGACTCCAGGGATACCGTATCGCCCGAGGTGAAGGCCTCTTCAAGCTGGTAAAGATTCAGAGCCACGACAATCGCCGCATGCTCCTTGTTGTTGAAGCCTCGCTTCGCCACCAGACGAAACAGCTGCTTCTGACCACCCTGGAAGCCAGGACGGTGGCTGTTGCCGCGACGGCTACCGGCACCATTGTGCCCGCGACCGCTGGTCTTGCCGTGCCCTGATCCACAGCCACGCCCCTTGCGGTTCGGCTTGCGATTGGTATGAACGCCTTGATGGACATCACTCAGAATCATGTTAGACCTCAACTCCACGCAGACGGGCGACATCTTCTCGCGTCCGCAGCTTGCCAAGCGCCATCAGAGTGGCTTGAACGACGTTCGCAGGGTTACTGGAACCACGCTTCTTGGTCAGAATGTCTTTCACACCGACCGACTCTACCACCATGCGAATAGTCGCACTCGCGATGATTCCAGTACCGGCGGGTGCGGGCATGAGCTTGACATGCGACGACCCGTACCGAGCCTCGACTGCGTGAGGAATCGTGGTCCCCGTCAGCGGAAAACGCTGGGATCGCTTTTGAGCTTGCTTGGTGGCCTTCTCCACAGCGACTGGAACTTCGGTACCCTTGGAGTAACCGACACCGATCTTGCCGTTGGAGTCGCCGACGACAACCAGAGCCGTGAAGCTAAAGCGGCGACCACCCTTCACCACGCACGCACAGCGGCGGATCTGAATGACGCGTTCTGGTGAATTTGAGGAATCACCACCCTGAGAACCACCACGTGACATGATCTACTCCCAGACCCGAGACGGGCCCACCGTATGACGAGTCCCTAGAAGTCGAGTCCAGATTCACGAGCTGAATCCGCCAAAGCAGCGACGCGTCCATGATAGCGGCTTCCGCCACGGTCAAAGCAAACTTGAACCACACCCTTGGCAACGGATCGCTCGGCAATAGCCTTGCCAACCCGGATCGCGCCCTCGGAGTTGCTATGGCAGGTACCGGCCCCACCGAGAGACTTCTCAACGGTCGAAGCGGAGGCCACAGTCTGGCCGATGGAATCATCAATAACCTGAGCGTAGATGTGCTTCCCGCTCCGGAAAATCGACAGCCGTGGACGACCGCTCGAACGGAGTTGATTCCGCACACGGAACTTCCGCCGCTCACGCTGGTCAGCCAATCGCTTTTCGAGACTCATCTCACACCTGTTCTGATCAACCGACGCCCCACCTGACACCTGATCCAGTGGGAAATGTTCAAATACTCACTAGCTGCCGAAGGCCTTGCCAGCCTTGCGACGAACCTGCTCACCAGTGTACCGAATTCCTTTGCCCTTGTAAGGCTCCGGAGGACGAACACGACGAATGTTAGCTGCAAACTGACCCACGACTGCCTTGTCGATGCCACTAATCTGAATATCAGTGGGCTTGGCCAGGACGCAGGTCACGCCCTCGGGAATCGGGAGCTTGATGATGTTGGCGTAGCCCACCTGCAGAGAGATGGACTTCCCGCTCAACGTCGCCTGATAGCCGACACCGATGATCTCCAGCCTCTTCTCGAAAGGCTTCTGGACACCGACGACCATGTTGTTGATCAGTGCGCGAGTCAGTCCGTGCAGAGCCCGATTGACGCGATTGTCATCGGGCCGCTTGACGAGGATCTCTCCCTTAGCGCTGTCGAACTCGACGGTCATGGCCGGGTTCCAGTCCAGCTTCAACTCGCCCTTCGGCCCCTTGACCTTGAGCTCTCCACCCGTGATCGTAACGTTCACGTTGGCGGGAACGGCGACGGGCTTTTTTCCAATTCGTGACATGCTTCACCTTCTTCGGAAACCGGAGTCGAGACCCTCGATCTACACCACACCCGGACTTACCACACTTCGCAGAGAACTTCGCCGCCGACGTTTTGAGCCTTCGCTTCACGACTACTCAGAACACCCTTGCTCGTCGTGAGAATCGTAATGCCGAGACCATTCAGAACGGGCTGCATCTCACCGACACCCTTGTAGTGTCGCAACCCTGGCTTGCTGACACGCTTGATCTTCTGGATCACACGTTCGCCATTCGGGCCATACTTCAGGTTGACCTTGAGAGTCTTGCCTGGCAGAACCTTCCCAGGAATCACGTTTCCATCCGCAGCTTTCTGAGAGGGATCCGCATTCTGAGACACTTCGAAGTCCCAGATAAAACCTTCACGCTGCAGGGCCGCAGCGAGGGCTTCCTTCTGGACTGAGTGAGTCACATCCACAGTCAGTCGTTCAATCAGAACGGCATTGCGGATGCGGGTCAACATGTCAGCAATCGGGTCTGTCATCATGGTTCGGGGGTTCCTTCAGCGACTGGACTACCAGCTCGCCTTTCTCACTCCAGGGATCAGACCATCCAGGGCCAGGTTGCGGAAACAAATTCGGCAGACCAGAAACTTGCGATACACAGCACGTGGCCGACCGCACAGCTGACAACGACGCTCAAGGCGACTGCTGAATTTTGGCTTGCGAGCAGCTTTCACGATCTTCGCAGTGCTGGCCATCTTGGAATCCTTGTGATCTCACACGCATCGTCGGAGGAGTGGGGCGATGCGAAAGTTTTGCGGGCTCGGGAGTGTAGTGGTGGTGAGGAGTAAGTTCCATGCCACAGGCGGTTCAGTGACCTGTCACACAGAAACTAAGGCTTGACGACTTCCTTGCGGAACGGCATGCCAAACTCTCGTAGCAAAATTCGTCCGCGTTCATCGGTCCCGGCGTTGGTCACGATCGCAATATTCATCCCCTGAACATTCTGAATCTTGTCAGCCTGGATTTCTGGAAACACGGTTTGCTCGCCGAGTCCCATGCTGTAGTTGCCGGAGCCATCGAAAGCCTTGAAGCTGACACCGCGAAAGTCGCGCACTCGAGGCAGCACAATGTTGATCAGGCGGTCGAGGAATTCGTACATCTTCGCACCACGAAGAGTAACCCGGCAACCGACTTGCATGCCCTCACGCAACTTGAAGTTCGAGATCGATTTGGAGGCTTTGGTGATCGCAGGCTTCTGGCCAGTGATCGCACCCAGGTGTTGAGAGACTTCCTGGAGAATCTTCTGATCTCCGATAGCGCGGCCCACGCCCATGCTTACGACGATCTTCTTGACCTGAGGCAATGCGTGGGGGTTAGTGGTGCCAAACTCGATCGCAAGACGAGGCACGATTTCGCTGCGATAGCGATCCAGAAGACGAGGAGGCATGACTCAATTCCCAGTGTTGCGATGACGACATGAGATTCCGATACCAACCGGAGTCTGAATTCATCGCGTCTCAAACTTCAGATGCACTTAGCCTCGGGGCGGGCTGACGCGCCCGGCTGAGGTGTTGCACTTCTTGCAGAATCGCTCCTTGGAGCCATCCGCAGCAAATCGAAGACCAATCCGAACCGGCTTCTTACATGAATCGCAGTAGAACATCACGTTCGAGGCGTAGATGGCCTTCTCGAAACGCAGCCGACCCCCTTGTGGGCTTTTCGGATGCCCCTTCTTCACATGGCGCTGAACCACATTGACGCCTTCGACAACGACTTTCATGCCGCCTTCTAGGACTTGTGAGACCCGCTTCGGTGAAGCAGCTGCTTCATCGCCGGAGATCACCACCACCATGTCGCCCTTTTTGATTTTCATGATTAGACGACCTCACTCGCCAGGCTCAGGATCTTCGTGAACTTCTTTTCCCGCAGTTCGCGAGCCACAGCTCCGAAAATGCGTGTACCGCGAGGATTGTTGTCCGCATCAATCAGCACAATGGCATTACTGTCAAAGCGGACGTAGCTGCCGTCTGCACGACGAGTCGCCTTACGACAACGGACGATGACCCCCTTGACGACCTTCCCATGTCGTACCGCTTCCGGAGCGCCTGGGATGGCTTTCTGGATGCTGCACACGACAATGTCGCCCAGGCTGCCCCACCCAATATGAGTCGGTCCCAGAACTCGAATCGTGCGCACGAGCTTGGCACCCGTGTTGTCGGCGACATCGAGAATGGTCTGCATCTGAATCATGTTGATTCCCCTTCACAATGCGGTCGATAAAACCGCGAGTCCTGAAACGACTCCACTAGACAGTCGCTTGGACAGTCTCGGAAACCGCTGGAGCACGATTCCCCATCTGAACCACACGTACGAGTTCCCACCGTTTTGTCCGGGAACGTGGGCGACATTCCACAATTTCCACCATATCGCCCTTGCGGGAGACTTCGGTTTCATCGTGGACATAGCAGATCGTCCGTGCGCGAACAATCTTACCATACTTCGGATGGCGATAGAGACGAGCGACTTCCACACGTCGCGTCTTGCTGTTCTGATCCCGAGTCACTACACCGACCAGTTGCCGCTGCATCTGTATTCCCCGCCCTATGCCTGCTTCGCCATGAGATCA
>JAYSUV010000525.1:0-32500 GCA_043718945.1 Planctomycetota bacterium
TAAACGGTCAACGATTCCCAGCCACCGCATCGAACAACCTCCACTCCATCGAGTCGCCATCGCCACAGGCCAACTCCTCAATCTGTGTGAATCTGTGAAATCTGTGTACAAAACCTGCCTGTGGCCAAGGGGAGCCAGATCGAAGTGTGGTACGCAGATGTCACAGATTGGCACAGATCTGATGTCCGGCCAAGCACTCGTTCTGAGGTCGTCAAAGGGCTGTGGTGAGTCACAAAATCGCGTTCGCTGTGAGGCTCCAAGCTGCCCAGTGTCTGGCCGTTTCAGCAGGCCACCCCGGCCCTCTCCCCACAGCCATGTCCTCCCCGAAAATCACGCAGACAGTGGGGAGAGGGGGCAGGATTTCGTTGCTGCCGACAATTCTGACGCACACACGTGGCCTGTCCGACTTTTGGTTTCCCCTCCCGCCTCGTGGCCTCTGCCGATACACTCCTCCCTCACATTTTTCCGGGAGGACGAGGTCGTCTCGCTCGGAATCGGTTGGTTGTCGGGACTGGTTCGAACATGGCTGTGTTGCTGCAAATTCGGGATGCCCACAAGAGTTACGGCTCGCAAGTGCTGCTGGACGGGGCCGAGGCGTCGATCACCGATGACGTGAAGGTGGGCTTCGTCGGTCGCAACGGAGCGGGCAAGAGTACGCTGCTGCGGGTGCTGCTGGGCGAAGAGGAACTCGAAACGGGCGAAGTGATTCGCCATCCCCGGCTGCGGCTGGGATATCTGAGACAGCACGACCCATTCCAACCCGGAGAGACGGCGCTGGCGTTCCTGATGCGAGACAGCGGGCAGCCCGACTGGCGCTGCGGCGAAGTCGCTGGGCAGTTCGAAATCAAGGGCGATTACCTCGACGGGCCGGTGTCGAAGCTCTCCGGCGGATGGCAGACTCGCGTCAAGCTGGCGGCATTGCTGCTGCACGATCCGAACCTGCTGCTGCTCGACGAACCGACGAACTTCCTCGACCTGCGGACGCAGATTCTTCTCGAACATTTCTTGCGGAATTATAAAGAGGCGTGCCTGATCGTCTCGCATGATCGGGCGTTCCTCGGGGCAACCTGCACGCAGACGCTCGATCTGTCGCGCGGCAAGCTGACGATGTTTCCCGGCAAGATCGATGCCTTTCTGGAGTACCAGGCCGAGCACAAGCTTCGCCTCGAAAAGACCAACGCCACCGTGCAGATGAAGATGAAGCAGCTCGAAGTCTTCATCGCCAAGAACAAAGCCCGCGCCAGTTCCGCCGCCCAGGCCCGCAGCAAAACGAAGCAGTTGGAACGCCTGGAAGTGACCGAGATCGCGGCCGAAGAGCCTTCGGTTTCGATCCGTCCTCCGCAGGTCGAGGGCCGCAAGGGGACCGCCCTCCGCTGCGTCGACTTGACCATCGGCTACCCCGAGCGGCCCGTCGCCAGCGAGATTAACATTGAGGTCGACCACGGCAGCCGCGCGGCCATCGTGGGGGACAACGGCCAGGGAAAAACCACGTTCCTGCGTTCGCTGGTCGACTCACTGTCCCCGCTGAAGGGCGAGGTCCGCTGGGGTCACGGCTGCAAGATCGGCATTTATGCCCAGCACGTCTACACCAGCCTGCCCGATAAGCAGACGGTGTTTGAGTACCTCGAAGAGCACGCTCCGCTGGGGACTAAGACGCAGGAAGTCCTCAACGCGGCGGCGTCGCTCCTGTTCCGAGGCGACGCGATCTACAAGAAGATTTCGGTGCTGTCGGGGGGCGAGCGGGCACGTCTGTGCATGGCCGGGGTGATGCTCAGCCAGTGCAACATTCTGATCCTCGACGAACCGGGAAACCATCTGGATGTCGACACGGTCGATTCGCTGGCCGAGGCGCTGCTGGGGTTCAAGGGCACGGTGATCTTCACGAGCCACGACCGCCACTTCATGAAGCGTGTGGCGTCGCACATCATTGAGGTCCGCGATGGCCGCGTGGTGAACTACTACGGCGACTACGAGGCGTACTTGTACTCGATCAACAAGGAGATTGAGGACGGCGAACGCGAACTGGCCACCAGCAAGCTCTCCAAGGCTCCCGTCCAAGCCAGCAAGGCCGCTGCGAAAGTGGCACCCAAGGCTGCGAAACGCAACGAGCGCGAGATCCGCAAAGAGATCAACAATATCGAGAAGCTGATCTCCCGCCTCGACAGCGAGAAGAAGGCGTTCAACGAGCAGATCATGAACACCAGCGATGCCAAACTGGCGATGCAGGTTCACATGGAGATGATCGTCATCGCCGCCCAACTGACCGAGGCCGAAGAGAAGTGGTGCGTGCTGAGCGAGGAGTTGGCGGAGGCGTAAGCGTCCAGCATTCTGGCTGGCTCAGTACCCCAAAGGGGCAGGGCTTCCTAGGTGTGAAAACCACGGAATTCGCCTCGCCAACCCGGTGTGCCGGTGGAATGACATCAGCCGACTTCGCGAAGTCGGGATGTCCTTCCAATGACCAGAGGGTTGAACCACGGAATACACGAAAAAATCACAGGAAACGTTGCGTCATTCGAAAGTCTCGCTGAGGGGCGAACGTCTGTCTCGCGGGCGATGTGACATGCGGAAATCGCCTCCTGCCCAACGATTTCCTCCCAATTCTTTTTCGTGTATTCCGTACGACTCACGTCAAGAATGTTCGCGCGCTGCGCAAATTTCCGGAGGAGGACCGGTCCGAACTGCCAGCTTCCCCCTTTGCGTCCTGGCGCCTTTGCGTTGAAATCTTCTGTCCGACTGGAACCGCGACATTTCAGAATTTCACGCAAAGACGCAAAGACGCAAAGGCGCATGGGCGCAAAGGGGAAGCGGACTGGCAGCGAACTCTCTGTTTTCCATGTTGGTTGCGGCCCGTAGGCTGCGCTGGGTGTTCCGTGGTTCCACCTCTGTTTTCGAAACTGCAGAAAACACTGGCATCTCCGCGGTATTCCACACCTCGGCTGCTGCCAAGCGGTATGCATCAAACCGCGAGTCTTGTCAGGACTTCCAGGATGTCGTTGGGGTCGAGGGCAGCTGCGCCAGACCGGTCGTTGTACGAACGCCCGATTGTGGGGAACTCGCCCAATCCGGGATGATGTAGGCTCGCTGTCCTTCTGGCCATTGGTCAATGGCGATCCGCCATTGGCCTCAGCGAATCACCACCCCCCGCAAAACCTGCCGGAAAAACCGGAAAAGAAGGTTCTCTCGGATTGACGGGCAGAATCCTCCCGCTAAATTCTCGTTCGTGGGTTTCACGCCCACAACGCTCTTTGAAATCTGGTTCAATGTGGGTTTCAGGCCCAATTCCAGTCAGTCACGGGTTCACAGGTGCGAAGCCTCAACACTTCGCGAAACACCCTTTTGATTGTGTTCCTCCGGCATGCCAGCAACACCCGAAACATTCATCACTGGGGAGATCAAGCGAACGCTCGATGAGCGGTTCCGCTTGACCTTGCCAGCGGAGTTTGCGGCGGCCATCACGGACGATGCGGGGAATACGATCATTGCGAAGGAACGCTATGGCTGTCTCAGCCTGTGGCGTGCCAGTGACTGGCAACAGCGGATCAACGACGGAGTCGCACTGATCCGCCAGAAGATTCAGATGGGCAAGATGGAGCAGAAGTGGAGCGAGGTCCAACGCCTCGGTCGACTGCTCTCCACCCGGTCTCAAGAGACGCAGCTGGCCAATCGGTCGCGTCTCCTGATCCCCGAGGGCTTTCGCGAATTCCTGGATGTCGACAAGAACCAGGACGTGATGGTGGTCGGTGCGGTCGTCTGTGTCGAGGTCTGGAACCCCAAAGCGTGGATGGAGCAACTGCGACAGGATATGCCGGACTTTGGTCCTCTGTTTAAGAGTCTCACGGATTGAGAATCGGACGGAGCGTCGGGCGTCTCAAGGATTGAAACAACGGGCAGCGTCAGCACACGGATGGTGCTGCGACCCAAGGATGCGAAAGCGGCCTGGCGCTCTCCGTTTTTTCAATCGTCGCGATTCTCGATCCCCCACCAGAATTCGTGCAGGGTCTCCAAGAGGACCGGCACGCCTGGGAACAGGACACGATGCGGAACACTCAGTAACTCCATTCGGGTCCCCACAACTCGTTGGAGCATGGACGGCACCGGGCAAGGACGCTCCCGCATCGTTGACTCTCCCAGGCGTGTTTTCTTTTGAATTCGTGTTGAGGCAAAGATTACAGTTGAATCATTCGACTCTTCGGAGAGAGACAGCACACAACTGTCCGGCGATAAGTCGTCCAGCGTCGACTGCTTATGAGAAGGGGTTGGTGGGATTGGCGTGGAAGTGTTGGAAAGTACCGGAAAGATCTCGGTTTTCTCGAACAGGGTGATGCTCAGAATCGGCAATATCTCGTCGAGGCTCAGTTCCAGTTCCAGTTCCAGTTCCAGTTTCAGATCCTTCTTGACGATGGCCACGAGGACGCAGGTGCTGATCGCAGTCCAGACTTGGGTCTTCACGGCATTCTCGGTGTTGCCGTAAAACGCTTTAATTCGCAGGTGATATTTAATCCATTTGAAGAACAGTTCGACTTGCCAGCGGCAGCGATAGAGTTCCGCGATGGTCACTGCGCGCCCCGATCATAATTCGTCCCCCGTTCCACCCGAGGATCGGTCACCAACGCAAAATGTTTATCGATTTGACACAACCGGTCCGTCGCCATTTCTTCTCTCCTTCGTCGATTCCAGGCAAGACCATTTGCCCCCCTGGAGGAGGATCATTCCCATGCCATCATTGAACCAATTCGCGGGCCCGACATGCGATTGCCCTGCCCTTGAGTACGAGGCAGAGTTCTCCGTTTCTTGTGATCACGAGCAATCATCACGAGCGACAACGAGTCCTGAGCGGGGATGCCTGAAATACAGCACGCCTGATTGGCAAAGCGAACAACTGCTGTCCCAAGTCACGAGGCCAGTGGGAAGGCCATGATTCACGATTCCGGCTCGGGTGCCCCTCCGCTTCCTCCCTCGGCTGGCATCCAATCGACCCAGTCGCCAGAATCACCCACCCTCCGGTCGCGATGGCGATTTGACTCGGAGGAAGAAGTGTCCGCGACGGACCGCTCGCGCGTGACACTTCGAACTCTTCCAGCCACACAAATCAAAACGGTGCAGGAAACCCATGGCCTCCAATTCTGAAACAGTCGAAGCACTGCGCTGGAAGAAGTTCCCGGTTCTCAACGACGGGTTTGTCTGCCTCGTCGACACGATGGGCGATGATTCAGCAGTGGTCCAGGCCGCCCGCGTCAGTTATGGAGAGGGCACCCGGCACGTCTCCGACGACCGCACTCTCATCCGCTATCTGATGCGACATCGGCACACGACCCCGCTCGAAATGGCCGAGATCAAGCTGCTGGTCCGCGTGCCGATGGATTGCTGGCGGCAGTGGATTCGGCACCGCATGGCGAGCGTCAACGAGTACAGCACGCGCTACTCGGTGGCGATCGACTCGCTGCAAACGACCCTGCCCGAGGAGTGGCGGACCCAGGCCACGACCAATCGGCAGGGCAGCGAAGGCTTCCTCTCCACCGAGATGGGCCAGAAGCTGACCGAGTCCGAATCCGAATTCCAGAAGTCCGCCGAACGCCTGTACCGCGAACGGCTGGAAGTCGGCGTCGCCCGCGAACAGGCCCGCAAAGACCTCCCGCTGTGCAGCTACACGGAAGCCTACTGGAAAATCGACCTGCACAACCTGCTGCACTTCCTGGCGCTGCGGATGGACTCGCACGCCCAGCTCGAAATCCGGCAGTACGCGACGATGATCGGCGAGCAGATCGTGGCCAAACTGTTCCCGATCGTGTGGGAGGCGTTCATTGATTATCGCCGCGATGCCTTGGCGCTGTCGCGGTTGGAGTCGGGCGTCATTCAGCGATTGACCCAGTTGGCAGCCTCGCAGGGAGTCGGCATGCCCGTGGGTGATGAGCTGTTCCTAGAGGCTCAGGACGAACAGTGGCGTCCGCTTCAGCGGTCTCGCGAGCGAGATGAGTGTCGCGAGAAGCTGGTCGATCTTGGCATGGTCAAGAGGGCTTGAAACCGAGATGGCGAGCGGGGCGGCGTCAGCCCACTGGTTCTGACTTTAACTCACCAACCCGACGCGTCAGCGAGGATAGCACGGGAAAAAGTCGCTTACGCTCCCCCTCGCTGACGCGTCGGGTTAGTAAAGTCAGTGCCATTGGGCATCAGCCCTCTGGTATTCCGAACGAGCACGTGAGAAAGCTGCCCGACGGGGAGAACCATCCGGCTGACGCCGGGGGCTCGCCGGGTAATCCACTCCCTCTACTCCACTCCCACCATGTCCGAACTCCTCGACCAACTCCGCTCGCCCTCCGAAGAAGTCCGCCGCGCGGCGATCCCCGCAGCTGCGGGGAGTTCCGACATCGAGGTCGTACGGGCTCTGATTCACCACCTCGCGGAAGCAAGTTTGTCGGAATCCGAACGGCAACTGGCGGCGGAGACTCTCGGCAAATGCAACCTGCCTGAAATCTCGGCGATTCTGCTGCCGATGTTGGCGTCGGAGAGTGCGTTGACTCGCACCATGGCTGCGGCGGGATTGGGTGGGCAGCAGAGTGCAGCGGCCATTTCTGCGCTGGTCGGGGGCCTGACCGACTCGGTGAATACGGTGCGAAACTGGTCGGAGCGGTCGTTGCTGGGGCTCATCTCGGCGGTCAAGCAATATGGGGTGGAGGCTCTGGTCGCCCTGCTCAATCACGAGGTTCGGCTGTCACGATCCCCCGCTGCACGCGTGCTGGGACTCACACAGGATGAGAGGGCACTCGCTCCGCTCCAGCAGATGGCTGAGACGGACTCGGACTGGCTGGCTCGCATGGCCGCCATCAAGGCGCTCGGCGATCTTGGCTTTCCACAAGCCCTCGACTTGGTGACGCGGGCACTCCAGTCCGATCCCAAAAACCGAGTGCGGGCCGCTGCCGCTGAGGCACTCGGCAAGCTTCGACCCGACAACGCCGAACAGCTGTTGCGGGCCGCGCTGGAGACGGACGAAGACGAGGGGCTACAAAAGTCAGCCGGTGAGGCGCTCCGCTCACTCGGGTTTGAGGTCGGCGCGATCAATGATGACGGATGGGAATGACCTCAACGGCGGACCATCATCAATAGGTGCCCTTCCTGGCCCGATGCAATTGAGCCAGTTCCAGCTTCGCCCCTTGCGGGTTGTAGTAGATTTCCTGGTATCTCTTGATTTCCTGCCGAGTGATGGGGCTGTCTGCATTGAAACCGACGAACTTCGGGTCGGGAGCAGACTCATCTGAATTCCCCGACATCATGGCCAGGCGATACAACCACGGAGTCCCCTCATGGACTACCCAGAGGCCAACGCCAATCAGTGACAGGACCGTGACAAGCTCTTTCACGAGACTCTCTCCTCGCAGCCGCTCCCTCCCCAGGTAGAACCGACAACCCTTTCGCCGACGATCCACGGTGAGACGCGTGTGTGACACTGGTTCAGACGACAGAGCAGACGCTGTGCCAATTCATTGCAGCAGATCGGTCAGACGCCAACGTACTGGAGCAGGGCTCGGACTTGACCGTCCACCACTCCCCACGGGATATGTTCGCTCAGGCATGTGAAGCTCGATCGGGGGAATGAAGAATCTTGGATCTGGGTCGGGGGGGGGCAGTCACCGTGGATCGCCCAAACGGGAGCGGATCACCAATTGGTGTGAAAGGTCAGTCCTGTGATTCCGTTCGACATCCCGACGAATGGGTGATCCACAGAACCCGTCCATCCATCCAACTCCTTGGGAAATGCAATTTACACCTGTGTGGTTGCTCGATATCGTGTATCAATAGGCAGTTCTGCGTCTTTCTAGTTGGGGTTGTTGCATGTCCACTCCCTTGGCCGTCTCTTGCCCGCATTGCGGTGCCGGGCTGAAGCTGAAGAACAATAATTTCGTCGGGAAGAAGGTTCCTTGCCCCAAGTGTAAGAAGCCGTTCCTGGTCGAGGAGCCTCCGGAGGACGAATTCCTCTCGGAGGATGACGACTTCGGTGCGATGGACGACATGGAGGAAGAAGAGGAGGAGGAGGCCGAAGCCCCGCGCTCGAAGGGGAAGTCGAACGGCGGTTCCAAGAGTGCCAAAGGCAAAGGCAAGAAGAAGTCCAAGAGCGGCGGCGGTTTCGCCCCGATGGCCATGATTGGCGGTGGGGTCGTGCTGGGGCTCGGACTCCTCGGCGGGATCGTGTACGGGGCGATCTCCCTCTTCAGTGGGATGGGTTCCAGCAGCTGGGTCAAGTGGTTGCCGGATGATATTGATGTGGCGGTGCAGGTGCGGGTCGCGGACTCGATGAACGCTCCGATCTTCAAGCCGATCATGGATCACCCGACGCTGTCGAAGCTGATGAACCAGCCGCCAATGGCCCTTGGCGGCGAAGTCAATCCGGCGGCAGCGTTCATCCAGGGGCTGAACATTCAGGCCAAAGACATTGATACGCTGACCGTGGGGATTATTGATTTTATTCAGCCTGGCGGGAATTCCGGGTTCCCAGGGGCACAAGCCGATCAAACTCCGAAGCGGTTTGTCGCCGTCGTGAAACTCAAGACAGCTGTCGACGAGTCGAAGCTCGCGGCGGCTCCCGCGACAGTTCTGACCAAGGAAGACTACAACGGTAAGGCGGTGTATGCCCTGGCGGGGTCTGTCAGTCCGAAAGTGCTGGTCCACGCGGTCAACTCGACGACCTATCTCGTGGGGAGTGATGCCGAGCTGAAGGGGGCGATTGATGGCCAAGGTTCGGCCCCCGCCTCGAAACGATTTGCGTTTGCCGACACGAAGTCGAGTATTATGTTCGTCGCCGCACCGAAAGATGAGACGAAACTCAAGGAACTCGGGATCACCACGTTCCGCAAAACACGATCAGGAGTACAGACGGTTGACGCCAACGTGGAGGGGATTCATGGGGTCAGCTATCAAGTCACATTCGGGACCGACGCCACAGTGGCTTTTCGTTCGAGCTTGAATGCCTCTATGGCACAGGGGACAGCGGAGCAGGGAAAGAAAGAGATGGATGAGGCAAGATCTCAAATACAGGCTCAGATGGCCCAAATGAACGGCGCGGGATTTAACCCCCTCATGCCGACTGAATCGCTCAAGAAATTGCTCGGACATGTGGATTCGATGTTCGGCACAGTCCAGGCCACATCCAGTGGAAGCACCGCCACGGTGACCATGACCCTCTCCGGTCAAATTGTCTCCGACGCCCTGGCGATGGCCACTCCCTACATGCCGATGCTGGAAACGATGGTTGCTGAACAGCAGGAGGCCGCAGCGGCCTCGGCAGCGGCAGCCGCGAAATCGACCTTTGGGAGTTCCCCGATGGATATTACGGCCTACCCGGGTGCCGTCATTAACGCCGGAGAAAAATCGAAGACCAAGATCAACGACCTCAACGACCAACATCAAGCCGATTTGGCGGCTCAAATGCAAGAGGGCGGGGCTGCCAACGCGCACGCGGCACCGGCCACAGCACCGGCTGCGAACGGAGCCGATCCGTCCAAGATGATGCATGCCGGAATGACACCAGCACCGGCCACAGCACCGGCTGCCAATGGAGCCGATCCTTCCAAAATGATGCATGCCGGAATGACACCAGCACCAGCTGCCAATGCGAATCCCAATGCCAATGCCAATGCGAATGGAGCCGATCCTTCCAAAATGATGCATGCCGCACCGGCTGGCGCTGGGGGCAACGCTGCTCCGGCAGGGAACGGCCAGAACGCGGATAAACCTGGGGAAAAGCCCACTTCGAGAAGTCGGTCACGTCGCAAGTCGTAAGGCGAGCGGCCAGTGGAAACTGACCGTAGCTTGGACCCCTAGGTCCGGGCGGAACGGACCTGGGGGGCCGTGCTACTGGTAATCCATCACGGGCCGCTCGCCTAAGCGAGTGGCAATTTCCTCAGTGCCAACTCGGCCGGGCATGCTTGGCTTCACGTCGTGCGACGCTGGACCAGACACTCGACTGGAGTGCGCAGAGACTGAGCCACCACGCAATAGCGCTCCGTCAGTTCTTGCAGCTTGTGGAGGACTGCCCCATCCGCTGAGGTCTTCAGCGCGATCTTGATCCGAATGGCCGTAAAGCCGACGGGGACTTCGCGGCTGACACCCATGGTGCCGCGGAAGTCGAGGTCGCCCTCGGCGAGTATTTTCCCGTCGGTGAACTCGATCCCCATGGCGGTCGAGACGACACAGACCGTGGTGCCCGCACACCCGATGAGGGCTTCCAGCAGCATCAAGGCACTACACGCCCAGCGGCCATCGCCCCCCGTCAGTTCATGCAGACCAGCCTCAGTGACTGGTCCTCGCCCGGTCGGAATGCGGCAGACGCACTGCTCTCGATCGAGATCTCCGGTCGCCACCAAGACGGCTTGGCCAGCGGCTGGATCCTCACGAAATCGAGCCTTGATCGGAGCCTGCATTGCGCGGAGTTGTTCTGGAGTCATGAAAATGTCTCGGCACTGACGATTCAACGCTGACTGGTCTCAGAGACGGTTCTGATTCACCTTCCGCATGGAATACTAACGAGACAACCCATCGTCGCGAAATCCTCATCCATGCCGTCGATGCACCATGCTGGGGTGCAGTATTCTCTCCGATCAGATCCATTCGCCTAGGAATCGCTCTTCTCGGAATTCCTGTTCGCTGAGACAATGCCATCAGGAGGCTCCGGCCATGACGCGTGCCATTGATCGCGACCTGAAACGATTCAGCGAAATCGTCCGCGGCAAGATCCGTAAGGACTTGAAGCAGTACGTCAACCACGGCGAAATGCTCGGTCGCAAGGGGCGCGAGACCGTCAGCATCCCCGTTCCCAGTATCGACATCCCGCACTTCGTCCACGGCGACAAAGGCAACAGCGGAGCCGCCCAGGGAGACGGCGAGGTCGGCCAACCCCTCGGCCCCGGCCAGGATCCCAACGGCCAGGGCCAAGCGGGCGGTGACCCTGGCCAGCATGTCCGCGAGGTCGAAATCTCCATCGCCGAACTCGCCCAAATGCTCGGCGATGAACTCGAACTCCCCCGCATCGAACCCAAGGGCCACGACTCCCTCGCCACCCGCAAGGACAAGTACAAGACTATCAGCCGACATGGCCCCAACTCCCTCCGCCACTTCAAACGCACCTATAAAGAAGCCCTCAAACGCCAGGTCGCCACCGGCATCTACAATCCCGCTGACCCCGTCATCATCCCGACCAAAGAGGACGAACGCTTTCGCAGCTGGAAGACCGAGTTCCAGCCGCAAGCCAACGCCGCAATCATCTACATCATGGACGTGTCGGGCTCGATGACCGACGAGCAGAAGACCATCGTGCGAGCTGAGTCGTTCTGGATCGACGCTTGGTTACAGCACCAATACGACGGCATCCAGCGGCGGTACATCGTGCATGACGCGGTGGCCCATGAGGTCGACGAGGACACCTTCTACCGAGTGAAGGAGTCGGGCGGGACGAAGATCTCGTCGGCCTATCAAAAGGCCATCCAAATTATCGAGCGCGACTTCCCGATCTCCGACTGGAACCTGTACCTCTTCCAGTTCTCAGATGGCGACAACTGGGGCGAGGACAGCAAGGAGTGTCAGCGACTGCTGGTTGAGCAGCTGCTGCCCAAGAGCAATCTGTTCTGCTACGGCCAGGTGCAAAGCCCGTACGGCTCGGGCGACTACATCCGCGAGCTGAAGAAGCTGGGCGACAAGCACGAGAATCTGGTACTGAGCGAAATCCCGAACCAAGATGCGATCTACGAGTCGATCAAGACGTTCCTGGGCAAGGGAAGATAACCTCCGGCATCAGCCCGTGGGACGGGCACATCTGCCCGTCCGTCCCTGAACCTACATTTCTTCGAGCGGACAGAAATGACACATCGGGGTGATCGAGATGTGAGCCGCTTGGCGCTAGCCGCGGGTTCTTCTGTGTGTGCATCAGAATTGTAGGGCATGGCATGTGTCTGCCCCCTCTCCCCACCATTGGCGTAACTTTCGGGGAGGATGTGGCTGTGGGGAGAGGGCCGGGGTGAGGGGCTTGGAGCGAGCGGTGTGGCCCCCTCACCCCAGCCCTCTTCCCCACAGTGGAGTCCTCACTGAAAGCCGAACCGATTGTGGGGAGAGGGGGCAGACGCTGGCGGCTGCCGACTTTTGTGATGCACACACGGGTTCTTCTCATCGTCCGCCCACCAGAACCCGCGGCTAGCGCCCAATGGCACTGACTTTACCAACCCGACGCGTCAGCGAGGGCGAGCGAAAGCAAGTTTTCCCCAAGAATCCCTCGCTGACGCGTCGGGCGAGTGATCTCAAGTCAGTCCCATTGGGCGAGCGCCTGGCGGCTCACAAATATGTCATTCCTGACCGCTCGAAGAATAACCGTTTCGACCGACCGACTGGCCATTCCCCCTATGGCAGCGACAGCACCGCCGTCACCGGAAAGTGATCGGAAGGCGTCCGCCCCTTTTTCGCAGTGCGGTCAATCCCCGCCTCCACGACCTTCCAGTGTCGAGTACACGTGATCCAGTCGATGCGGGCTCCGTGAGTCTCGCTGGCCTTGAAGCTGCTGAACGTCCCCTCTTCGGACTGCTGCTGCGGGAAGTGAGTGCGGAACGTGTCGAGCAACTTCACCGCCCCCTCTTCTGCGAACAACGCCTGATACGGCGGACTCCCTTCACCCGCGTTGAAGTCGCCAGTCAGTACGGTCGGTGTCGCTCCCGCCAAGGCGGCGATCTGGTGGCGGATCAACCGAGCTGACTCACGCCGAGCCACTTCACCCCGATGGTCAAAGTGCGTGTTAAAGAAGTAGAGTTCCGCCGGCGGGGTCGCCTGACGCTCCTTGAGCTTCACCCACGTCACCATCCGCGTCAATGACGTATCCCAGCTCTTGCTCCCGGGAACCTCCGGAGTCTCGCTCAACCAGAAGTGCCCGACACCCAGCTTCTCGAACCGCTCTTTCCGGAACAGCACAGCTGTCATCTCGCCGCGTTCATCGCCGTGGTCGCGACCGACGCCGACGGCCTCGTAGTCGTCGAGTTTCTCGGCCAGATAGTCCCGCTGAAAGCCGAGTGTCTCCTGCGTCCCCAGTAAGTCCGGGTCGAACTTCTGAATTGTCTCGATGAGGAACTCTTTCCGCTGATCCCAGTGGTTCTCCCCATCATTGGCGGTGCCGTACCGGATGTTGAAGCTCATCACCCGCAGATCCTCAGCGGATGCGTAGGAAGCCACCAGAGTAGCTAATGCCGCGAGAATCAGGGTGCGAGTCATTGATGATCTTCCTGCCCAGTCGAACATTTGAACTCAGAGGGTTAGCGTCTTCAGGCCGCAGCGTCATGAACACTCAGAATCTCGCACTGTGGACTGCGAGATTCGAAACGTCCCGTCCGGGTTTCGAATGGTTGGGTTCACAGCAATGACCGCATCAAAGTTGAGTGGGCCATAAAGGTGTGGATACAGACTTCCAGCTGCTGGCTCCCAGCGAAGCTCCGGGGTTAACCGATCCGTCTGTACACAAACAATCTGCACATCGGTCTTCTGGCGGAAGTGCTTGTTCGCGACTCGTTCTAACTGTTCGTAGGGCGAAGCATGGATGAACCCCTCGCGGAAGTACGAAGTCGAAGTCCACGAACCCGATTCTCTCGCTGCATCGATCTCTGACGTGGTCAGCAGCAGGTAGATCAGTGCCAATTGAAGATCTCCATGAGGTCCGTTGTTGCCGCGTTCTGGAACGATTCACAGACTTCAAGCGTGCGAGATCATGGGCTGCGCTGGGGCAGTGAGCAATCCCGTGGGGGATGACCTTCAGCTCCAGGTCCGACTTCCCGGACGGCCAGTTTAATGGTTTTCCCGAACTTCAGGTACATGTCAAGCTTCAGCTGAGGGGATTTGTCGGGCATGGGGAGTTCCGACGATGAGAACTTTCGAATGCCCAGCGGAGAGGCCAGCAAGATCAAGAACAAAGCCCCGGGGTGGCCACCCCGGGGCAATTATTCGATGTCTTGGAGGTCGGTCTTCACCGGACCGTTCAGTTGCGTGAAGATCTCTTCCACCGATTGTGGGAGCCAATTCTGGCGTTCGGCGGTGTAGTCACCGCGACCGGGGCGGAAGTGCTGCATGAACCGTGCGAACCCGGACGGTCCGAGTTCTTGGAGCAACACGCGATAGCCGCGATCCAGTAATTCCGCTGTGGGTGGTTCGGTCGTGGTCATTGTGTGCTTTCCTGCAACCAGGTCAGTGGGTTGGTCACTCGAATCCTCAGTGAGGGGGTCATCGTCCGCGACGCGCGCTTGACCAGATTATGGTCTGTTGTCAGTAGCAGATCACAGGCCAATCGTTCGGCAGTGGCCAGATGCACTGCGTCAAAAGCGGAAATGTTTTGCTGCTCCAGTTCGAGGGATCGTTGACGATCTACAACAGTTGGTTGCCCCTCTTCGCCAGCCATCGCGAGGAGATCAAGAGTCAATTGTCGACGTTATGGATCGGGCGTTTGCTCAAGCTCCAACCTCAACATACGGCTCGCGATCCATTCGTGCATCCCCTCTTCGCACTGCAAGAGAATTGTCCGCACAGCCTCCGTCTCTAATCGAATGCGTAGCTGCTGTTGATCATCAAATGGACGATTGAGGCAACAGGCATCGAGATAGAGCCGCATCAAAGAACTCCGCTGAGTGCTCAATCGAATCTACCGAGAGTACGCACGCAGGGCAAGAACAAGAAAAAGCCCAGAGGTTGCAGCCCCTGGGCTTTCTGGTGATGTCGATCACTCACTCACTTCTTCTTAAACATCGGCGAGTTCTTGTTCCCGCGGGAGAGCAGGAACGCCATCAGGTCGAGGACCTCGTCCTGATTGAGCGGCTTCAGTAGATCCTTGGGCATCTGCGAAGTGGTGGACACGACGCGTTCTTCGATCTCGCTGAGTGGGATGGTTTCGAACTTCGTGGCGTCTTCGGGGTTGGTGATGATCGTGATCGACTCGGCGGTTTCGGTGGCGATGCGACCGGTCAAGACCTTGCCCGCTTTCGTCGTGATGACCGTCGCGCGGAACAAGTCGGGAACGACCTTGTTCGGGTCGACCACGGCTTCGGCCATGTCCTTCAGCGAGAACCGACCGGCCAGCTGCGTCAGGTCAGGCCCCGTCGCTCCGCCCTCGGCATCGTACCGATGGCACAAGACGCAGCGTGTGGCGGCGAACATCTGGCGACCGTGTTCGAAGTCGCGGTCCTTGAGTTCGGGACCAGCTGCGGCGAGGACCGAATCGAGGGTCCAGTCCTGCCCCGGTCCGACTGGCTTCGGGAGTTCGGCGGGCAGCACCGGCTTGCGGGCGCCGAAGGCTTCGATGGCCAGCTTCTCCTGCTCGGTGGCGTTCTCCCAGGCGTCCTTGTCGATGTTGCGGAGGAACCCCTGATAGCTGGCTCCGCCGCTCCAAGTACGCGCGGTGTTGAACCAGCTGAAGAAGACTTTGCGATCCTCCATGGTCCAGCCGGTCTTCAGGTTCCGCAGAGCAAACGCATAGTGCATCTGCATGACATCCGGATGATTCTTCTGGACATCGAGCAACGTCCGGCCATACCCCGCGTTGCGGCTCAACAAGTCACCATAGTTCGGTGGGATCTGCTGCGGAGGTGCTGCGAGCAGCACGGCGATCTTCGTCGAGATGCCGGGGGCCTTGAGGAACACCAGCAGGTTGGCCAGCTCCCGGTTCAGGTCGTCCAGTTGCAACTGAAGCTGGGCATCGTCGCCACCGGGCAGTTGCACTGCGGGGAAACGCTCGTCGAGTTTCTTGATGACGAGCAGTCGGTCGGCCTCGTCGTACTCACCCAGGCGGATGCCAATGAGTTGGTACGTCCGCAGGAGTTCGAGCCGCTGCGTGTGCGTCAGTGTGGGCCAACTGAGCTTCTCCAGTGACTCGATCAGCCGGTGACGCAGTGCCGGGTCTCCACCGACGCGGGCCAGTCCGGTCACGCCGTTGATGAGTTGATACGGTGCCGTTGAACCCAGCACCATGTCGCGCCAACTGTCGACCGGCTGATGCTCCAGCGCGATCCGCGAGGCGTAACGGATGAACCGGTCTGGGTGATTGAGGTTCGGAAAGGCGAGATCGACGACCAGCTTGGGATCAGTCTGTTTCGCGTGGAACGACTCTAACTGCTTGCGCAGGTCATGCAGCGCGACAGTGGAAGTGTTCTTCGCGATGGCCGGTTCGGTCGGCTCGGCGCCGGTGTAGACGACGCGGAATAGCTCCGACTGTGCCCCACGACCACCGACTGTGAAGCACAGTGTGCCGTCCGGTGCGACCACGCAATCCGTGAGCGGCAACGGCGTGCGCGAGACGAACTCTTCCTTCGTGGCGGTGTAGCTAGCACCGCGCGGCTGGATGTGAATGGCGTACATCGTGCCGAACGTCCAGTCACAGATGTAGAGGGCGTTCTGGTACTTGGCCGGAAACTTGGTGCCGTAGCCGAAGGCCACTCCCACCGGGCAACCCGGCCCGATGTTCACGAGTTCGGGCAAGCTGTCGAGATAGTTGGTCGGCCACTTGCCGGTCCCGCTCCGCCAGCCGAACTCGCTGCCGCTGACGGCGTGTGAGACACGGGTCGGGCGATACCACGGAGCCCCGAAGTCCCACTCCATGTCGGCGTCGTAGGCAAACAGTTCGCCATCGGCGTTGTAGGCCATGTCACACGGATTGCGATAGCCGGAGCTGATGATGGCCCACGTCTTGCCCTCGGGGTCGGTCTGAGCGATCCAGCCGCCGGGAGCCAGGATACCGACCGCGTGGCCGTTGGCGTCCCACTGCCGGGGCAGGATGTGGTCCTCGTTCCAATTCATCGGCAGGCGGCTGGTGTAGCGTGCCCGCTCCTCTTCCGGCAGGTTCGGGAGTTCGGTCGGCTCGAATGGAGGCCGCGTGTGGTTGCCGGCGATCACGACGATCGACTTGCCATCGGGCGACAACAGCAGCGAGTGCGGGCCGTGTTCGCCACCGCCGCGGAACTCCTTCAGCTTGACCACCTCGTCGTACTGGTCATCGCCGTTCGTGTCCTTGCAGCGGTACAGGCCGCTCCCCTTGCCGCCGTTGACCGACACATACAGTGAGTCAAAGGCGTACAGCAGCCCCTGAGCTGCGGAGATATCGACGGTGAGGCGCTCGACCTGCACCGGGTCGGGACTGCCGGGGGCCGGGAGGGTGATGCGGCACAGCCCCTTGTCCCCCTGGTCGCTGGCAATCAAGCGGCCCTTATTGTCGAAGGCGATGCAGACCCACGAGCCGAGTTCGTCCTTGGGCACCGTGAACAGCCGCTCGACTTGGAACCCCGGCAGCGTGTTGAACTGGCTGGTCGCGACGACTCCCGTGAAGACATCGCCCCACGGGCCATCGCCGAGCTTGCCGACGATCTTCGGTTTGACGAACTCGGTGGAGTCTGGCTTCTCGGCCAGCAGCCACGACTCATCGGTGACGACATAGTCGATCTTGCCATCCGGGCGATGCAGAGCCAGCCGAGCCACGAGGCCGCCCGTCCCGCCCTCGTTGCTGATCTGAGTGTAGAGCGTGTTCTCGCCGTCAACGATGTGCTTGGTGATGTCGACCTTCGAAGGTTGCTGCCATTCGGTCCCGGCTGCGACCTGCTGACCATTGATCTTGGCAGAGAAGACGTTGTCGCAGCTGATCTGCAACACGGCCTTCTGGACGGGTCCGGTGAACGTCTTCCGGACGTGATAGACCTTGCTGATATCAGCTCCATAGATCCACAGGGGGACGGGTCCGCCGACCGGATCGGGAGTCTTGTCCGCTTCCGTCGTCGGGGCAGCGGTCACGCCGGACGAGGAGACCTTCTCGACGGCTTGTGTGTAGACCTGCGGCTCAGCAGCTCGCAGTGTGGGGCTGCCTCCGACTAGAGCGAGGAACGCCATCAGAGTTGAGAATCGACGAGTGAGAGCCATCCGAAGCACCAGCACAATGAACCCTGTTCGCAACCCTCAACCAGCGAGCCGCACCCAACTGGCCTGCCCCACGACAGATCAAACAGTTGTGATGGGAGGACGATAGAAGATTCGAGGGGAGGACTCCAGTGAAGGGGGTGAAGCGGTCAGCGATCAGCTTTCAGCAGTCAGCGAGAAGACGTGAGCCAGAAGATGTTTGCTTGCTCAACTGGCTGAAAGCTGATCGCTGACCGCTGAAAGCTATTTCGTCAGAATCAACTTTCCCGATCGCGTCACTCTCAAGCGGTAGACCTCGCGGCCATGTCGGATCAGGATTACCTGATCTCCCTGGAATATGTCCTCGGAGCGGACAACACGTACCGGGAATGGCGTATCTCCTGTTTCTGGAATGTGATCCGGAATATTGTCTGGAGTGGGCTGTGTCACGGTGAGGATTTTTTGACAAGAAAAAGTGTGAAAACAGGTTGCATCGACAACCGACGTTGCTACAGTATTGCTCTTGAGACTCAGTGTCAACTCTGTCTCGGCGAGTTAGCCAGCCACGCCTCTGTCGCGTTTTGCCAGCCACACTCGATCAGCTCGGGTTTGCTTCCCGCAACCCAGCCTTTGTGGCTCACGCTTCAGCTTGGGAGAACACCATGACACGTCCCGTCATCCGTCGGTCCGGTTTCACACTCATCGAATTGCTGGTGGTCATCGCCATCATCGCCGTGTTGATCGCCTTGTTGTTGCCAGCTGTGCAACAAGCCCGCGAGGCGGCTCGGCGATCGCAGTGCAAAAACAATCTCAAGCAGATTGGCCTGGCGCTCCACAACTACATGGAGACGCACACCAAACTGCCGCCGGGGGGCACCTATCAAAGTGGAGTCGCTGCGGGGGCTGGCTGGTCGGTACAGGCCCGCATCCTGCCGTTTGTGGAGCAAGCCAATTTGCAGAACCTGATCGATTTTTCGAAAGGGTACGGCGTGGCCCCGAATGCCAACACGGTGACCTCCATGCGGATCAGTCTGTTCATGTGCCCGAGTGAGACGAATGATCGGTCCTACCCGGATGGAGCCATTACTCACTATCCCCTCAACTACGCGGCCAACTACGGTTCCTGGTTCGTGTGGGATCCCGCGACGAATCGTGGATCAGACGGTATGTTTTTCCCCAACAGTCGGCTCTCCGACCGGGACTGTACGGACGGGACCAGCAATACCATTGGCTTTTCTGAAGTCAAAGCGTGGCAGTATTACTTGCGAGATGTGGGACTGCTGGCCTCCCCACCCGTCCCCGCGAGCCCGTCTGCAATCACTGGACTTGGCGGGACGCTGAAAGACTCCGGACATAACGAGTGGGTCGATGGTCGCTGTAATCAAACCGGCTTCACAGGTGTCTTTGGCCCCAATACCAAGGTGCCGCACGTCAGTGGCGGTCAGACCTATGATGTCGACTGGGTCAATGCCCGGGAAGGGGCCTCCACGACCAACGCCACCTATGCGGCGATGACCTCTCGCAGCTTCCATACAGGAGTTGTCAACAGCCTGCTAATGGATGGCTCGGTCCGCTCGATCAGTGAGAACATTGATCTCATGACTTGGCGAAACCTCATCTCTCGGAATGATGGCAACGTGGTTGGCGAGTTCTAAGCTCGACAATCCCGACTCCCGCTCAAGTCTCACACGCACCGCCCGGACTCCGTCCCAGCGGTGCGTGTGTGCGTGACGAGTATCAAAAACTGTCCGACGAATTCGAGAGTCCACAGCAGACGGACAGCGCCACTTGTGGTCTTCCGAATGGATAACACTAGGGTGGCGGGGTCAGGAGGTTTTGCGGATGGCCCCGACCAAGGGGGGACGTGGAACTGGAGGTGAGGCTCCGCCGCGCGGGTCCGAGAATCGAATGGTCAGTGACAACTCTCCACGCCGGGGCCATCCGCAAAACCTCCTGACCCCGCCACCCGCCACCCGCCACCGTTTGTAAAAAGTGGCGATGTCCAACCAGCAGGCTGGAAGCCTCTCCCACGTCCGAACTGCCACCGACCGCTGGGCTATCCCGGAATCTTTCTCAGCAGTTTCCTGGCCCGTCCCTTCCAGAAGAACACCTTTCGGGCGAGGGCGCGCGGGGTGATCTCGATATCAGCGATCATCGTGTTGAGACACTGACGAGCTTCGGAAAACTCATCGCGTTCGATCAGCAGTTCCGCCAGCAGATATAGCGCCTCGGGTTGTCGCCAGCGTTTGAGGTGCGTCCGCCAGTGGGCCAGTTCCGCCTCGCGGTCACGGAGGGCGTGCAACGTCTTGCCATACAGCAAAGAGACATCCCCGAACTTGTAGGCCGGGTCGATCCGCAGGATCGCTTCGAGGTGCGGCCGGGCCGCGAGTGGCTCCCCCAGCTGCGACACGGAGAGGGCCGCTCCCCAGAGGGCGAGCAGATTGTCCGGCTCCTTAGCCAACGCTTTGAGGTACGCCGCCCGTGCCTCGGGCCACTGCTTCACGTCCCGCAGAGCGTCTCCCCACAAGACGAATTGATAGGGGTTTCCGATCTGCTGGGCGGCCACCTCCAAACGGCGAATCTTCGGGCCATCGGTCCACCGCCGCGCAAATGCGGGCAGTTCCATCGAGCTGCTCGGCAACCAGCGAGCGAAGAAGTAAATCACCGGCCCCAGCGCCGGGAAGACCAGTAGAATCCAGAGCCAAGTGCTGCGTTCGGAGTCGTGACGTATGCAGTAGATGATCATCCACAGCGTGAACAAGCTGGAGAGCATCCAGAACAGCAACGAAATGCTTCCCCACCACATGACCCACCACGGGAGCCCGGTTTGCTCCAATTCCAGGGCGTCTCGCTCGACCATCTCCCGGATCTCTTCGAGAGTCAGGTCCGGAATGTTTTCGGTCTGGGCGAGGAGCCATCGCATGGAAGAGATCCCTGCTTCATGACGGGGAGGGTTTCCACTAGCATACTCGCCCCGGAAGGGAGTTCCACCTTCTGGGGACAGCGGATCGGGAGGGGGCACTGGCGACAAGATGCTCTGCTCCCTCTCCCCCACGATCGACGTGATCTACAGCGTGAACTCAACTGTGGGGGAGAGGATCGCTGGGAGTCCTATGTTGAGGATTCGAGATGTCCGCTGTTCGATTGCGCAGCGTACACAGATTACGGACGTGACTCGTACTCATTCATTCAGGACACATGCGTGACAGCTGCCCCCCTGCCTCGACGAAGTCTCTGGAAGTCACGCGGCTTTCAACTGGCGTTGGGTGCCACCGTCTCGCTGGTCTGCCTGTGGTGGGCGGCGCGGGAACTGATCTCTGATCCGCAGGCCCGTCGCCAGTTTCTGGCCGCCTTTCGCGATGCGGATTATCTCTACCTGCCGGTGTTGCTGGCCATGCTGGTCGCGTTCTACTCGCTGAAGGCGTACCGCTGGAAGCTGCTGCTCACTCCACTGGGAGCCTATGACATGTGGCGAGATTGCTTTGGCCCCATGCTGGCCGGGTTTGCGGTGAACAACGTCTTGCCTGCTCGTGCCGGTGAGATCGTGCGTGTGATGGTTTTTGCCCGCCGAACCCGTCAACCGGTGGCCTCGGTGTTCGTCACCGTGGCTCTCGAACGCATCTTCGACATGCTCTCCATCCTCGTGTATCTCAGTCTCGGTCTATTGAGTTTGCCAGACATGCCGAACTGGATGAGACGCTCGGCTCTCGTGATTGGAGCGCTCGCGAGTGCGGGTGTACTGGGGGCTGTCGTGTTCCTGATCTGGACAGCTGTTTGTGTTCGATGGATTCACTGGGGGCTGGCCGTGGTGCGAGTGCCCGAGACCTTGCGAGAAAAAGTTGACCGATTGCTGGAGACTGCCGCTGCCGGTTTGGCCAGCCTGAAGTCGCCCGTGACGCTGTTGCTGATTGTGGTCGTCTCTCTGCTGCAATGGGCTCTCAACGGCGGGATGATGTATCTGGCTCTGCGGAGTTTTGGTGTCGACGTGCCGATCTCTGCGGCGATGGTCCTGCTGGGAGTCGTGGCATTGGGCGTGGCCGTGCCCGCTGCTCCCGGCTTCTTCGGGGTGATCCAGGTCTGCTTCACCGATACCCTGCAAATCTTCCCGGTCAATCGCGCAGCTGTCCTCGCGGCTTCGATCTATTACCATATGTTGCAGTACATCCCGGTCACACTGCTGGGGCTGTTGTGGCTGAATCGGTCGGGGTTTCACATGCGTGAGGCGACCGCCGAGCCGAGCCTTCCCGAACCGGTCCCGCCCACTCCCGTGAATTGAGTTCGCTGCATGTCCTCCACCCATTCGATTGGCTTCATCGGCGCGGGGAAGATGGCCACGGCGCTCGCCATCGGGTTCCTGAAGAGTGGGCTGACCACCTCGGCTCAGCTGATTGCCAGCGATGTCCACGAGGAAGCGCGCGTGGACTTTGGAGCCCTGACCAAAGCTCGCACGACTGCCAATAACCTGGAGGTCGCCAAGGCCAGCCGCATTGTCCTCCTGGCTGTGAAGCCGCAGCACATGGAGGGGATGCTCCGCGAGCTGGGGACCGTCCTGACTCCGCAGCATGTCGTCGTGTCGATCGCCGCGGGTGTCACGATCGCGCGCATGCTCAAGTGGCTGGGAACCGAGGACGCCCGCATCGTGCGCGTGATGCCCAATACCCCGGCTCTCGTTCAGGCCGGTGCGTCCGCCTTCAGCATCGGGGGCAAGGCAACGCGCGAGGACGCCGCCCTCGCGCTCCAGCTCTTCTCGGCGGTCGGAGTTGCCGTCGAGACCTTGGAGTCCCAGCTGGATGGAGTGACCGGCCTGTCGGGCAGCGGGCCAGCGTACGCGTTTCAGATCATTGAGGCTCTGAGCGATGGTGGAGTCCGCGTGGGACTGCCGCGCGCGATCGCGACACAGCTCGCCGCGCAGACATTGCTGGGAGCGGCCAAGATGGTCCTGGAGACCGGCGACCATCCCGGTGTCTTGAAGGACGCTGTGACCAGCCCCGGCGGGACGACCATCGCCGGGCTGCACGAACTGGAGCGGGGCGGTCTGCGGGCCGCTCTGATGAACGCCGTCGTCGCCGCCACCGCGAGGTCCGTGGAACTCGGCAAGTAGCTGCGTGAGTCGTCGCCCCAAGTCGACGGTTCACTCAACTTGCGAGTGAAGCTTGCAAATCAGTCGATCCGTTATCGCTCGGGATTGGGCGTCAACAGACCCCGCCAGGGGTCGCAGAAAATAGCCGGTGGTTGAGCGCAGCGACACCACCGGTTGATGATGCATGATCGAACAACCCATCCCGGAGGGATGGTAGAAATCGCGATCCCCTGGCCGTTGCGAGAATCCAATCAGTGAGCCCCACCTCTGGCATCCCTCCGGGATGCAGAAACGAGTGGGGACCGAGTACCGGTGGTGTCGCTGCGCTCAACCACCGGCTAATGTCTGTCATCCCTTCGGGATGTGAAACCACCCGCGAAGGGCTTTCTGAGGCTGCAATCACAACATGGTCGGCGGCAAACGATCTCGAAAACTTCCCCTGATGGGCAACCATCAGAAGTGCTGGCTCTGGGGTCGGCACTCGGTGGTGGAACTGCTGCGGGCGGACCGGTGGCATCCGATCGAGATCGGGATGGGAGCTGACCTGCCGATTGCCATCATTCGCGAAGTGCGAGCCTGGGCCCAGCGACACAATTGTCTAGTCGAGTCCTGGACCACTGACGAGATCGAAGACCGCTGTCGGGCCAGCGATCATCAGGGGCTGATCGCCCGCATGCCGGAGTTCCCGTATCACTCGGTTGAGGAACTGGTCGCGACTTTGCCCCTCACCGGTTGGTGCGTCCTGCTCGACGGGATTCAAGACCCGTTCAACTTCGGGGCGATCCTCCGCTCTGCCGAAGTCCTCGGTGCCAGCGCTGCTTTTATCGGTGGTGACCAGCAATGCGGCGTGACTGCCCAAGTGGTTCGCAGCTCCTCCGGAGCGGTACTGCATCTGTCCCTCGCGCGCGGCGACTCCTTGAGCCAGATCGCGAAGTCGCTGCAGACTCGCGGCTTTCAACTCTGCGGGGCCTCGGAAAAAGCGACGCAAGCCCCGAGCAAGGTCAACTTCCGCCAGCCGACTTGCCTCCTCATCGGCAACGAAGGCCGAGGCATCTCGGCCGAGTTACTCGCCCTCTGCGACCAGACCGTGGCGATTCCGCAATCGGGAAAAGTCGGCTCCCTCAACGCCGCCGTCGCAGCTGGGATCCTGTGCTACGAAATCGGTCGCCAGAGTTGTGGGTAGTTGACGCACCGAGATCCCTGGGGGACATCGGGGCCTACCTGGCCGATCGCTGCGGATGCTCGACAATCACGGTGGTGCGAATACCGCCTCGTGGAGTGAACTCGGCGGTGATCTTCATCCAGCGCGGTTGAGTCGCCGCCACGAGATCGTCCAGGATCGTGTTTGTGACGTTCTCATAGAACGCCCCATGATTTCGGTACTGCTGCAAGTACATCTTGAGCGACTTCAGCTCATAGCACAGCTGATCGGGGATGTAGGAGATGGTGATCGTGCCGAAGTCGGGCTGGCCGGTCTTGGGGCACATCGAGGTGAACTCGGGGCAGACCGTGTCGACGATGTAGTCCCGCTGCGGGAACGGGTTGACGAAGGTCTCCAAGAGGTCGCGAGTGGGCTGGGGCATCATGGTCCTTTGAGTCGGATCGAGCCGTAGGGTGGGACAAGCCGCTTTGGGCGCAGGCCGACCATTCCGGGAACACGCGTCATCCATGGTGGGCCAGCGCTCCAAAGCGAGCTTGTCCCACCCTACGCCAGCAATCAGCGGCTCCCGCGTGGGCGGTTGCCCTGCCCGTCGGTCTGCTGCTTGGCGGCATCGGCGGCGGCGAGCATCCGCTCCCAGAACGACTTCGGTCGGTTGGGGTCGATCAGCTCCGGCGTGTTCTCGGGCTTCATCACGATCGGGGGCATGGTCTTCTTCAGTAGATGCCGTTCGCCCATGCCGAGCAAGCTCGATGCGATGAAATACAGGCACAGTCCGGCGGGGACGGTGTAGAACATGAATCCCATGAACACCGTCATGTAGCTCATCATCTTGTTCCGCATCTGCTCTTCTTCATTCTGAGCGGGCGGCATCATCTGCTTCTGCTGGAACAGGAACAGGAACACATTCAGCAGCGGTAGCAGGTTGAACGTCGAACCGATCCAAGGGATCTCGACCCCGAGTCCGAACAACGCATCCGGAGCTGCCAGATTATCGATCCACAGGAACCTTGACATCCGCAGGTCGGTCGCTGTGTACAGCGCGTTGTACAGGCTGATGAAGATCGGCAATTGCAGGAACAGCGGCAGGCAGCCGCCGAACATGTTGTGGTTGTAACGCCGCATCAACTCGCGCTGGGCTCCGACGAACTTCTCCGGCTCGTTGGCGTACTTGGCCTTGAGCTTGGTCAACTCGGGCGTGATGAGCTTCATCTTCTCGCCGTCGTAGACCTGTTTCTTGGTGATCGGCAACAGGCACATACGGACGGTAAACGTCAGCAGAATGATGGCCAGCCCGTACGGCAGGTGGCACGTGTAGCGGAAGAACTGCAGGATCCACACCATCGTTTTGGTGATGATGGCCAGCCAACCGAAGTTCAGTGCCGACTCCTCTCCGAGGGGCCGCGCGAGCGAGGTCCGCTTCGGGCCGAGGAAGATTTCGTAGGAATGCTTGATGGATCCATTCGGTGGCAACACCAGTGGTGCCGAAGTCAGCATCACGCTGATATCGCTCCGTGGGGCTTTTTTCTTGTCCCGCGTGATGATCATCGGGCGGACCATCGTCAGATACGTATCCGGCTTTCCGTCCTTGTTCGCATCCAGCAGCTGATCGGCCTTGGGCTTCATGAGAGCCATAAAAAACTGCACATCGACGCCAACGAAGTGGAGCGGGTCGCGCCAGGTGTCGACATGATTTGGGTCATTCTTGGCCACAGCCTTGTCGAACTGGCCGAGGATCTCGCCCGCTGTGCGCGTGATGGCCGTCACATCGTCATCGTCCAGCGGGTCGTCGTGCGTCTCGGCTTTGATCTCGATGTAATTGCGAGTGTTGGCCACGTTCTCCAGTGGTAAACCGACTGGGCCTTGCAGCTTGTACGACTGCTTGATTTCTACGTCTTTCAGGTTTTCGAACTCGATATCCAGGTCGAGCAGATACCCCAGGGCGTCCTCATCACGATCCTGTTCGTTGCCCTTGTGCAGGGTATACGTCTTGCGGACGACCACGGAACTATCCGGAGCCTTCAGCTGGAATGTTGCGGTCTCGTTCGTGGCTCCGGGCAGTAATTCCCAGTGGGCCGTGCGGGTCGACATCTTCAGTTTCTGGAGTAGAGCGTCGATCTCGACGATCGCCGTTTGAAACGAGTCCGGTTCGGTCCCGTCCTTGTCATTGATCCGGTTGCCGAGGATCTTCAGCGGGATCTTGCGGTCTTCCAGGGTGCTGTACCGCTCATCGTTGAGCAGGGCCGACTCGACGGCAGCGCCCCTCGAGGTCAGTTTCACTTGCAGGAAGAATCCCTTGCCGCGCTCAATCTCGCCGAGCGTGTGGTGGGTCGGCGGGGCTTCCTTGAAGTCAACGGGAGTCACTTGACCGACAGCGGGTTTCTCAACCGGTGCGGGACCAACCTCCGGCAGCGGCTTCACAGCGGGGGGCGTCTCGGCCACGGGCTTCGGCTCGATCGCCGGGGCGACGACTTCGGGCTGTTTATCTGCTCCGAGTTTCTGGTCTGCCTCAGGCTGCTTGTCGGGCCCCGCGACCGGATCAGCCGGTGCATTCACCTTCGCCGCGGGTTTCACCCCAAACAGCCCCGGAAACAGTCTCGGAGCCAGTGGCATCCAAACCATCAATACGGCACCGAGAATCAGCATCTTGGTGAGCTGGCCACGGTCGAAAGGGGATTGCTGCTGCTGTTCCATCGGACCTACTCAGAGAGCGGCTGCGCATCACCCGCTCGGGGAGTGTGGGGGCAGCGAACTGGTCTCCTCGCAACGGATTCGCTGGAGAGGCGGATCACCGTTTTGGAGGAAAAAGGAGAATCGAATAGTCTAACGCGGCCCTGTCCTGTCAGCGACTCCGCTCCCGGGGGCTCTCTCATCTGTGGGAGCCAACTCGCGCGGGCCAGTCCAGTCAGGGAATCGCTGCGGGAGACGCGGGTTGTGCAGGGACTTGATCCCTGTGGAAGAGTACGGCCCTGCGTCTGAACATGATGATTCACACTGCAAGCGTTTAAAATCCGCGCGTGCTGAGCGAAATTCTGAGGCCCAGTTCGCTCCCCCACTGGGTGGCGGGGTCAGGAGGCTTTGCGCATGGCCCCGTTTCGGAGGACGGCTCGCTCGCAGGATATCTGTTCGCTGCCTCGAATGGCTCGCCTAGCCTTTCAAGTGAAGTCTCCAGCTGCGTCCTCCTTGGCCGGAGCCATGCGCAAAGCCTCCTGACCCCGCCACCCACGCCACTTGGCCAGTGAGTCTCGCTCCCGCCCAGTCGTTCATGGAACGTCGTGTCGCTGATGATTTTGAGGGCGACGGTGCCGTGCTGCGACCTCGGAAGGGGAGGATGTCCCACAATTCCGAGAGTAAGCAAAATCGCTACCATCATTAGAATTGACACAATAGGAATAATGGGTAGTATGAGGATGTCTCTCAAGACTCGCTGTCTCAAGTCATTCGCCGGCTCCCGACCTTGTGTCGGGGAGTTCGCTGTGGGTCTGACTACACTTTCAACGCTGGCCCCTAAGCCCGTCGTCGTCGCTCTCCTCGAACGGGCGGAGCGATTCGCGGAGGATGGCCAGTTCGACCATGCCTCGGCCTTTTTCCGAGCAGCGGTCGCAGCTGATCTCACTCCGGTGGCTCACATCGCGTACGGCGTATTCCTGGCCGATTGTGAACGGGAAGTCGCCGCCCGGAACCAACTCACTGAAGCGTGGGAGATGGCCAAGCGGTTGGGTCTCCCCGCAGCTCGGGCACTGGCCTGCCATAACTTGGCCGCTCTCTATCGCCGGATGGGAGTGTCGACAGCTGCGGACAGTTTCCAGCAGCAGGCGATCCGTGCCCAGTTGGAGGTCGACCCGCTAGAGCCGTTGCCCGCGTTCATGCTGGCGGGGCGAGCCCTCGACTTGGCGGCTCGCGAGTCGGTCGCTGCGGAGAGGCTGCTGCTGGCCGCTCAGTCAGATGCGAGCGAGGAAGTCGCTACGACACTGAACGCGGGAGTGATTGCCTACCGACAGGGCCGAGAGTCACTGGCCTTCGAGCGATTCTACGCGGCCTTTGAGATGGCTCAGACCCAGCAAGATCTCTCTGCCAGTGCGGTGTTGCTGACGAACATCGCTCACCTGCAACGTGATCGCGGTCGCTGGCGGGTCGCCGATGAATGCTTGGCCGTTGCCGAGAAAATTGACCACGCAGCGGGTCGTCCCCGGTCGGCCCTGCGCGTCATGTCCTACCGCCGGGAACTGGTCCGTGGGCTGGCGATGTTGGCCGCCGATCCGAGTTGGAACTGAGGAATGCAGTGTCGGTTGTCGCCGGGCCAATCATCAGCACCCGACAAATACTCACCAGCGGCAACGAGCCAGCGTCACTTACTGCCAGCGAAATGCTTCTCCAACTCCAGGTACTCCGCCTGGAGTTCCACTCCGCCCAACTCCGGATAGAGAATCCGTGTGACCTTCAGCAGCTTCTGGCACTCGACTTTATCACCGAGTTGGAAGCACACGCGGGCGACGGTCAACCGCGTGCGGAGCCAAGCCGAGCTGCCTGCCGGGTCGAACGACTCCAACTGCCGATAGACTGCCTTGGCTCGTTTGAGGTCAGCAGGCTGACCGCGTTTCACCGAAAGAGTGCCGATCGTTTCCAGGAACTGGCGGTCGCGCGGGTGAGCCTTCAGCTGCGTCTCGTAGATCGCGATCGCCTCCGGCAAATCTCCGGTCGCGGTGTACGCCTCGGCCAGACATCGATCCACATGAATCGCCATCTCGGGATTGAGCGTCGACCGCTGGCGATCGAGTCGCCGCGCAGCTGCTAACTGGATGCGCCCCAAGTCATGCCGCGCTGGCTCATCGAGACCGGCGGCCAGTTCGGACAGACCGGTGAGGATCGCCAGCACGTCCTCGGGCGAGGCCGTCGTCGCCGCCGAGAACATCGTCTCGGCTTCACCCGACCGTCCCAGACCCGCCAGTGAAATGATCCTCAACTGAGTCGCAGCTGGCACCAACTGGTCCCACTGCGGGTCGAGCTTCGACCCGTCGCGGGCCATCTCGCGCGCCTCGACTTCGAGGCTATGCAGGATCTGTACGAGCAGCTTCTCCGCATCGGCATAGCGGCGGTCGCGAAGTTGGAGTAACACCCGCGCCCAGCGGAGAGCATTCTGAGACTGGGCCAGCGTCCAGCCAGCGGGCGGTGGCGGCCAACTCGCCAGCTGTCGGGCGAGAGACGACTCTGCTCGCTCGTCCCACTTCTGTCGTGGCAGCTTGTCCGTCAACTGTGCCAAGGCTTGTTCAAAGCAATAGGGTAACTGGGCGGCTGCATCAACAGCCCGTGCATGGTCGGGCGGAATGGCCTCCAGAAAGTCGATGGCGACGGACCACTCCTGGTGCTGAATCGCGTCGACGGCGAGTGACCACTCGGCCTCGATGTGCGTCGGCGAATCGGGAAACTTTGCGATGTGCTCTTTGAGCTTTGCCAGGTACGCCGCACGACTGGCAGGACCGGGACGTTGCTCATGCAGCTTGCCAAGCGTCCAGGCCGCGAGTAGATGCGCATCGGCGGCCCGGGCGTCTCCGGGGTAGTGGGTCTGGTACTCGCTGAGCAGTTGGGATGCCTGTTCGAAGTGCCCGGCTTCGATCTCGATCGAGGCTTGCGTGTAAGAGAACTCGGCGGCCAGACCGGGCTTCCCCTCTAAGGTCGCGACTTGGGAAGCCTGTTCGTACGCCGTGGCCGCTGCGGCCCAGTCACGACGCTGAGCAGCGAGGCGTCCTTCTCGCACGAGAGCGGCCAGCTTCGCTCCGTATTGCCGAGTCTCGCTGGTTCGTGACAAGGTGGCATCGACATAGGCCCGCCACGGTCCGGCGATCCGTTGTTGCTGGGCGGCGGCTTGCTTCCAGAGTTCATCCGCGAGGGCGGTGTCCCCTTGGTCTTGAGCGGTGTGCATCGAGGTCAGCAAGCACTCGATGGTGATCGCCCGCAGTTCCGGAGCGATGCGGCCGGGTGCTTGTCCATGCTCGATGATCAGCTGGATCGCTTCTGCGGGGGCGTTCTGTGCGAGCTTCGCGCGGGCTTGCTCGGCGAAGAGAGCGTCCATGATCTCGGGCGACAGGTCGGGAGCGAGCCATGATTTGGCGAGGGTGTACGCCTTCTCGGGGTCGCCCTGCAAGCGCAGTGTCTCGACCCGGGCGAGCCGCGCGGGCCAGACGAACTCGCTGTTCACCTGCTTCGCGAGAGCGGCACTCCCCTGTCCGGCATCAAGCAGTGCCGCCGCTTGGTCCGGGCCAGTCGGTTGCAAGCGGGCCAGATTCAGATTCATCCGTACCGTCAGATAGTCGATCTCATCATGGATCCGCCGCCGTTCGACCGTCGTCAACGTGCCGCTGGCGAGCGACGGCGGCGACTTCGCGCCCGAGCCGCCACGCACGCCCGGCTTCGCTCCGCGTGGGACAGAAGGAGAGTCGCTCGCGAGGTCAACACGGGCTGACTTCAAGTCCCGGAGTGCTGCAAGTGCCGCCTGCAGAGCGACCTCTCGTTGCGGTTCGGACTCCGAGGCCAGCTGGCTTCTCCAGAACTCGGTCAGGGCACGATCACACAGCAGCGTCGCCCGTCGTGAACGCAGCGTGCCCCAGCGGGGATTGTCCCTCTGTATCAGGAGCGGCGTGATCGACTCGCCCGCCCGCTGCCAAAGCTCCTCGGCCTCGGCGTCGGAACCGGCCTCTGCGGCATGGGCCGCGAAGACCTTTGACAGCTCCACGGCCAGAATTGCGTTCTGAGCCGGGGTCAACTCCGGCTCGGCCAATCGGGCGAGGGCATATTCCTCGGCCACTCGAAACAGCCCCTGCGTCCGCAAACCCGCGAAGTACCCCGGCAATTCCGCATCGTCGCTGGCCAGTACACGCAGACCACTGGCCAGCCAGACGGTCATCGCGATGAGTATCCGGCGACTGGTCACGAGGGGCGTCCTGGAGGGTAGGTCGGCGAATGTCACTCGCCGATGCCATCACGTTCTACGCCAAAGTCAAGCTCCCAGCAATCGGAACCCGCAGCGAGCGGGCGGACGTCAGTCCCCCGTGCCAGCGCGACGCGACTAACCGAACAGGGGCTGATGGGCATTTCCCGTCGAGCCACACGGCGGACTTACCTCCGGCGCTCGCTGTAGAATTGTCAGACTGGCGTTCCGGTCTCGGACGGGCCAATGGGCCCGTCCCACGGCCAACAAAAAACCCCCGGCCAAAGGTCGGGGGTTTCTTTGGTTCTAACCGGCAGCACGCGTTCTGGCGAACGCAGCTACAAGGCGTCTCACGAACTACGTCGTCGGCACTGACTGGATCGTCTTCAGCACGCGGCTGACGATCTTGTACGGATCAGCTGCGGAGTTCGGACGGCGGTCTTCGAGGTAGCCCCGGTAGGCATCGTCCTTGACGAAGCTGTGCGGGATCCGGATCGACGCGCCGCGATTGGCCACGCCGTAGTTGAACTTGTCGATCGACTGGGTCTCGTGCAGACCGGTCAGACGCATGTGGTTGTCGGGACCATAGACGGCGATGTGTTCTTCCTTGTACTTGTCGAAGGCCGCCATGAGCTTCTCGAAGTAGGGCTTGCCGCCCTTGTCCCGCATGTGAGCGGTCGAGAAGTTGCAGTGCATGCCGGAGCCGTTCCAGTCGACTTCCATGCCCAGTGGCTTGCAGTGGAAGTTGATGTCCACGGCATACTTTTCACACAGGCGGAGCAGCAGGTAGCGGGCCATCCACATATCATCGCCGATTTTCTTGGATCCCTTGGCGAAGACCTGGAATTCCCACTGTCCCTTGGCGACTTCGGCGTTGATGCCTTCGTGGTTGATGCCCGCATCGAGACAGATGTTGAGGTGTTCTTCGACGATCTGCCGAGCCATGTCACCGACATTGGAGTAGCCGATACCGGTGTAGTATGGGCCTTGCGGAGCCGGGTAACCCTCGGCTGGGAAGCCGAGCGGACGACCGTCCTGGTAGAAGAAGTATTCCTGCTCCAGACCGATCCACAGATCTTCCGATTCCCCGATCGTCGAGCGGAAATTCGTGACGTGCGGCGTGCCGTCCGGCATCATGACTTCGCACATGACCAGAAAGCCATTCAGCCGGGTGCTGTCCGGGTAGAACGCGACTGGCTTCAGCACGCAGTCTGAGCTGCGGCCTTCGGCCTGACGGGTCGAGCTGCCGTCGAAGCCCCACAGGTCGAGGTCGGCCAGCGACTTCGGGGCCTTGTCCACAATCTTGGTCTTGCTGCGGAGGTTGGGCTCGGGGGTATAACCGTCCAGCCACACATACTCCAACTTGTACTTCGACGACGAACTCATCAATGTCTCCAGAACGAAATCGCGAGGCGAGGCGTCTGCATGCTTTCCGGGAGGCGGGGACGATCCC
>JAYSUV010000526.1:0-1294 GCA_043718945.1 Planctomycetota bacterium
ATCTATGAACCACTGTGGCAGCTGTGCGGGTTGTTCCCACCGCTGGGTTGGTTCGTCAACTGGTACGTGCGATTCTGGATTCTGTGACCCGCCTGCCGCTCCTGTTTTCCGCCTTCATCCTTCCGCCTTCATCCTTCCCCAAGGCCCCCCTCATGCTCCCCGGCATCAAGCTGTTCAACCTCACCGGACGAGTCGCCATCATCACCGGAGGCTCCAAGGGCCTCGGAGCGGCGATGGCCGCTGGGCTCGCGTCGGCGGGGGCCGATGTGGTCCTCGCCAGTCGGCACCTCGACGAGGTCCAGCTGGTCGCCGCCGAGATCGCCCGCGACTATGGGCATCAGGCGATCGGTGTCGCCTGTGATGTGACCAAGCCCGCCGAGGTCGAGGCGCTGGTCCAGACGACACTCCAGCAGTTCGGCAAGGTCGACATCCTCATCAACAATGCCGGGATCAACATTCGCGGACCGATCGATGAGCTGACCTATGAGCAGTTCAAGCAGGTCCACGACATCAACGTCGACGGCCTGTGGCTCTGTTCGAAGGCCGTCGTGCCGCACATGAAGCGGGCCGGTTACGGGCGGATCATCAACATGGCCAGTACGCTGGGTGTGGTCGGCTTGGCGAACCGCACGCCGTACTCCTCCAGCAAGGGGGCCGTCGTGCAGATGACGCGGGCGCTGGGGCTGGAGCTGGCTCCGTTCGGGATTACCTGCAACGCCATCTGCCCAGGGCCATTCCTGACCCCGATGAACGAGCCGATCGCCCACACGGAAGAGGCCCTCAAAAACATCGTCGGTGCTGTCGCCCTCAACCGCTGGGGCCGCATGGAGGAGATCCAGGGAGCGGCCATCTTCCTCGCCAGCGACGCCGCCAGCTACGTCGTCGGGAGCCTGCTGACCGTGGATGGCGGCTGGACGGCGAAGTGATGGCATGATGCTCGCTCTTCGCCGAGGATCACTTTCCAGCGATCCTCACAGCCGATGGTACACCGGTCGCCCGATGTAGCGAGCGGTGCCATTCTATACTTCACGCGGGCCAGATTGAGAGATACGACGGAGGTCCTCATCCGTCGCTCCCCCAGGTTTTCCTCACGGACGGACATTCTCGTCTGACCTTTCTCCACAAATCGGAGGAGGTCAACGCCAAGTCGCCAAGACGCGAAGACGCGAAGACGCCCAGTGGGAAATATCTCGCGGGAAGGCCAGAAGCCTCTGAACATCCTCATTGTGCCAGCCGCAGCCAGTGTGTGAATCCACCCTCGGATCATGTCTGCCTCCTCCTTGGCGTCTCTGCG
>JAYSUV010000527.1:0-3542 GCA_043718945.1 Planctomycetota bacterium
GTTCTCCCTTGGTTTGTCGTGCCGTCAAATACAACCTCCTGTGGAATCCAGCATGCCCATTCTTGCAACTCATCCCCCCAAATAGTGCGTTGAACCGGATATCATGGAGTCACGCCACGGCAGAATTCTGACGAATTCTGCTACAATCGTTTGATGCTGATCGCTGAGATATTTCATTCGATTCAAGGAGAAGGTCGGTACACGGGGACGCCGAGCGTCTTTGTCCGCACCAGCGGTTGCAACCTGCGCTGTTGGTTCTGCGACACACCTTATACGTCATGGAATCCCGAGGGCACGGCGTGGTCGGTCGAGGCGATCCTCACGGAGGTGGCTCAGTACAACTGCCCGCATGTGGTCCTCACCGGAGGCGAGCCGATGCTCGTGCCCGATCTGGTGGAACTGGCTGCGGAGTTGTCGCAACGCGGGGCGATCGTGACCATTGAGACAGCTGGCACCGTTGACTTGCCAGTCGTGGCGGACTTGATGTCGATCAGTCCCAAGTTGGGGAATTCGACGCCAGTCGGTGACGAGTGGGCCGCGCGGCATGACCAGCGGCGGCACGCTCCCGAAGTCATCCGCCGACTGGTCCGGGACTATGTGTACCAACTCAAATTTGTGATCGACCAGCCGAGCGATGTGGCCGATGTCGAGCAGTGGCTGACCGAGTTTCCCGAGATCGCGGCGGAGAACGTGTATCTCATGCCGCAAGCGATCACAGCGGAAGCTCTACACGAGAAATCGGCGTGGGTCCAAAATGCTGCCGTGGAGCGCGGGTGGCAGTTCTCCCCCCGGCTCCACGTCGAATTGTTTGGTGCCAGACGCGGGGTGTAAGCCGCGCCGGGCGTCAATCTCCGCTCCGCTTCGAAGACTTCGCGTCGCGGCTAAACGGGCTGAGTACTACTTCTGACGGAAGAAGTCGCTGGGGCCCTTGTGGGTGTAGTACGGGTACTTGATCGCACCGCCGACCGCGTTCTGCTCGGGATAGGAGAGATCGTTCGGGACTTTGTACGAGTAGGACTTGTGGTGGTTTGGATGCCAATCCGGTGCCCGACCGCAACCCGTGTTGCAACCGCGACATCCCCCATGGACCCCATGAGGGCAGGCACCGCCAAACCCCTGCGGCGGACAGTAGTTGCCCTGCGGAGGACAGCTGCCAGCCGAGTCTTGGCTGATCATCCCATTTTGATCGGTGTGGTAGGAGGTGTGCTGGCCGGAGAACTGCTCACGAGCGGCCCCTGCGGGAGACTGAAATTGACTTGGAGCGGGAGCATGGGCATCCTGCCCGCGCGTCACCAGCCCGGTCGAGCCGCAGCCGCAAGCGGTGAGGGCCACACCGAGAATCGCCCAACTGTAAATCGTCCGTGCTGGCATGGTTTCCCCCTGAGTCAGACGCGGTGGCCGCGTCGTCTTTGGTCACTCGATTCCTTGGGATGGCAAACAGAGTCCGACTCTGCCCCACAACGTCCTGACTCTGAGATCGCCCCCGGAAATCAAGACCTGTACCATGTCTATCGGCCATTCGCACCGCACAACGCGAGCAATCCCTGCCGAAGGCACAGCTGTTCTATTAAGTTTCATCCCTACACGTTGCAGAGACTGTGCTTTCGGCATAAATTACCCAGACTGGCAGGCTCGATCGTCAGAAAGTGCCGAAGTCGACTTCGATGGCGGCATGTGGAGGGTCTCGGGGCCAGTGTTCAAGGGAGTGATGCAGTGTTTGTTTCGGTGTCCACACGGTGCTTCTCGGAATTGGATTTCGCGGAAGCGTGTCATCAGATTGTCGAACTGGAGTTCGACCGTCTCGAAATCTGGCTGGACGAAGAGTCCAACCACCTCAAGCCATCCACGGTGGCGGCCAATCCGGAGCTGTTCGCGTCTCAGTTTCGCGATCAGAATCGGATTCCGGCGATCGCGTTCGACCTGGCGCACGATGTTTCCGCAGAGGTCTTTCAGGGCATCTGTCGAGCGAGCAAGTTCCTGCGCGTGACGCAGATCAGCGTGCCGTCCTCGCCTCTGGGAACGCCCTTCAACTCCGAGATCGACCGGCTCAAGGAGTTGGTCCGCGTCGCCGGGGAAGAAGGGGTGCGGGTCTCCATCCGCACCGAGCGCGGGCGATTGTCGGAGGACCTCCACAACGCCGTCGAGTTGTGTGAAGCCGTGCGCGGCCTCGGGTTGACCTTCGACCCCAGCTACTACGTCAACCCCGCGATGGTCGACAAGGTCATGGACCTGATCGCTCCGTATACGTTCCACACGCATCTGCGGGACTCATCCGTCTCCGATGTCCAGGTACAGGTCGGCTTGGGCGAGGTCGACTTCAGCATGCTGGTGGCCGTCCTGCGGAAGGTGAAGTACAACCGCGCCTTGTCCGTCGAACTGATCCCTGGGCGGACCGACCCCGAACAACGCGGGCTGGAACTGCGGAAGCTGCGGATGCTGATTGAGTCGCTGTTGTAAGCCTCACGAACCAGTGTGTTGTCTCCCAAAGCCCGGCGGTTGCCACCGCTGGGCTTTTCTCGTTGGCAATTCCTGAGAGCATTCCACAATTTGGTGAGCGTCCTCGTCGCCTGGACCCCTAGGTCCGGGCGGAACGGACCTGGGGGTCCGTTCTACTTCTTGGCGCAAACGCAAACGTGGAATGCTCTAGTTGACGACACCGGGGCTCGCTGGGCGCTCCGCACCACAATACAGACACTTCGCCATCTTGGGGCTGATGGGGCGATTGCACGCCGTACAGTCGACCACTTCCGCAGTGACCTTTCCGTCCAGTTTTCCGTCACGCAGGTCGATCGCCTCCATCCGATCAAGAACGACTTCCCGACTCACAATTTCATGTTCCGCGAGCAGCTCGACCAGTGCTTCCACGGCGAGCAGTGCCTTGTCCAGTCGCTGCTGTGAGTACAACAACTGCCGACGCATGGAATCCACCGAGATTTCCTGATTTGCGATGTCATATCGCAGATCGGCCATTTTTCGTCGTGATTCAAACGAAGAGAAGAAGTCCACGTTTAACGCCTTCCGAAGGGTGGTGATGGTTGCCGATCACAGGGGATCGTACTCGAAGGAAGACGGTGATGTGATGATCGCGGATCATCGAATGTCCACAATTTCGTGGCGGATTCCCTGCACAGATCGGACCCGGTAGAATACCGACTTCGGGGCCATTCGTGTATTCCGGTGCGACCAGCCAATGTCCAATCCCAACCCCATCCCCTTCGAAGACGCCCTCGGTGAACTCCAACAGATCGTTAGCGCGCTTGAAACCGGTCAAGTGAGCCTGGAGCAGTCGCTGGCTCAGTTCGAGCGGGGCGTCTCTCTCGTGTCGCACTGCAAGTCGCTACTTGACCAGGCCCACCAGCGGGTCGAGATCGTCGTCTCGCGCCAGGCTTCGGGAGTGGTCGAGACGGCCCCGTTTGATGTCTCTGCCACCTTCGACGCCGAGCAGGCCACAACCGGCGGGGCCGAGTCTTCCACAGCCCCCCCCAAGGCCAAGCGTCGCAAACCCGAACCCGACCAACGCGGGCTTTTCACGTAGCCGTGGG
>JAYSUV010000528.1:0-3541 GCA_043718945.1 Planctomycetota bacterium
ATCAGATGCGTCAGTGGGGGATTACGCGGTCGGAGCCGGGCCGAGGTATTGAGCGTAAACCCGGAAGTCGAGCAGCATCTCTTCCGGCAGGCTCATACGGTTCTTCGCCATATGAGCGGGACGCTCGGTTGTCCGGAGAATGCGATCCCCGGTGCCGATCCCACGGGTGCGCGTGTTGTCGAACCCCTCATCGGTCTGCTTCGTGTGGACCTTGTAGCTGGCGAACAGCACCTCATCGCACCACTCCTGCACAAGAGCGGACGCATGCTTGTTCAGCCGAGGCGAGTACCGGTCGTACGCATCCGTCTCCGGGTTCTCGAACCGCTCGATCTTGGCATGAGCGATCAACACCACCATCATCTGCCGGTCGTTCCGCAGCCCGTTCAGGCCATCGAGAACTTCCTTCCAGTAGTCGAGGGCGTACGTGTAACCACGAGCGAACCCGAAGTCCTCAATGTTCTCGACCGGCACGGCCGGGTGGAGCGCCGTGGGGTCCGCTCACGTTTGATGTCGCATAAAGATAGATGCCGTGCCTTCCATCCGCCCACGGCGGTCTTGTTCCCCGGACCGCGCTCTCGCACGACCTGCTTCCAGATCAGCTGCTCGAGCCAGTCGAGCGAATCGATGACGACCGTGGCGTAGTCATGGGCCTCGGTATAGAGAGTCGTGTTCGACGCCATGACCTGCTCGAATGATTCCGCCAGCGGAAACCGAGCAGCCCCCAAGTTCGCCAGACCGTCCTCGGTCTGAATAAAGATCGGGTCCGGAGCCATCGGACGTTGGCCTTCCGCATCGCGGAACGGTAGAACTGTGATCGCTCCATCGAGTGACTCGCAGCGGGACCGGCGACATGATCTTCATCAACTATCGGATCAAAGATTCCATCGACCTTGTTTCGCTCCTGCACGAGTATCTCGTGCGGGACTTCGGCGAGGAGAATGTCTTCTGGGATAGCTCGGCAATCCTCATTCCAATTACACTCCCCGCATGAACGACCCCGTCACTCTTCCCGACCGTGATTTTCGCAAATGGCTCAGTCAGCGGTTGATTGTTGACCGCGCGCTGGAGCCGAGTGACGAACTGTATGAGCCACTGTACGAAAATGCTCCGGGAAATCCGATCGACCTGATTTATGAAGACATCGACCTGTCCGAAGTCGAGAGTCTCAACTTCATTTCTGGCTTCCGGGGATCGGGGAAGACGACGGAACTCTTCCGATTGCGGAAGCGGCTCCGCGATCACGGCTACTTTGTGGCTTACGCGAACGCGATGGACTACCTGCTGCCGTCGGAACCGGTCGACATTAGCGACTTCCTGCTAGTGCTGGCGGGCTCGTTCAGCGAGGCGATTGAGAAAGAGTTGAAAATCGACTTGGGTGCGGAGGGTTTCTGGGCGCGGTTCGTTCATTTCCTGTCCAAGACAAAAGTACAAATCGATGGCATTGAGTTCAAGGCGGGAATACCAGCGACGGAAACAGCCTTAAACTTCAAGACCTCTCTCAAAGAGGTGCCATCGTTCCGCCAGCAACTGCGACAGAAGCTCTCCACCCGTCTCGGTGAGTTGCGGAATGAGATCCATGCCTTCTTCGAGTTCGGTCGCCAGAAGATCAAATCGGTCAAGAAGACCGATCGTGTCGTCTTTCTGTTCGATCAGTTGGAGCAACTCCGAGATCCGATCGGCGGTGAAGGGCGGGTGACCAACAGCGTGACATCGCTGATGGCCAACCACCGGGCCGACCTCCGCATTCCCCTGTTTCATATGGTCTTCACTGTGCCGCCGTGGCTGAAGTTCGTCTTGCCCGAGATGACGAAGATTCGGCTGCTCTACAACGTGAAGCTCTGGAAGAACAATCCGAAGCGGACCGCTGAACCCGCTGGCTGGGCTGCGATGCGGCGCGTGATCGAGCGCCGCTTCACTGCAGAATGCATGACGCGATACTTCGGCAAACCGACCAAGAAAGGCGAATTCGCCCAGGCCGACAAGCTGATCGCCGCTTCGGGTGGACACTTTCGCGATTTGTTAGTGCTGCTCCGCGAGACCCTCGTGCGGGCGACGGGCAATCTGCCGGTTTCGGCGGAGATCATCGAGGCTTCGATCAACACGCTCCGGTCGTCCTACCTGCCCGTACCCCTCGACGATGCCCAGTGGCTGCATCAGATTGGCGAGTTGCGGGAATGTGTACTCAAGAATCGCGATCCCGACAGTGTGCAGCGGATGACATTCTTCCTCGATACGCACTGTGCCCTCATCCTGCGAAACGGGGACGAGTGGTACGATATTCATCCGCTCCTGCGGGACGAAGTGGCCGAGATCGTTGCTCGTGAAGCCCCGAAAGGGAGCTAATCCGTGACTGACATTCCCGCCCCGAATCGGTCTGCTGGCTCGCTTGCCGGGCTTTACCGCTGGGACGAAATCGAAGGCTGGCAGCTGTTGGTCCAGCACTTTGATCTAACCGACGGTTTTGCTTTTATTGTGGTCCTTGCTCCCGATGACGAGGCGATCGCCCTGCTGCGCGACCAACTCGCTAAGCTGCTGCCCGCACCGGGGGCGATCCTGCGGGTTTGCTTTGACTCCGCTGGCGATCCAGTTCGTCTCGCTGAATCGCTGCTGGCTGTTTCGCCATCGCCCGAGGTTCGCGTGATCTGGATCGATGCCGATCCCACACCTCCCGATCAATCTGCGGAGCGCGACCAGAACTGGGCCGCAGCTCTCGCGACGCTCAACCGATACCGGAACACCCTGACCGCCAAGTTCACCGCGACGCTCGCGTTGGCGCTTCCGGCCCACCTGCAATCGGACCTGCGAAAGGCAGCTCCCGATCTGTGGTCGATCCGCTCCGGTGTCTTCCGGATCGAACCCCTCGGAGCCAGTCGGGTCGGGATGTTGCGTCTGCCGGAGGGGGAATGGCGATCACTGGAGAATGACGATCCGGGCGACGCGGGTGATCCGGCGGTGACACTTGCGGAAGTCGAAAAACTGCGGGGCAGACCGGGCCGCGAAACATTACTGGCCACGCTGCTGCAACGGGCCGGGAATCAGGCCCGCCGGAGACTCGACTGGCAAACCGCTTTGAAGTCATTGCAGGAGGCTTACTCGCTGCAAGAGGCAGCGGGAGCGGACCCGGAACTCCGCTGGGACATCGCGATCGATCTGGCCAATGTGTTCAGCGATGTGGCCCGGTTTGATCGGGCTGAGTTCTATTTCCGCAGGGCACTTCAAACCGCCGAACAGCACTTCGGATCGTCGGGCTCCAAGACGGCCATCACGCTCAACAACCTGGCGCAGCTGCTCCAGGCCACGAACCGGCTGGGGGAGGCCGAACCGCTGATGCGGCGGGCTCTGGCGATGGATGAGCAGTCGTTCGGGACCGACCACTCCAACGTCGCCATCCGCCTCAACAACCTGGCGCAGCTGCTGCAGGCCACGAACCGGCTGAAGGAGGCCGAACCGCTGATGCGGCGGGCTCTGGCGATTGATGAGCAGTCGTTCGGGACCGACCACCCGAGCGTCGCCATCCGCCTCAACAACCTGGCGCAGCTGC
>JAYSUV010000529.1:0-10025 GCA_043718945.1 Planctomycetota bacterium
AGGGGGGGCGAAGGGGTGCCGTCTGCCATGATGCGTCCCTCTCGCAGTTGTAGCGCCCCCTGGCGTTCTTTGCCAGGCTTGGTTTCGAAAAAATCACAGCCTCGGAGCGACATCGCCTACGTTCCAACGTGCTCACAGCACTGGCTTCGCCCTCCCGACATGCCAGCCACAACCCCAATACGTTCAGAGTTCAAAGTACTACAGCGGCGGCGGCGGGGCGCGCCTTACTCCATTCTGCCAGTAGAGCCGGTCGTCCGTCGTGACGCCGCGACGCCGGGCACAGTTCAAACAGAGCCGCTCTGCTCCATTCTCTAAGAACACCTCGCCGCACAGCAGCAGGTGGAAATAGTCCTCACCCGGATTCTTGGTGTAGCAGTAGTCCTTGTCCCAGCTGGTCTTGATCTTGGCGATCCACCCCTCAAAGTGCGGGACATAAACCCGCCGCTCGATGTCCTCAGCTGCGGGCACGGGGTCGGGTGGGGAGAGGCTTTCGTCCATGGGATCCGATCTAAGTCGAAGAATTCGTAAGAATTCTGCTGTGCTGAACGAAGTGATTTTGGACGGCAGAAGTCTTACGACTTCTGCTACGGCGCGTCCCCATGCAGCTCACGATATCGCTCAATCTCTACCGCCAGCTCCCGCTGCTGCTGCTTGATCCGTAACTGTTCGATCCGAGCACGAGACGCTGTCACGGCCATGTCCCCGATCGCCAGCAGAGCGATCCATACGGCCACGAATAGCAGTAAGATCACATCGACCGTCCACCAAGCGGCCATGCGTATTTCGGACAGATAGCCCTCCCGCTGCATGATGGGGAGAATCGTATCGCCGATGCAAAGCAGGACTCCCACCAGGGAAATCATCAAGGCGACCTGGATGCGGCGGCGCACTTGCGACCAGCGGAATTCGGTCCCTTGCTCGGGATCATGCTCAATCCGCTTCCAACCGCGCCAATGCCAAGCTGTGAGAAATATCCCGAACGACACCAGCAAGGCGGTGACGATGAGGCCGGGAATCTCCGCTCGCGTGAGCATGTGACCTGTCCGACGGTGGGGGTTCCATCATGAGGCTACCGGGATGCATCCTCCAACGGGTGGTGCCCGTCTGTTCTGCTCCCTCTCCCCACAATCGGCATGGCCGATGGTGAGGGCTTCCATGTGGGGAAGAGGGTCGGGGTGAGGGGGCTCTCAGTCCCCCCTCACCCTAGCCCTCTCCCCCGCAACATGTCTCACGGTTTCTCGATGTCGCTCGCGGGGGAGAGGGGGACAGGAAGTGCATACCCAACTGCCGAAAACCTTCACTCCCACAGCAGTTACTTGCCACTTTGCTTGCGAATCGCGGCCAGCACTTCGGCGGTTGATTTTGGACGACCCGCTGCGGACGGGACTGGAGCAGCGGGTACGACCGGGGCCTGCACCTCGGGAGGTGCGACTGCCGGTGCAACTGGTGCAGCGACCTCGGCTACCGGCGAGGGTGGTGCAGCTGCGGGAGCGACCCCTGCTGCCTTGGCGGCGGCCTGTTGACGGATCATTTCCATCGGAGACAACTTGGCTCCCCCCGCTGCGGGAGCGGGAGGTTTCGCCGCCGGAACCGGCGCCTCAGCCACCGGGGCGGCTTCTCCTCCTGCGGCTTTGGCAGCGGCCTGCTGGCGAATCATGTCGAGCGGAGATGGCTTGGCCCCGCCAGCAGCCGGTGCGGCAGCGGCGGCTGGTTTGGCAGCTCCCGCAGCGCGGATCGCATCGAGCGGACTCTTCCCGGCGGGCTGGGCGACAGCCGGTGCCGCTCCAGCAGGCTTCGCGGCGGCGGGTGCAGCCTCGGCCTTGGCGGCGGGTTTCGCTACGACCGTCTTAGCCACAGGAGCGGCGACAACTGTCAAGTATGCCGGGTCGATGTCGTACCAGCTGATGTCGACGGGACCGTCGAATTGCACCAGCGCGCGGCACGACATGTTGACCGTCTTCACGGTCCCCGTCAGCCCGGCGAACCGCCGCAGCTCCGGAACGCCGTCGAAGACCACGACGTATTTATCGGTCAGTTCGGCCTTCAGCCGTTCAGCCTGTGCAATCGACATGAGACACAATCACCCGTGGGGGACGAGAGCAGGCAACCACGGCACATCCTCGCCGCAGTCGACCCCTCGATTCTGGGTGAAGAATTCGCCGAAATCAAGGCAGGATCAAGGGTTGTCCAGCCTTGGGAAACAGATTGGGCTGGGGCGCATCGCGTTGTGAGTTACTGTGAGTGGTCCTACTTCGCGTCGTCAGAGACTTCCGAAGTCTCCGAAGACTTCGGAAGTCGGGCGGGTCAAGTACCACAAGCGACTCGCCTTTCGAGTGGGAGACGATGACCGTGCGTGCGTCCCCAATCAGCTGCGAACGAAACCGGCAGAGGCTCTGGAGAGGAACGGATTGCGGGGAGGCCAGAATTCCTCACGCGAAGGCGCGAAGGGGGGCATCACAAAAGTCGGCAGCACTTCCACGCGGCGCGGCAGGATTCAAGGGGAGAGGGGCCGCAGATGAACACGGATGAACGCAGATGAAGAGGCTCAAACACGAGAGAACATCGCCCCGATTCTTTTCAGAATCTGCGTTCATCCGTGTTCATCTGCGGCTCACCAACTCCTGGTTTTCTCCCTGTCGAGTCCCTGCCAGCCGTTTGCACAGAGTTCCAGAATCGAATCACGCTGCCGCCTCATTGGCGTTTGTTTGCCACTGCCGACTTGTCTGATGCACACACTCGAAGGGGGAGAAACCTCATTCTGCTTCGCGTCTTCTCGCCTTGGCGTGATGCCTCTTTCAATTCCCCTCGCCCACTGACGATGCCTTGGTCCATGGGCCGAGGCGATCTCTGGCCACCGATGATGGGAACGCATACACCCGATGCCCCGGTCACGCGGGGGTGCGAGAAGTCCCGAGGTGCGATATCCTCTCAGTGCGAGATCGATCGAGTGATCGGTCGATCGAAGTGAGAGCATGGCCAGAGTCTGGCGAGGAAAGCGTTCGTCCCATGGAACCGCTGGTGTTCGAGCCGTTTCTGCGCCCCCAGCTGTGGGGGGGGCAACGGCTGGCCCATTTTGGAAAAGACCTGCCCTCTCGCGGTGCCCTCATTGGGGAATCCTGGGAGTTGAGCGGCCATCCATTGCATGTCAGTCATGTGGCCAGCGGACCGTCTGCGGGACGAACACTGTCCGAGCTGTGGGCCAGAAATCGTGAGGCACTGGTCGGTTCCCGCTATCACGGTCCGGAACGATTTCCACTGTTGATTAAATTGCTCAATTGCGAGGAGCCGCTCTCCGTACAAGTCCACCCGGGAGACGCTGACTCGAAGCGTCTGGGACTGGCCGATCCCGGAAAGTGCGAGGCGTGGGTCGTCCTAGAAGCGTCGGCGAACTCGCGATTAGACGCGGGCCTCAAGGAGGGCGTCGATCGAGCGGAGTTCGAGCAGCGGCTGCGTGATGGCTCGGTGGATCAGTGCTTGAATCATCTGACCCCGGAAGTGGGCGATTGCCTGTATCTGCCCTCGGGGACGATTCACAGCGCGCGCGGCGGGGTGGTGCTGATCGAGGTCCAGCCGTCGAGTGATTCGACTTTTCGGCTCTTCGACTGGAATCGCCTGGACGCCAATGGGCATGCTCGCCCACTCCATCGGGAGAAAGGATTGAGTGTGGTCGACTGGTCGCTCGGTCCGCTGGGGTTTGTCGCCTCAGCCACGACGCTGCCGCTGGCGGGTGGAGCGACGATCACGCAACTGCTGTCGACCCCGAAGTTCCATCTCCATCGGTATGACCTGAAGCGGGCCTACTCGTCGAAGGATCTGGCGGGTCGCATGGTGGGCTGGGTCGTGATTGAGGGAGAGGTCGCATTGCGATCAACGACACGGACATTCCCGCTGAGTCGGGGGCAAACGGTCCTGGTGCCTGCCAGTGCGGGGCCCGTCGAGTGGACACCGACCGGCAAGAACTCAAGCCTGCTCGCGGTGACGCTGGGCTCGGAGTTCGAGGCTGACGTATAGGGTTCTTCGTCAACAAGTGTGCATCGGGACATACGGATTGAAGAGGGAAAGGGAACACTGATCTTCACTGATCGACGCGAATCCAGAAAGCCTGCTTCAAGGAATCTGCAGTGCGGTCGCTTCCTCATGGCACCGAAATCTAGATCTGGATTCGTGTTGATCAGTGAAGATTCGTGTTCCCAACTTCCGCGACGGACGAGGGAAACAGACCTGACATGAAACACCCTGACCCGAAGTTCGATGTCCTCTGCGCCGGTTTGGTGGTCGCGGATTTCGTGGGAGCGCCGATCCCCGCCATGCCAGCGTCGGGGAGCCTCGTCACCACGCCTCGCATCGAGTTAGCCATCGGGGGGAGTGCGGCCAACGTGGCTGTCGATCTGGCCAAGCTCGATCTGCGAGTGGGGATCGCCGCACTCATCGGAGAGGACTGGCTGGGGCACTTTGTGCGGGATGCACTCCAGCGAGACGGAGTCCACTGCGATCATCTGAAGACCACCGCCAGCGCGCAAACCTCGTCGACACTGATCGTCAACGTGCAAGGCGAAGACCGCCGCTTCATTCATGCGGTGGGAGCCAATGCGGAGTTCACGGGAGAGTCGCTGACTCGCGAGGCACTTCGCGAGTGCCGCATTTTGTGCATCGGTGGGTTCGCCCTCAATCCCAAGCTCTCCGGGGCGAACATCCGCAGGGCGTTTCGCATCGCTCGGGAACTGAGGGTCACGACCGTCCTCGATGTCGTGATTAGCGATCCGGCCCCCGCGTGGGAGATGCTGCAAGAGGTGCTGCCCGAGACCGATCTGTTCCTCCCCAATCAAGACGAGGGGCGCATGCTGCTGGGAATCGATGACCCGCGCGAGCAAGCCCGCCGCTTCTCCGCAGCTGGGGCGAAGACGGTGATCGTGACCCAAGGTTCGAAGGGATCGATCCTGTTCGACGGTCACCAGATGTGGGAGGCCGCTGCCTTTCCGGTCGAACAGATCGACGGCACGGGAGGCGGCGACGCCTTTGTCGCCGGATATGTGTATGGCTTATTGAAAAACGCCTCGCCCACAGAGTGCCTCGCCTATGGAGCGGCGATGGGGGCCAGCTGTGTCCGCGCGGCCGGAGCGACGACGAGCGTATTCCGACGCGAGGAGTTGGAAGCGTATGTGCGCGGGCACCGTCTGGAATGTCGGCTGGTATGAGTCGCCTCTTCGTCTGCTTTCGCTGAAGTCGCCCGACGCGTCGGGTTACTGATGGGGGCACACACCCGATACAATGCTGTGGACTCACTTCAGTAGACGGGACGAGTACGGCATGCGACTGGGAATCTACGGCGGGACGTTCGACCCGATTCATTATGGGCACCTGCTACTGGCGGATCGCTGCCGCGAGGAGTTACAACTCGATGAGGTATGGTTCATCCCTGCGGGGACGCCACCGCATAAGCTGGGACGCGTGACCACTCCCGCGCGGGCACGAGCGGACATGGTCGAGTTCGCCGTCTCTGGGTTCCCGGAGTTCAAGGTCTCGCGCATCGAGATGGAACGCGGCGGCCCGAGCTATACGGTGCAGACGCTGGAACAACTGCGGGCAGCGGACCCCTCGCGCGAACTGTTTCTGCTGATGGGGGCCGACTCGATTGCGGAGTTGGCGACCTGGAAAGACCCCGCGCGCATCCTGGAGCTATCGCAGGTGGTGGCCGTGAACCGGGCGGGAGAGTCGCCCGATCTGTCGAGTTTGCTGGCCCTCATGCAGCAAACCGGTCGCACCGTGCGCACCGTGGAAATGCCCGCAATGGGGGTGTCCGCCAGCGAGATTCGCTCCCGAGTCGCTCACGGCCTGAGCATACGGTTCCTCACCCCGCGTCCGGTCGAGATGTATATTCGGCAGCACAAGTTGTATGCGGAGTAGTAGTCAGCGGTCTGGCGAGCCCCCGGCGTGAGCCGGGGTGATTCACCCCAGCAGCGTCTCGTCGTGATCGAGCCTGGCCCCGGAGTCTGGCCTGATGAAACGAGCGAATCCTGGGCAGTGTCGGGCCTCTTGGTGAGTGACGTTTTGTGAGTCAATCTCCCTCCCCGCGCGACCAAATTCCCCCGCTGATGGAGTTCTTCACTCTGTGCCAATCTGCGTAATCTGTGGACCCATCCCTCTTCCGTTAACCCTTTCCAGAGACTGGAGTTTGTCCACAGATTGCACAGATTTTCGCAGATTGAAGAGGCTGGGCTGCGGTCGGTCGAGACGGGGGAAGTCAGGACCATGCGGTGAGTGACTGGGTGGGGAGCGGCGGGGAGTCTGGCCTGTTGAAATGTCGCACGGGGGCACCGGCGATTCGCGAAACCGGAGGTGCGACAATCGACGCTTCACCAAGCCACTCCGGTAAGACTGCATTGCTACGGTCCAGTCCGGCCAGCGAACGTTGCATCGCATGACACCCCGGCTCACGCCGGCGGCTCGCTGGTACTCCAGTCGATCGCTTCTCCACCATTTTTCTCCGCCCCGGCAAACTTGACCGGCCTTCTCTGTGTGTCATGTCGAGTCCGCGCCGAACAACCGTTGTCATTCGCCGTTCATTTCTCCGAGCAGGCATGAGATGTGCCAGTGTGTTTTCATAACCACCAATGCTGATATGAGTTGTGCCAGCCCAACCATTCGCTCGCTACGACCCGAACTCCGCTGGTCGTTTCAAGTCCAGCGTCCCTCTTAACCGATGCTCCCGGTGATCTCCCTGCTCAGGACAGAACGGGGAGAGGTCATCGGGAGCCATCAGCGATCAGCCGTCAGCAATCAGCCAGAATGTCTCTGACTGAGAACTGACCACTGACCACTGATGACTTCTCCACCTACGGATGGAGTTTTCATGGCACAGGCGGCTCCCAAAGCGCAGCTGGGATTCCTGGGGGTGGTCAATTTGGCGGGCACCGGTTTTGTCGGTGGTTTGCTGGTGACCAACCAACTCGGGCGACCGCTGGAGTTTCAATGCACGACGCCGGTCAAGCCGAACCGGACGCAGGAGATCCTGTACGGACCAACGCTAACCTCGTTCGTGTGTGCGGAGTTGATTGGGAAGACGCTGTTTGAACGATTGCAGGTCAAGCCACAACTGATCGTGTGCGACCAGCCGGAGATACTGGCCTTGCGATCAGTGATCTCGCTCCCCGTGGCGCTGATTCTGCCGAAGTCGGCCAAGGCTGAAGAGGGAACGATCCGAGCTGGGGCACATCAATTGCGTCTGCATGCCGACTATGTGAGCGATTGGGACGTGGTGACGGAGATTGCGAAGTCGTTCCCCGGAGATGCGGATTTGATCGAGCCGGTCGAGCGCGTGCGCGAGGCGCTGCAAGAGACGCTGCGTGCGGGAGCCGCGGCATGAGTGAATTCCGTACATCTGAAATGAATTGGGATGGCGAAATTCACCACGGAGACACGGAGGCACGGAGTGCAGAATTCGATGTTGATGTTGACTCACATATCAGGGAGCCGGGGCTCTTCAGTCCTTCGAATGTCTCCGTGCCTCCGTGCCTCCGTAGTGAAATTTCTTCGCCAGAGATCATTACTACCAATACTTCACTCACACTCGCTGCGCCCGGTATCCACATCACGGGGATGAACAGCGCGATCAAGCGGCCACCGATGGTGTCTGCCGAGTCGAAGGCTCTCCTCAACGCAGTCGGCTTTGTGCCGAGTTGGCGGCCTGGTTGGGGCAAGGTCCGCACGTTCGGACTGACCTTTCCGGCAGGGATCGAACTGATCCCGGTGAAGCCGCCTGAGGACGCCGCAGAAGAGGACACCTCGGCCCTCAAACGGATCGCTCCCGAGAAACCGACCAAAGAAGAAGTCGAAGGGGAAACCGCCAAGCGAACTAAGATCCGCCCGCCACAAGACGCCCTCTCGGTCCAGGACCGGTTGTTCTTCCTGCTCCAGCCGCCACTCGAAAACTGGCTCAAGGGGCAGGAGCTGATCATGCCGTTCGAGCCGTTCCAGTATCAGTACGAAGGGATCGGCTGGCTCTTCTCGCAGAAGGCGGCGTTACTCGCCGACGAGATGGGACTCGGCAAAACGATGCAGATGATTACTGCGCTGAGGCTGCTCTTAAGAGCAGGCCAGGTACGGCGCGTGTTGCTCGTGTGCCCGAAGCCGCTGATCCCCAACTGGCAGCGCGAGTTCAAGATGTGGGCTGAGGAGATCCCGGTCACGACGGTCGAGGGAGACGGTCATCGCCGCAACCTCACCTGGCGGATGCCGGGGGCCCATGTGCTGCTGGCCAACTATGAGGTCGTTGTTCGTGACTACCAGGCGATGATTGCCGAGGCGATCAAGAACGGCCACAACCTCCGCGATGGTCTCGGACGCCGCACCGAGGTCGAGTGCCAGACGTTCATTGACGGCGAACCGGCCTCCTCGTCGGGCCTCGCCCAACCCGAGGCTCCGTGCCCGCTGCCACAGTTCGACCTCGTGGTCCTCGACGAGGCTCAGCGCACCAAGAACCGCGACTCGCTCACCGCCCGCACCATCCGCAGCATCCCCCGCCGCCGCAGCGTGTGCCTCACCGGAACGCCGATCGAGAACCGGCCCGAGGAGATGTCGTCGCTGTTCGAGTTCATGGGGGTCATCCCGCCGGGGGCGAACCCCGACATCCGCCAGCTCTCGCAACTCAGCAAAGAGTTCATCCTGCGACGGACCAAAGACCTCGTGATGAAGGACATGCCACCGCGTCTCGACCGCGATGAGATCATCGAACTTTCCCCCGCCCAGCGCGTGGCCTACGACGCTGCGGAAAAAGAAGGGATCATGCGGCTCAACGACCTCGGAGATGAACTCTCGATCCAGAATGTGTTCGAGCTGGTGCTGCGGCTCAAGCAAATCTCCAACTACGACCCGCTGACGCAAGAGTCCTCCAAGCTCGAACGCCTCCAAGCCGACATGGAAGAAATCGCAGCTTCCGGCGGCAAGGCGATCCTCTTCAGCCAGTGGACCAAGACGATCGACTGGCTCGAACAGCGGATGCGGCCGTACGGGTGCCTCGTGTACCACGGCGGGATTCCGACGCCGAAGCGCGAGCCGATCCTGACCAAGTTCAAGAACGACCCCGACTCACACATCATCCTGATGAGTTACGGCACCGGGGCCGTGGGGCTGAACCTGCAATTCGCGGGGTATGTGTTCCTCTACGACCGCTGGTGGAACCCCGCAGTCGAGGACCAGGCCATCAACCGCGCTCATCGCATCGGCTGTAAGAGTCAGGTGATCGTCAGCAAGTTTATTTGTAAGGACACGATCGAGGAGCGGATCGACAAAGTGCTGAACGAGAAGCGCGATATGTTCCGCCGCGTGCTGGGCGAGGGGGATAACACGAACGCCTCGTTGAGCCTCAGCGCCGGAGAAATCTTCGGCCTGTTCAATATGAAGGCCCGCACGCCGAAGGGGAACAAGTCGATTCGGCCCGCGACTCCGGCGAAGGAAGCCGCTTAAGGCGGCTCCGCGCTCCGCTGCGCAAAGCCTTCGCGTCGCGGCTAAACATTCCCCACCCCTCCGTCCCAAGCTCCGCTTGGGACCGAGGGAAAGCGAGGGCAATGTCTCACTTCCGCCCGTTGATAATCGAATAGCGTTTGGCCTGACGAGCCTCGACCACCGCCTGGAGTCTCTGTCTCCCGGCTTCGCTGATGGCTGGCCCGGTGACGCTGGCGTCCACTAATTCAGGCAAGCCCTCCAACAGCTTCAGCCCCTCATCGGTCGCTGAGGAATGTTCCAAGCTGACTCGTTCGACCAGTGGACACTCGGCGATGTTGGCCAGCACGGGGTCTCCGATCGCGGACGCATAAGGGACATGGTCAATCCCTCCCCGATCGTCCATCGGAACCAATTGTATGAGCTTGAGACCGGGAGTCTTTTCGATGGTGAAACTCTCCAACAGATCGGCTCGATGCAAACTGGCGGCCAAGTACGATAGCTTCGGCAGATCCCGCAGCGTCACGGATTTGATGTGCATGTTCCTGATATCGAAATGAGACAGCTGCGGTGAGCCAGTCACCTGA
>JAYSUV010000530.1:0-32252 GCA_043718945.1 Planctomycetota bacterium
GCCCTTTCGCCCGGCATGGTACAGTCGTGTCGCTCCGGCACGTTGGACTCACGTCCAACGCTCGCTGTCGAGATGCAATCGACTCGACTGGTGGGATACGAAGCCAACTCCCTCCCCCCCTCTGCCGCCGAACCGTTACACTGCTCCACTTGTCCTCGACTCTGGCTGCGGGGGCGTGACTGCTTGGGTGATCTGGTTCCATGAATCTTCTGCGTTTGCTGCAACAGCGTTTTGCCCCAGTCCTCGCGGATTATGCGGATGACCCCGCGCCGTTTGTGGCGATGGTCCGACCCGCTCAGGACGTGAAGTTCGGCGATTTTCAGGCCAACTTTGCGATGTCCCTCGCCAAGCGGCACGGCCTGAATCCGCCAGAACTCGCCGCCCGTATCGCCGAGAAGGTCCAACTGGATGACCTCTGCTCCGAGGTCGAAATCGCCGGGCCGGGATTTATCAATCTGCGGCTGCGGGATGATGTGGTCGTTCGCGAGGTCAACAAGCTGCTCACGGATCAGCGGCTTGGTGTCGAAGCGGCCAATCCGCCTCGGACGGTCGTGGTCGATTACTCCTCTCCCAACGTCGCCAAGCCGATGCACGTCGGCCACCTGCGCAGCTCGGTCATCGGCGACAGCTTGTGCCGCACGCTGCGGTTCCTGGGCCACGCGGTTATCAGCGACAATCACATCGGCGACTGGGGCACCCAGTTCGGGATGATCATTTACGGGTACAAGAATTTCCTGGACCAGGACGCCTACTCGCGCCAACCGGTGGCGGAACTCGCGCGGCTCTACCGGCTGGTCAACCAGTTGAGTGACTTCATCACCGCCCGGAGCGAGTTGCCGACCAAGAAGCGCGAACTGGAGGCTGAGCAGAATCAACTTACAAATTTGCAAAGTAAAGAAGTGGGCGACGTTGATCCTTCAGATGAGCTTGCTGCGATTCTTCGCAAAGAGTCCGTTAAGTGGCGGAAATCCACGCAACAGGCAGCAAACCAACTGCGTGAAGAGATCGCCTCGCTGACCAAGAAGGTCGAGCGAGTCGAGTCGAATGCGACCGATCTGGCACTCGCCAATGCCCATGTCGGCATCGCCCGCGCAGCTCGTGACGAGACCGCCAAGCTGCATGCCGGAGATGCGACGAACCTTGCTCTCTGGAACGAGTTCATGCCCGCCTGCCTGCATGCCCTGCAAGGCGTATACGACCGGCTGGGAGTGAAGTTCGACCTGACGCTCGGCGAGAGCTGGTACAACCCGTTGCTGGCGGGCGTCGTCGATGAACTCTTGCAGAGCGGCTTGGCGGTCGAGAGCGACGGAGCCATCTGCGTCTTCATCCCCGGCAACGCAGCTCCCTTCATCGTTCGCAAAGCCGATGGAGCCTACACCTACGCGACCACCGACCTCGCGACGATTCGCTATCGAGTGAATGAACTCCAGGCGGATGAGATTCTGTACGTCGTCGACACGCGGCAGTCCGAGCATTTCGCCCTGCTGTTCGAGACCGTGAAGCGCTGGGGCATCGCCAAGGTCGACCTGCGGCACGTCAACTTCGGCACCGTGATGGGGAAGGACCGCCGGGCGTATAAGACGCGCGATGGGGATACCGTCGGGCTGGAGAGCCTGCTCAACGAAGCGGTGAAAGAAGCCCGCACGATTGTCGACCTCAATGAAGCTCAAAAGGCGCATCACGGGGACGAGCCGCTCGACGATGATGCTCGACAAGCTGTCGCCGAGATCATCGGCCTCGGCGGGATCAAGTACGCCGACCTGCACCACTCGCGCGAGAGTGACTACGTCTTCGACTGGGAGAAGATGCTCGCCAAGGAAGGCGACACTGCCACCTATGTCCAGTACGCCTTCGCCCGGACCAAGGGCATCCTCCGCAAGAACCACATCGACCCGCATCAGCTGATCGCGAACGGTGCCCGCATCCAGTTCAGCAACCCCGCCGAACGCAGCCTTGCCCTGCAACTGTTGAAGCTCCCCGAGGCCCTCGACGCGGTCTGTGCCGACTACCGCCCGAACCTGCTGACCCAGTACCTCTTCGAAACCGCCAACGCCTTCAGCACGTTCTACCAACACAGCCCCATCAAAGACGAACCCAACGAGTCCCTCCGCCACAGCCGCTGCCTGCTGGCGGAACTGACCGGTCGCGTCCTAGAACTCGGCCTCAGCCTCCTCGGCATCCAGACCGTCGAGCGGATGTAGAACGGAATGAATTCCGTTCTGTGCTCAGTAATAACATTGAAGAGCGAAAGAGAGGTCAAACATGTCACAAGCCATTTTAGAGGCACCGGAGGAGTCAGACCTCGACGCCTACTTACCCGATGAGCTTCGAGATCTGCCCAATCCCCAGGTGGCGATTCCGGCACTCGCGAAGAACGCTCGCCTGATGTCCTTGATCGAAGGAGCTGTGCGAGACATCCCCACGCATCACGATGTGTATCGTGGAGATGCAAGACAGATGAAGTTGCCTGCAGAATCTGTCCAGCTTGTCGTAACTTCTCCTCCCTATTGGACCCTCAAGAAGTATCGAGATTCCGACGGCCAACTCGGGCACTGGGAGGACTACGAGGACTTCCTCAAACAACTCGATCTCGTCTGGAAGCGATGCTTTAATGCCCTCGTTCCCGGCGGGCGTCTCGTCTGTGTCGTGGGAGATGTGTGTCTCTCGCGTAAGAAGAACAATGGTCGCCATACCGTTGTTCCTTTGCACGCTTCGATTCAAGAGCATTGTCGGATGCTCGGGTACGATAATTTGTCTCCGATCATCTGGCATAAGATCGCTAACGCTGCCTATGAAGCCGAGGGGAGCGGCGGCGGATTCATGGGCAAGCCTTATGAGCCGAATGCCGTCATCAAGAACGACATCGAGTTCATTTTGATGGAGCGCAAGCCGGGCGGCTATCGGAGTCCGAGTCTGACGGAACGAATTCTGAGCGTGATCTCTGAGCCAAACCACCGGGAATGGTTCCAGCAAATCTGGTCCGGCGTCACCGGCGCATCCACTCGCAATCACCCCGCCCCCTACCCGGTCGACTTGGCCAATCGTCTGATTCGAATGTTCAGCTTCGTGGGGGATACCGTCCTCGACCCATTCCTGGGAACTGGCACAACTTCGCTCGCAGCCATGCAGTGCGGAAGGCATAGCATCGGATTCGAAGTGGATGAGACCTACTGTGCCAGTGCGAAGAAGCGGCTGAGTAGCTCCATCGATTTACTGACCAAAGCCAAGGTGAACTTCCATGATCGACCTCGATGAAGGTGTCCGGAAAGCGGTTCGTCATTTCTGGCTGACGCGCGACAAGCAGTCTCTGAAGCAGGGTGCCGCTTCAGGCCTGCGTGACGCCGGGCTGCGGACAGCTGTGACTGGTGGGAAGCACCTGGATGGGTTTGTGAAGTTATGCCGCGATCTGCTGATCGAAGCCGGCATCCCCAGTGCTGAAGTCCACTGGGAGCGAAAGTTGGAATTGCCGGGGTACTATCGAGCCGAGAAGAATTGGGATCTCGTGGCTGTAGTTAACGGTCAACTTCTCGCGGTGATTGAGTTCAAGGCGCAGGTTGGCCCATCATTCGGAAACAACTTCAACAACCGCACCGAGGAAGCGCTGGGGAACGCAACGGATCTGTGGGCGGCCTATCGTGAAGGGGCGTTCCAGCCTGCACAAAGACCGTGGCTGGGATTCATGTTCATCTTGGAGGACTGCGGGAAATCTCAAGCGGGAGTTCGCGTGAAAGAGCCTCACTTTCCGGTATTTCCTGAGTTCCAAGGAGCGTCCTATGCCAAACGTTATGAGATTCTCCTCACCAAATTGCTGAGAGACCGCCTCTACGATGGCACTTGCCTGCTACTTTCCGAGGCAGTCGCCGGGAGGAAAGGTCAGTTTCTTTGCCCCACTCTGGAACTCTCATTCCGGGCCTTCGCTGCAGGCTTGATGGCCCATGCTTCGGCGTTTGCCAAGTTGAATATGTGATCAATGTTATTGACTCTTCGTGAGGCTCGGATCGTCACTCCTTGATGCAAGGTGATCCCGATTGTTTGTTCTCCGGGCCAGCCAGACACTGCTTCTTCACATCCTCCGAACCCGAGGGCTTCCCACGTGGGAACGCTTCGAACAAACCCAGGATTTCTCGCATGAACTTCGAAACCCGCTATGTCCACACTGGAGTGAACCACTGGACATGGCCTTGATCAAAGCCGCGAGTCGTCCGCACACGAAGTAACGTGTTGAGGGGAACCGGCGGCCAGCGCCGAGCCGCTCACGGGAAGCGGAATACTGTCGAACGCGCCACTCGGGGGATTCTCGAAAATAATCCGACCCGCTGGCGCATCTCATCTCGGTCAGAGGCTGGATTCAGCCTGCAGAGATGGCGGTCCTCAGTCGTTCTTCATCGAGCCAGGAGTTGGAAATGCGTCGCTTGCTGTTGTGTACATTGGTGTTGGGTCTGGGAATGGGCAGTGTCTCGGGCGAGGAGAAGAAGGAAGAGAAGAAGAAGCCCGATCCTGCGGAAGTCTTCAAGAAGAAGGACAAGGACAGTAATGGTTCGCTGACCCTCGAAGAGTTCATGGGCAAGAAGACCTCGGAAGATCCCGCCAAGGCCGAGAAAGCCAAGAAGGCCTTCGCCGCCAAGGACAAAGACAACGACATGAAGCTGACCTTGGAAGAGTTCAAGGCCGAAGCACCGAAGAAGCCCAAAAAGGACGCCTGATTCCCGGCGATCCGATCAACGAATCCCGAAACGCGAGGCCTCATCCGCCTCGCGTTTTTTCGTTGTCAAGGGACGATTTGTTTGCCGGGAGTGTCGCCTTTCGCTCCGCGAAAGGGCGGTCTTACTCGGAGCGAAAGACGACACTCGGCCCCTCACTCGATCGCGTGTTCCCATCCACCGCGAGGCAGGGGTTCAATCCCGGTCGGCAGGCGGAGGCGGCAGCCTAGCCCCGCCTCAATCGTTCCGATTCGGATCGGAGTCCATCCCTCCAGAGGGCAAGCCAGCAGTCGCTGCCCCTCCTCCGGCGAGACCGTAAATAACAACTCAAAATCCTCCCCATCCGTCAGTGCTCTGCGTAGCTGTTCCCGCTCCGGAAGTGTGCGGTCGACATCGGAGTGAATCGGAATCGCGCGAGCGTCTAAAGTCGCTCCGACCCCACTTTGGTGGAGGATGTGGCGCAGGTCCGAGGCGATCCCGTCACTGAGATCGAGCATCGAGGACACCTGCACCCGCTGCACGAGGTCGAGTGCCTCGCGGACGCGGGGCGTGAACGTCAGATGACGACCACTGAGCAGGCTGCCCCCCAGCGGACCCGTGACGAAGATCCAGTCACCCACCCGTGCTCCGCTCCTCAAAATCCGGCGTCTGCCCACCGTCTCACCGACCAGTGTAATGTTGATGACCAGCGGTCCATCCCAGCTGTTGGTGTCTCCACCCGCGATCGCGATCTCGAACGATTCTGCGAGTTCGGCCATCCCTTTGAACAGTGCCTGGGCGAGATCGCGACCTCCCTGCCTCGGCAGTGCCCAGCTGATGAACGCCGCCAGTGGCCGCCCTCCCATGGCGGCGATATCGCTGAGATTCACCGCCAATGCCTTACGCCCAATCAGTTCGGGCGGCGTCTGCCCCACGATAAAATGCCGACCGTCCATCAGCATGTCGGTCGTGACGATGATCTCTTCCCCAGGTGTCGGGGACAGCAATGCCGCGTCATCGCCGATGCCGACGGGCACCTGCGGATGCGAGGATGATCGCTGTCGAATCCAGTCAATCAGCTGGAACTCGCCGAGACCGGACATGAGTGGTTTCCTGGAAGGTTGTGGCGAGTTGATCCGAGCGGGCCATTCTACTGATGTCGCGTGACAAGTGCCGTTCCAGTCACCCTGCCGAGGCGAATTCATGTGTGCATCGGAAAAGTCGGTAGCCATAACTCTGCCCCCTCTCCCCCGCGAGCGATGTGGCTTTCGTCTTGTGCGTATTGCGGGGGAGAGGGTTGGGGTGAGGGGGCCATACCGCTAGTTCTAAACCCCTCACCCCTGCCCTCTCCCCACAGCCACAGCCACACCCACTCCCCAAGCCATGCCGCCAGTGGGGAGAGGGAGCAGAAACACGCCACCGTCTCATTTTCTGATGCACGCACTCCGGTGTCCGACGGATGCTCAATCTGTTGTTCGAGATTCGCCACCAGGATGTCGTTCATTGCGACTTCGGCAAGGCTGGATATTCCCTTTGTTCCCTTCGGCGAATCCGCGATTCATTGAGGTTCGCTTCCAAATTCATCATCCTCCCCGCATGGCTTCCGCGACCAACCCCTCCGAGACCGAATCTCCCGCATCCTTCGATGGGGGAGCGATCTCCAGCTACGACTACACGCTCCCACCGGAGTTAATCGCAGCTGCCCCTTTGGCCGTGCGGGACGCGTCACGTTTGCTGGTGGTGAATCGGGCTGAGCAGTCGATCACGCACGCCATGTTTCGCGACCTGCCGAACTATCTGCGGGAGGGCGATCTACTCGTGGTCAACGAGACTCGCGTCGTCCCGGCCAAGTTACGCGGCACTCGCTCGGCGACTGGCGGCAAATGGGAAGGTCTGTTCCTCGGGATCGAGGGGGCCACCCACTGGCGGCTGATCGGCCAGACTCGGGGCAAGCTGCTACCGGGCGAGGAGTTGAGCCTATACCCGGCCGACAACCCCGAAGATCCCGCCCGCTTGAGGGTGATTCTCCGTGAGCGGCGCGGCGAGGGCGAGTGGCTGGTCGAGCCGGTCCTTGCCCGTGTCGTTGCACCCTCTGAGCAGGAACGCCCGATTTCGGAGCAACAACTCACCGCGGGGGCTGACCCGTGGCCAGTCGTTCAACAGTTGCTCGACCAGTTCGGGACTGTTCCGCTCCCGCCGTACATCGAGCGGACAACGACTTGCCCCGGCGACCGTGAGCGCTACCAGACGACCTTCGCCAAGAAGCCCGGGGCCATCGCCGCCCCGACGGCGGGCCTGCATTTCACGCCGGAGATCTTCGCGGCCTGTCAGAAGCGAGGCATCGAGGTGGCCCCGCTGACACTGCATGTCGGTATCGGCACCTTTCGCCCGGTCTCCGTCGAACGACTCGACGACCACGTCATGCACTTCGAATATGGAGAACTCCCAGCCCCTACCGTCGAGGCGATTCACCGCACCCGCCAGCGCGGAGGTCGCGTCGTCGCGGTCGGCACCACAGCTGTTCGCACCCTGGAATCGGTGGCACATACCGGACCGTTGCGGCCCTGGTCCGGCGAGACCAATCTGTTCATCCGCCCGCCGTACGAGTTCCAGGTGGTCAACGCTCTGGTGACGAACTTCCATCTGCCGAAGTCGACGTTGCTGGTTCTGGTGTCAGCGCTGGCTGGTCGCGATCTGATACTGGAGGCGTACCGCCAGGCAATCGCGGCACGCTACCGTTTCTTCAGCTACGGCGACGCGATGCTGATTGTTTGAAGCCGTAGGCGATGTCGCTCCGCGACTCGCATTTCCCGTAGGACGGGCCCATTGGCCCGTCCCCGAGCGACCCACAATTTTCGATAACCGCCCCGATGGGAAGCGAGGGGTTGCCTCCCTTGTCTTCCATTCCGACGCCCGAATGGCGGATTGGACGGACGGGCCAATGGGCCCGACCTACGGAGCTGCTTTCACCTCCAGTTTTCCGAGAGACTCCTTCAGCTTGGCCTGCTCGTCCGGGTTCTCGGGGAGGGCCTTGTCCGCGAAGGCGGGTAACAGAAAGTCCCAGACGACATTCAGCTCGGACTGCATGTCACCCGTGTGGGCGGTGATGGCGATCACGGCGTCCTGGTCGGGCAGAACAATACAGAACTGGCCGTCCTTGCCATCCCCGCGAAAGCCGTTGTGGCGGCAGCGCCAGAACTGGAAGCCGTACCCCTGGTCCCAGTCCTTGACCGGGTCGCTGCCGTTCGAAACCTGCTTCGAGGTCGCCAGCGCGATCCACTCGGGCGAGAGCAACTGCTTGCCGTTCCACTGCCCCTTCTGAAGATAGAGCTGACCGAACTTGGCGATGTCTTCGGTGCGGACATGCAGTCCGTACCCGCCGAGGGAGATCCCCTCGGGATTGGCGTCCCACTGCGGATTTTCGATGCCGAGCGGGTCAAACAGGCGGGGCTTCAGGTACTCGACCACGGTCTGGCCGGTCGTCTTCTGGACAATGGCCGACAGCATAAACGTGGCGGGGGTGTTGTACTGGAAGTGGGTTCCCGGTTTGTGCGGGACCGGGTGATTGAGGAACGTCTTCACCCATGTGGCATCGGTGATCTCGCGGACCTTCGGCTCGTCTTGATGCCCGGTCGACATCGTCAACAGATCGCGGACCCGCATCGCCTTCAGCTTGTCAGAGGGCTTCTCCGGAGCGTCCTCGGGGAAGAACTTGAGCACCGGGTCATCAATGCTGAACTTCCCCTCCGCCACCGCCATGCCGACCGCCGTTGACGTAAAGCTCTTGCTCAGCGACCAGAGGACATGCGGCTTCTCGGCGGACTCGGGCTTCCACCACCCCTCAGCGACGACTTGCCCATGCCGCACGAGCATGAAGCTGTGCATCGTGTGGATCTTCTGGTCGGCTGCTTCGACAAACTTGCGGACTTGGGCGGAGGAGACCCCCTGAGATTCGGGGGTGCTGCGGGGCAGAGAGAACTTCTCGGCGCGAACCAGGGCCGGAGTCCAGACAACGACTAGAGCGAGAAGTGCCAACGATCCGCGACACAGCATAGGTCACCTGGAAAATGGAAGGAGGAGTCGACCAGAGTCTGGCCAGGAAAACGTCCAGCCCGTCGAATTCGGTACTGGTGAGGGCTGGCCCCTCGAAGTAGACTAACAGCGTACCTGTCGATTGTCTCCGGTTCCCCGTCCGATCTTGAGCCGATGAGCAACTGGATTTCCAAAGCCACGAATGCCTTTCAGGGAGACGACTCGTCGTCCGCCCAAGCGTTCGATTTATCGTGTGACTGCGGGCAGAAGCACTCCGGTATCCGCAGGCAGAAGTGGCAGCGGATCGTCTGCCGATCCTGTGGCGGTTCGCTGTTTGTCCTGCAGCGCGATGCGTATCCTCCGCCGAAAGAGAAACCGGAACAACGCGTTTCCCAGCCGATCGTCGACGAGGCCATCGAGGAGCAAGCCGAGCAGCCCCCTCTCGTCGATGAGTACGAGGTTCCGGAGCCAGTCCGCCGCGAAGTTCCACGAAAACCAGCACTCGTCGTCGAAAGCCGATCAAAGCGGACACCGCCTCCGATTGTGGCGGCCCCGTCTCTCACCCCTCGCAAGTCCCCCGGTGGATTCTGGAAACCATTCCGCGTCATCCTGGCTGTTATCGGTCTGCTGGGCGTGGTCACGGGATACGTGATGTACCAGTCCTCCCAGAAAAGATTGGCCGAGCAATCTCTGAAAGAGGCCATTGACAAGATCAAGGACGCACTCCTACACGGCCAATGGGTTGAGGCCCGCAACCAGCTCAGCATCGCTGTCATGGCCAGCGATCGCCTAGGTCGCGAAGATGCCGACGCCCAGCGATACCGGCAACAGCTTCGCGAGACCACGGCGATGACCAGCCTGCTCTCGCAGCCGATCAGCGACCTGCTGACCGAAGCGGAAGCTGCTGAGGCCGTGGGTGAGATAGAGTTGGAAGCGTTTCAATACAAATTGAAAGGGCAGTGGTTGTTCATTGAGGGACGAGCGGAACCGATTCTGAGCGACAAGAAGAAGTCGCGAGTGCAGTACCGGATTCCACTGCCGATGACGATCGGCGCGGACAACCGTTCTGTGGATGTCGTCATCGAGTCGGCAGAGTTGTCCCGTCTCATGGCCAAGTCCGAGTTCGAGCCAGTCGTGTTGGCCGTTCAAATTCAAGCTCTTCAGCCGAGTGATGACAAGTCGACATGGCAGATTCTCGCGGAGCCGGAATCGGCCGTGCTGTGGGCCTATCGAGAGACATACCAGGGAATTGGCTACACCGCAGAAGACGCCGATGCCGCGTCGGCGACCCTCGCCAGTCAGGCAAAAAGCCTGGGAGTGACAGATGAACCCAAGACGGAATGAACTTGCAGACTCTCATCCGCCTGCGGTCATGAGGGGGCCGCGCTTTCGATCGGCATGGTTGTTAACCGCAATCGTGGCGTGGACGTGCCTGATGGGGACGGGACTCGTCCAGGCCGAGACGACTCAGACGATTGAGGAGTTTATTGCCCAAAAGTCCAAGTGGGCCTCGCTGGAAGGGGCCACCTTGCAACTTGAGGGGCGCTATTCGATCTTCTCTCCCTCGCAACTCCGCATGGAGAAATGCGAACTGGAGTTCGTCCTGGCTCGTGTGTTTCCGAATCCGGCGGGTGCCTCTAAGAATGTCCTCATCAAGGGACGGATTGAGAAGCGGGATGGAAATAAGTTGGTGTTCGTCGTCAGCGAGCTGCTCCCCCAGTCGAGCGACCTCGAACACTTCCGCGGATTGCGAGGTAAGGTTTCATCGAGTAAACCCGAAGAGTGGTACAAGCTGGCTGAATGGGGGGATCATCGGGCGACGTACTACCGCGATGAAGAACTGAAAAAAGAGGCCCGGGATGCCTTTCGGCAGGGGGTTCTGGCAGAACATCGCAAGCTCAGCCCGGCGACCCCCGCGGGGTTGCGGGATCTCGCTCAAAAGCTGGCCTCTCGAAGTGCCGACCCCGCCTTGCAGTTGGACTTCCTCCATGAAGCGTTCTGGTCGGAATACAACGGACCCCGGAAGAATAATCGCGAAGGAGAGGGCGAGTTGCTGACGGAACTCTCCAAGCATCTGCCCGGCACTGATCAACCCCTGACGGCGGAGGACGAGCCCGCCCGCCAGTTGTACCTGAAGTCTCCGTTGGTCGTGTTCAAAGACGGAGATGATGAACAGCGAAAAAAGTATGCCCGTATTTTTTATGTGGAGGTACTAAAAAAACGGATCCTGCGGGACGCTGCGGTGGATGGCAAAAACGGCTATTTGATCGCGGCGAGAATCGAAGAGCAACTCCCGGAGTACCGTTCACTCGGCCCGGGGTATCGATTGAAAGAGCAGGCGTACCACCTCGGTCGAGTCGGGGCCCTGACTCGCAAGGAAATGACCGAACTGGTCGCCAAGTTCGAGCCGCTGGAGATCCCGGAGTTCGTCCTGGCTCTCAAGACGAAATGGATCGAGGACAAAGAGAAACAGGTCGACCCCCAGAGTGCTGTGGAACTCGTGGATCTGGGTGACGATTACCTGATCATCCTGGATGATCTGGCCGCAGCGATCCGGTATTACCAGAAGGCATATGTCGCCTCGCCCGGCACGCAGGCCATCTCCGACTGGCTCACCGAACACGGCATGGTACTCCATCGCAACGCCTGGATTCCCAAAGGCATGGCCCCGCCAGTCCCCGACGACCCGATTGCCGCAGCTGTGCGAGAAGGCCAAGTCCGGAAAGGGATGACCTCGGAGCAGGTGAAATCGGCTCTGGGGGTCGAGCCGACGCGGAAGACCCGCATCGCCACCAGCGGTCATCTACAGGAGTGGTGGTTGTTCGAGGACCACGGACTGTCGATCCAGTTCACTCGCCGCCGCCGTCCCGAGCCAGCTTTGGTCACGAAGGTCATGCCCCTGTCCTCCCCGCCGAAGCCAGCGAAGGTTGTGCCGGAGCAGCCGTCGGGAACTGGGGGGTTTTAGTGGAAGTGACTATTTGTTAAGGCGAGCAGGCATTCGGTGAACTCCAAGGGGACCGTCTTTCTAAAGTAGTGTGGGCTTTAGCCCACACGAAATGTCTCATATTCGAAAGGGCGACTGCCTTGGGTGATGGTCCCGTTTCTTGTCCAGTATTCTACTACTCGGGATCTTGATGTTGCCGCCCCTTACACATTAAGCCCGTGTAGATCCCGACGGACGCGGACACGAAGGCCAGCATCTGTACCAGGATCAAATACACCTGAGCTTCAGGTGAGGGAGACCCACTCCACATCCAGTATTCCATCCCCGACAGGTAAATCGCAGTTGGCCATAGAAAGTTGCGGGGCTTCGCAGCAGCTAGTCCGGTGACCAGCCCAGAGCAGATCGCGAGCAACAGAATCACGGGTTCACCTCACAGGCACTTCGCAGCTCTTCAGGGAGTTCATCGAAGTCAGCAGCGAAGTGTACCTAGCCCTTCCAAACCCCACCGCTGCGGCGAGGTAATGGCGGACCACCGGTGGAAGGGGTGAACAGTTCGATACGAACCCTTGCCCATTCGGGAAACTGAGTCGGGTGATCGAGAACGATGACACGGTTGTGGGCATAACCATTCATGAGAGACTCCTCTTTTCAGCTGCTAGTCTAGCTCGAACCTGAATATGTCCGAAGGTCAAACGCCGCTCACTCGTTCGAGTTTGTCATCACGACATACGGAAAGGCAGATTTGCTGAGCGACTTCTCTTGAGTCGCACCTCACCCGGTTGGCTCTCCCAGCGGGTCACCACTAGAATCAAATTCATGATGGCGACCACCGGTCATTCCCGGTCCTGTTTGTGGTGTGATTTATGGATGCACAGTTCTGGGCTCTGGCGCTCGCGTTCCTCGGCTTCTGCCTGATCGCGGCGGAGTTCTTCGTCCCGTCGGGCGGGATGATTGCCCTGTCGTGCGCCGGATCATTCGTCGGATCGATCGTGTGTGCTCACACAGCGTGGTATCAACATTCCCCGAAGATCTTCTGGTCGTTCAGCCTGGGGTTGGGAGTGTTGATCCCGACCTTCCTGGTGTTTTTCCTGCGGACTCTGGAACAGACCTCTTTGGGCAAGAACATCTTGCTCCCCAAGACCGATCCCGAGGATGTCGTGCCTTACAAGAGTGAGGCAGCGGTCTTAGAACGTCTGATCGGCCGCGTGGGCACGACGATCACTCCGATGAATCCGGGAGGGATGGTGCGGGTCGAGAACGAGCGATTGCACGCCACCACCGAAGGTTTGCTGATGTCGATCGGTGATGTGATCGAAGTCATCGGAGTGAACGGGAATCGAGTGATCGTCCGGCGTGCCAAGCCCGGCCTGTTGGCCTCCGCGGGCCAGGCGAGCGTCGAGGCGGCTCCCACCCCGCCTCCGGAGCCAGAGCGACTTGACTTCGATGTCCCGCAGGATTAAACCGTTGCTAGGGACTTGCCGTCCGATCTCAGTGCCTATTCAGAGTTTCCCACCCGGAGAATCACATGCAATTGAACACACTTCTGGCAGCTGAGGGCGATATCGGCGGTCTCTGGATTTGGGGCGTCGTGTTTGTCGCCGTGATGTCTCTGGTAGTCCTGGGCGTCTTTGCGCGGTTCTTCAGCCTGTGGGTGCAGTGCAAATTTACTGGCGTCGGCATCTCGATGGGCAAGCTCATCATGATGTCGATTCGCAAGGTGAATCCCAGCATGATGGTGCGTTGCAAGATCATGGCGGTCCAGGCAGGCTTGCCTGATATTTCCACCCAAGCCCTGGAAGCTCACTTCCTCTCCGGTGGGAATGTCCCGAACGTGATCCGCGCATTGGTCGTCGCTCACCGGGCGGGGATCGACATGGAATGGCAGGATGCCCAAGCCATCGACCTCGCCGGACGCGATGTCCTGGACGCAGTTCGTACAAGTGTGAATCCGCGTGTGATCGATTGCCCGGACTCGCGGCAGCCCAATGCCACTTTGGATGCTGTGGCAGGCGACGGTATCCAGCTGAAGGCTCGGGCGCGAGTCACCGTCCGCACCAATATCAAGCAGCTGATCGGGGGAGCCACCGAAGAGACGATTATCGCCCGCGTGGGTCAGGGGATCGTCCGGGCGATCGGCTCGACCTCCTCCTACAAAACGGTGCTGTCGAATCCGGAGTTGATCTCGCAGACGGTACTCAATGAGGGCTTAGAGGCTCAGACCTCGTTCGAGATCGTCTCCATCGATATCGCCGATATTGATGTCGGCGAGAACATCGGGGCTCGGCTACAGGCCGACCGAGCCGAGGCCGATGTGCGGATCTATCAAGCCCATGCCGAAGAACGCCGTGCCGCCGCAGCAGCCCGAGAGCAGGAGATGGTGGCCTTGACGCAGGAGAACCGGGCTCAGGTGGTTCTGTCCGAAGCCACGGTGCCGATGTCGATCGCGGGTGCATTCCGCAGCGGACGATTGGGATTGATGGATTACTACGAACTGAAGAATGTGCAGGCCGACACCAAGATGCGGTCGACGATCGCGGGAGTCAAAGACGATTCGATGGCTTAAGTGGTGCGGACTGAGTTCCAGCTCGCCCACCCCCAGTCACTGACACACTATTGAGCGGGAGTTTTCACATGCCGTTCTTCCGCCTGTTGGCCTTTGATCCCGAGATAGTGATTGGTCTGCTGTTCGGTCTGATCTCGATTGGAGCAGCAATCGTCAACGCGGTCAGCAGCAAGAAAGAGCCGCCCCGGAAAAACGCCGGCGGACGACCGAAGGACGCGAAGGTCCGGGACGAGATCGAGGCGTTTCTGGAGCAGCAAAGCGGGGGCCGTAAGCCCGCTCCGATCGAACTCGGTCCGGATGACATCGAACTGGTCGAGGAACCTCCTCGTCGTCGTTCCAGTCCGGTCGTCCAACCCACTCGGAAACCCAAGTCCTCTCAAAGGCCAGTCGTCCCAACACCTCGTGCCGCAACTCCTAAACCGGCTAAACCCGCGCCCCGTGCTTCGGCTCTGCCGACTCAGGTGACCAAGCGAGGCGAAACGGCCATCGGATCGTCCGATCTCGGTGGTGGACTGCGGGAGCATGTGAAGACGGCCATGGCCGAGCGTGTTGCTGTGCAAGCCCAGCGCGACTTGCCGCATCTGACATCATCCGTCGATCAGAGAGTCCGCGAGGACCTCGGGGCACCGGATACCACGACCTTCTCCGTCTCCGGAAAAACCGACACGGTTCGATCCGGTGCATCGCCGCTGGTCCTCATGTTGCAGAATCCGAAAACCGCCCGACAGGCCGTCCTGATGTCCGAAATCATGGGACGCCCCAAGGCCCTGCGCAAGTAGTTCCCTTCCAGTCAGCCCCCGCGTTCACTTCTCATGGCCAGCCAGGAACCGAGTATACTGCTTCTCGCGGGACGACTGGAAGTCCGGGGTCGCACCTCGCAACTGCTGCACTTGGCCCGCAGGCTCCCGGAACACGGCTTCAAGGTCCAGCTGCTCTGTCCCGATGCCTCTCGCTTGGGGAAAGAAGCCACTCAGGGCATTCCGGTTCGCGAAGCCTCCTCGTTGGAGTGGCCGCTGTTGCACCGGGTGGCGTGGTCCTGGTTGCTGTGGGAACTGGACGACAGTCCGCCCGATCTGATTCATATCTACCAGCGGCGTATGCTCCCCTTTGGAACATGGCTGGCCCGTAAGTTGCGGCGTCCGTATGTCGTCACGTTTCACGACTTTCTGCGACCAAATGAAAGCCTCATTACCGACCAGGTTCTCTGCCGCCGGTATCTGGCGGTCAGCGAATCGATTCAGGATCAGCTGCGCGACCAGCCGCGCTACCCGCACGAGCTGATCGAGGTCATTCACAGCGGGGTCGACACGGAGTTTGCGTTTGAAGAGCCCGAGCTGCTGGCACCCGGGCGAGCCCCGGTCATCGGTACAGCGGGGCCGCTCGAGTTCGACAAAGGGCATGATGTCTTCATTCGAGCGACGCCGCTGATTCTGCAAGCCTGCCCCAACGCTCAGTTTGTCATCGCCGGGACAGGCCCCGAGGAACCTCGGCTGCGACAGATGGTCCGTGATCTCAAGATGACGGAGTATGTGACGTTTGTCTCGGGCATGGCCGACTTATCGGTCGCGATCGAAGCGATGGATATTTTTGTACTCCCCTCACTGCGGCAGGGACTCGGCACCATCATGCTCGAGGCGATGGCCCGCAGCCGCCCCGTAATCGCTACTCAATCAGGCGGGGTCTACCAGATCGTCCGCGAGGGCGTGACCGGATTGCTGGTGCCTCCCTCGGACACGCCTGCGCTGGCTCAGCGAATCATTGAACTGCTTCACAACCCCGAACTCGCTCGCCAGTTGGGACAAGCGGCGCGAGAGCAAGTGCGGAATGAGTTCCGCGTCGAGGAGATGATCGAAAAGACCGCCGCGATGTACCACACGGTCTTGGGGGAGATGCCGAGTGCGAAAGATGTGGATGCGTGAAAAAGCCCAACGGTTGCAACCGTTGGGCTTTCGACTTGCCAGTGATCACTCTGTCGGCACCAACAGTTCCAGCTGATCCAGCACCAGATAATGCCCGTGATCAGCGGTCACGATCAGCAGCGATTCATCCCAATTGCTGTGCTTCTCGACCCAGTCGGTGATGACCTTCACGGCCAGATCGCCGCTGACAACGGCACCGATCGAGTTGTCGATGTTGTTGTCATGATTGGCCCAGTCGACATCGCCCGATTCGACCATCAGCCAGAACCCTTTCTCCCGTTTTTCGAGAACGGTGAGAGCCGCTGTCGTCATGTCGGCCAGTGTCGGGTTCTCGGAGAGATCGGCGGGAGTGTACTGCTCGGCGGTCTTTTTTCGACCGAGAGTCGGGGTGTAATCGCCATTGGCTGTTCGAAACGGCAGGTGGCCATTCGGTCCGCCGAAGAAGCCAAACAGCCGTTCCCCTTTGGCGGCGGCTAGTTGGGCCTGCTGCTGGAGGAGTTCGGGACCGCTGCGACCTTTCGTGCGAATCGCGACGCAGTACTTTCCTCCGTTCACGAGATCGATTGAGGCCAGGTCGGCATTGGTCAGGTAGGCATTCCCCGGCACGAAGTTCTCGCCTTGGACTTCTTCCTTGGGGTCGCGGACTCGCTTGTGACCGAAGCCCGCTCCGATCAGCACATCGACACCCGGAAGCGGTTGTTGCGGATGGCTGATCGAGGGCAACCCAATCAGATCGCGGGTCAGGTCTTGATAGTCATCGCGGTCGACATTGTGCGAGTAGGCACAAGCGGGGGTCGCGTGGCTGATCGGCACACTGGTCACCACTCCGATGAGGTAGCCCTGCTGTTGGGCCTCATGTGCGATGGTCTTCACGGGGACGCCGGTGGCATCGACATTCACTCCATTGTTATAGGTCTTGATCCCGGCAGTCATGCTGCTCGCAGAGCTGGAGGAGTCGGTGTAGGCGTGGACCGGCGGGGCAGTCTTGTTCCGCGAGGTCGGGTACTCGTTGTTCGGGGCCACGGCCCAGGGGGTTCGTCCGGCCAGCGCGGGTGCGTATCCGCCACGCAGCGTGCCACCGGGATTGATGACGGTCTGCGTATCGACGTTGACCTTCGTGCCCTCGTTGTGAGGACTGGTCACCATCGAGCCGAACTGCGTCGTGCCGCCCGCTGTGTAGTCCTGGAAATGGAACCCGGTTCCGCGCCCCTCGGTGTACTCGACTTTGCGGCGCTGAGAGATCGCCGCAGCCTGGGTCGTTTGCCAATCCATCCCATCGAACACCACCAGGAAAATATGCTTGCGTCCCGCTGCCAGAGCGGCTTTCTGAATGGTGTAAAGGTTCGTCTGGTCCATCCAGTCGGCGGACAGATCGAGCGTCCCCTCGGGCGGATACCCATAGAGGGCCATTACCTGGGCGGCATCGCGGTACGGGCTCTTCTCGCCCGTGTAATTCTCCAGATCAATCCCCAGCCCAGCCCCCTTCGTTCCAAACGTGTAGACCGGAATCAACCGATTCGAGTGCGAACCCCACTCCATGTAATTGGTCGGGGTCAGGCCCCAATGACCGAACGGGGAACTGCCCGACTCCACAGCTGAGCTTTGCAACAAGCGGACGTAGTCTCCGGCTTGGCTGGTCTGAGCGGAACAGCCCCACAAGGCGATGAGGGTAAGGCGGAAGAGGGGGCGCATGAAGTCTCTCGACGAGGAGCTTGAGGTGGGGCGAGAGAGCAGTATGTTTCATCAGCGGTGGAACGAAAACCATAGCCGCCAAACTTCGCGGGACATTTATGGACTCCTGACGGAAGATTCGCAGACTCGTCAGTGGCCCGGTCGCTCTTTCTCAATCAAGGCGGAGACACTCGACCAAGTGGCGACGCAGTACGGGACCACATAGGTGAGGCCAATCTGGAACAGGCGGAACCGAGTGATGTCGCCGTGCAGGAGAGCGGGCCCATGATTGATCAGGACCAGTAGTGTGCCGACAACGACCGAGACCTGGATCGCGCGGCGGATGATGCTGGGGCGGCGAGCGACTTGGAACCACGTCTTTAGCGACATCCGAAACTGCTCCAGAGCGATACGGGAAAGTCAACACTCCATCAATTCCCCAGGCACATTTTCGAGATACACCGCGATCTGACGGGCACGTAGGAAACGTGCCCCACGGCGGGCGATTACTCCGGCAGAGCCACACGACCGCGCTGGCGGAAGGCCGTCGAGTGAACGATCCCCAGCACGTAGGCCGAGACGCGATCTCCATCGGCCTGACCGCTTTGCACGATCGCCTTCAGCGCACACTCATCGTAGTACTCCAAGCCCCGCCCGAGCGAATACGTCAGCAGCCGCTCCGTGAAGCACCGCCGGAAATCATCCGACCGCTCCAGCAGAATCGCCCGCAGCTCTTTCGGACCCGTGAACTTTCGCCCATCGGGTAGATCGCCGGTCGCGTCGACATCGGCATTCCCATCATTGGTCCGCCAGACACCGGTCGCGTCGTAGTTCTCCAACCCGAACCCCAGCGGGTCCATCAGCACATGACACGCCGCACACGCCGGGTCAGCGCGGTGCTGGGCCATGCGTTCTTTGAGTGAAAGCTCAATCGGCTCGCGGCGGGTCGATTCCTTGAGCGGTGGCACTCCCGCAGGAGCGGGCGGCGGCGGCGAGGCCAGCAGGTTGTCCAGGATCCACTTCCCGCGCTTCACCGGCGAGGTCCGCGTCGGGTTCGAGGTCACGGTCAGAATGCTCGCCTGCCCCAGTAGCCCGCCGCGCTGCTCGGGATTGACAGTGACGCGGCGGAACTCGTCACCACTGATACCTTCGATCTTGTAGTGCTCCGCGAGTCGCTGGTTCACGAACGTGTAGTCCGCCGAGAGGAACTCGATCAGCGGGCGGTCCTCCTTCATGATCGTCTCAAACAGCAGCTCCGTCTCGCGCCGCATGTCGGCTCGCAGCTCCTTGGTGAACTTCGGAAACCGCCTCGGGTTCGGGCTGATGGTGGCCAGATTGCGCAGCTGCAACCACTGCCCCGCGAAGTTCTCGACGAGTGAGCGCGAGCGTGGATCGGCAAGCAGTCGCCGCGTCTGGCGATCAAGTTCCGCCGAATCGCGAGTCAGCTTCCCCTCTCGCGCAGCTGCGAGCAGTTCCTCGTCGGGAGTGCTGCTCCAGAGAAAGTACGACAAGCGGCTGGCGAGTTCGAAGTCGTCGAGAGTGCGAATGCCCTCGGGTGCGGAGTCGGTCGGGTCCTGCTCCAATCGAAACAAGAAACGGGGCGAGACGAGGACCGCTTGCAGGGCGGTTTGAATCCCGCGTTCGAAGCTGCTGCCGTCGGCGGTGACCCGCTCCACGAGAGACACCAGCCGATTGATTTCCTCGTCCGTGGCCGGTCGCCGCCAAGCCATCGGGACGATGCGGGAGAGGATCGCTCGGGCGGCGGCGGGGTAATCGTCCGGGGACTTCGGAGTCTGAATCATCAGTCGGCGGTGCGGCTCGGGTAGCTCACTCGGCAGCACACCAATCGGACCGGCCACTGCCAGCGACACGATGTACAAGTTGCGGTCACTATTCTGCCCGTCCTGCGGTTGGTAATAGTCGTTGAGGAATGCAGCTGCCAGTTTGAACTTGCCAGCGGGAACCTTGAATCGTTTCTCAATGAGTTCGGTCTCGCCCTCGTTCTTGGCTTTGACCTCATACTGTCCGATCTCTAGACCATCGAGACGCAGCGACATCTTGGCGAGGTCTGGCCCCGCTTGGTCGGCATAAGTTCGAACTCGGAGGAGATAGTATCCCTCGTCCGGGAAGTCGAACTCCTTGCTGATTTCGGTCGTGGAACCGAGGGTGCCCCCGTCCTGTTTCTTTTCAGTGACGAAGTCCTCATCCGGAGCGACAATCGTTCGGCGGGCGACTTGCTCCGCCGCTTCGAGATACCGCTCCAGCAGCACCGGCGGCAACGTCAGAACGTCCCCAATGTTGTCGAACCCGTACCCGGTATCGTCAGCGGGAAAGGTCGACGCGGGATGGAAGTCGACACCAAACAGATCGCGGATCGTGTTGTTGTACTCGGCCCGATTGAGCCGCCGAATCGTGACGCGACCCGGATAGACCGTGTCGCTGCACCGCACCGTCAGGGCGTGCGACCCGACCCAGTCGATCAACTTCTGACGCTCCTCATCCGTCGGCTGATCTTCCTTCACCGGCGGCATGATCTTGTTGGTCAGCTGGACATGGATCTTCTTCCAGGTCGACCGGTCGCGGGTGCCCGCGCGAGCTTCAGTCAGTTGATCGAAGGCCACTCCCGCTTCGGCCTTGTCCCCCTGATGGCAGTCGCCGCAGTATTTCAGCAGCAGCGGGCGGACTTCGTTGGCATCGCTCAACTGGAGTCCGGGATCGGCCACGGGGTCCGCACCCGATGCCAGTGGGCAGGCAGCCGCGAAGGCGGCGAGGACAGCCGCCAGCCAAATCGTGAAACGCGGCATGAGAACACTCCGCAGGGGTCGGGTTCGAACAGGTAGGAGAACCAGCGGGACCAGCGGCCTCGCATCCGCCGGTTCAAGAGGCAGGGATTGGATTGTAGGTGATTCGAGGGGGATCGCGTCGAGTTCTATCCGAATTTACTCCGGCAAGCGTCCGGCGGGAGTCGGATGGCCTCTTTTACGCATCCGGTTGAAAATAGTCTCCCCGAGTCTCCGCGAGATGTGGTCAACGAGTTTGGTGAAGGCTCCGATCACGCACTCCTGTCGCCGCTTTCGCGGTTCAGGCTCACTCCTTCGTCATCGTCTCATCCAGATTTAACAGCAGATTCCCAATTAACGTGTAGCTGGCGTGTTCGGCGATGTCGAGGGACTCGTCGCGGGGGACAGCGCCGATGGCGAGGAGTTTTTTGGCGGACTCGAGGTCGGCTTTGAAGTGTTCCAGGTGGGCGGACAGTTGAGCAACCAGGACGGCCATCTCGCGCTCGTTCGGGTCGCGGGCGGTGGTCAGGCGGAAGCCGTAGCGCAGGCGGTCCGGGGGTTGCGAGCCGCCTTCGGTGAGCATGCGTGTGGCGAGTTGGCGGGCAGCTTCGACGTACTGCTCATCGTTCATGAGGACGAGAGCTTGCAGCGGCGTGTTGGTCCGGGCGCGGCGGGCGACGCAGTTCTCCCGCGACGGGGCGTCGAAGGCCATTAGGCTGGGCGGCGGCGAGGTCCGCTTCCAGAAGGTGTACATGCTGCGGCGGTAGAGCGCCTCGCCGTCGTCGCGTTTGTAGCTGTTGGTGTTGCTGCCGACGAAGGCGACCGCTTCCCAGACCCCCTCGGGCTGGTAGGGCTTGACGCTCTTGCCGCCGATCTTGGGGGAGAGCAGTCCGGCGATGGCCAGGGCGTTATCCCGCACCAGTTCGGCATCCATGCGGAAGCGCGGGCCGCGGGCCAGCAGCACGTTCTCCGGATCGCGCTCGGCCAGTTCGGCACTCACCTTCGACGACTGCCGGTAGGTCGCCGACAGCAGCATCTGCTTCATCAACCGCTTGACGTTCCAGCCGTTCTCCTGGAAGTCGAGGGCCAGCCAGTCGAGCAGCTCCGGATGCGCCGGGAAGTCCCCCTGCGAGCCGAAATCCTCAGCTGTCTTGACGATGCCGCGCCCGAAGAGTTGTTGCCAAAACCGGTTGACGGTCACGCGCGCGGTCAGCGGGTGGGAGGGTGAGACGAGCCACTGGGCGAGACCGAGGCGGTTGTTCGGGGCTCCCTCGGGCATCTTCGGGAGGGCGGACGGTGTGCCGCGTGTGACCTTGTCGCCGGGCTTGTTGTACTCGCCACGGATGAGGACGAACGTCTCGCGTTCGGTCGGCATGTCCCCCATGATGAGAGAGACAGGGATCGCCTCGTCAGCGGCCTTGCGCTGAGCGGTGAGGTCGGTGAGTTCCTTCTTCAGCGGGGCGAGGATGTCGCGAGATTTCGGGTAGACGTTCTCCAGGAAATATTCGCGGATCTGCTTCTTCTGGTCGTCGTTCCGCTTGTCGGCATCGAGCTTAATGGCGTCGCGGATCGGTTGAGGGACATCGGACTTCGCCAGCCCCTTGTCGAACGCCTCCCAGGCCAAGAGAGAATCGAACCCCTTCCCGTCCTGCGGCGTCTGCGTCACGATCCCGGCATGGTCCCAGTAGCACAGCCCGCTGTGCTGCGTGAAGGCCCAGCCGTTAATCAGTGCCCCGGCGTTGAGGCCGACATGCTTAGCTTCGACTTCCAAACGGACCCACTCACCAGTCTTGGGAAGGTCGCCCATGCGCCGGTGACCGGGGACATCCCCGGTCCCAAACGAGATCAAGTCCTCACCCCAGAAGGCCCGATGCTCCCAACCGCCATCGTTGAATTGGAGCATCACCGTCTTGGGCGGGTTCTGCGGATCGAGATAGACGTAGGCGAAAAACTTGTCCCCCTCGCCGACCTTGAGCGGTGCTGTGGCTCCCGTGAAAAAGTGCTGACTGAACGTGGCCGCAGTCAGTCGGCGGGTCGACTTGGTGCCCGTATGAACCGGATGGTCGGGAGCGGAGACAAACTCCCACGGAGTGTCCCCTTGCAGGTTGGCTCCGGCGGGAGTGGCATCCTCAATCCAGACGAACTCCTGCGGACCAGTGGCCGCTACGGGGGCGTCGGCGGGCTCGGTGTATTCGACCTTGGCCAGAGCTTCAGTGACCTCCTTCTGCTTGGCGGCGATCTTCGTGTCGAAGTCGGCCAGCTTGGCCGTATCGTCAGCGGTCGTGACCTTCACCGTCGGCGGCGTGTCGTGCCGGTTGCCGTCCATCGCCGGGTCAGCTGCGGAGTTGAAGAAGGAGTAGAGCGAGAAAAACTCCTTCTGTGAAACGGGGTCGAACTTGTGGTCGTGACAGACCGCACAGCCGAGGGTCAGCCCGAGGAAGACGGTCGAGAGCCGCTCGGTGCGGTCGACGGCGTAGCGGACGCGGACCTCTTCATCGATCGAGCCGCCCTCACTGGTGGACACGTTGCAGCGCACGAACCCGGTGGCGATCTTCTGTTCCAGCGTGGAGTTCGGGAGCAGGTCGCCCGCGAGTTGTTCGATGGTGAACTGGTCGTACGGCTGGTTGGTGTTGAAGGCATTGATGACCCACTCGCGGTACTTCCAGATTGACCGCTCGTTGTCGAGGTGCAGCCCGTGCGTGTCGCCGTAGCTGGCGATATCGAGCCAGTAGCGGGCCATATGTTCGCCATACTTGGGCGAACCCATCAAACGCTCGATGAGCGATTCGTAGGCATCGGGGTTGGTGTCGGCGAGGAACTCGGCGACCTCAGCGGGGGTCGGTGGCAGGCCAGTGAGGTCGAACGTCACGCGCCGCAGCAGGGTGATCTTGTCGGCCTCGGGGCTGGGAGCGAGTCCCTGCTTTTCGAGGTCGGCGAGGACGTACTGATCGATCTGGTTCTGGCCCCACATGATCTTTGCAGGAGCCGGGGTGGCCTTCACCGGGGAGAGGAAGGCCCAATGCCCCTTGTACTCGGCCCCTTCGGCGATCCACTGCTTCAGCGTCTCGATTTGCTTCGGCGTCAGCTTCTTGCCCGACTCCGGCGGCGGCATGAGTTCGTCCGCAGAGGTCGAGGAGATGCGATGCACCAATTCGCTCGTGGCAGCATTCCCGGGCACGATCGCGACCTTGCCGGACTCCCCCTTCCACATCGATTGGTCGCTGACATCCAGTCGCAACCCGGCCTCGCGCTTCAAGGCATCCGGCCCGTGACACGACAGACAGTTCTCCGACAAGATCGGACGAACATCGCGGTTGAAGTCGACGCGGTCAGCGGCCTCCACACAGGAGACACCCGCAACGATCAGCAGAGCAGCAAGGGAGCGAAGCAACACGGCAGCGACCACCCAGAAAAGAAGTTGTCAGGCAGGAGGAACACATCAGGAAGCGTTCATCCATGATGGTAACAGCGGGGCGGGACGATTGGGAAGACCTACGGGAAGTTGGGGCAGTCCCTTCGCTTCCGTGCCTGAATTCCTCTGGCCTGAGCATTCGAATTCTGCGAGACGAGTGTCTACAGTGAGGGGTTATACATCCTTGGACTGAGGAAGAAAGACTCACATCAGACCATCATGGCTGGCTCATTCCGCAAACGCAGTACGTTTCATTTTCCGATCACGCTGAGCGCGAGCTTGATGTCGCTCAACGTGACGATGATGGTCTGCTGGATCATCCTGCTCGCACGCGGCTCCAGTTGGACGGCGCTCACGCTGGGTGTGGTGCTGTTCACGTTGATTCTGGTGGGGATGTCGTTGTGGTTGGTGCTAACCCTCAAGGAGATCGCCCTCAACAACCGGCAGGCGAACTTCGTCGACAGCGTGACCCACGAACTGAAGTCCCCCATCGCCGCCCTCCAGCTGTCGCTCGAAACCGTCCGCATGCGGCAACTGACCACGGAACAGCGCGACCAGTTCTACGGCATGATGGAGCGCGAGCTGCACCGGCTCGACCAGTTGATCAACCAGTTGTTGGAGGTCGGTCGTCTCGATGCGATCGGCGAGAACGAGGTGGTTGAGGAGATCGAACTGGAGCCGCTACTGCGAGAGTGTGCAGCGGGGGCGTGTGCCGTGCATAAGAGCCGGCTGTCGGAGGTGTTCACGATCAAGGTGCCGCCGATTCGGATCAAAGCGCGGCGGATTGTGTTGCGGATGATCTTCTCCAACCTGCTGGACAATGCCGTGAAGTACGGCGGTGACCCCTCGCGGGTGGAGGTCAGCGCCCTTCTCAGTACCGGAGGACGGGCGCATGTGCGAGTGTCGAACAACGGGGCCGGGGTGCCTTACGAGGACCGCAAAAAGGTGTTCCAGATCTTCTATCGCGGGGGCAGCGAGCTCCAGCGACGAACCAAAGGCACAGGATTGGGGCTGTTTATCGTGTCGACGCTCGTGAAGCAGTTGAAAGGGCGGATCAGTGTGGACGACCGAGACGATGGCCAGCCAGGGTGTACATTTACGGTCGACCTGCCGGGGGTCGTGATCCCGACGGGTGAGGCGATTTCACCGCCGACGGGTGCCACCGGTTTGGCGACGTTGAAGGTCTACACCACACCAGAGCCTCCTCAAGCGGGAGGGCCCGCATGAACGACCGAAAGCACATCCTGATTGTCGAAGACGAAGAGTCGATCGCCGAAGGGCTGCGGTTCAACTTCGAGCAGGAGGGGTACGAACCGACGGTGGTCGGGGACGGACGTTCGGCGATCGCACACTTCGACGACGACCGAGACGGTGCCGATCTGATCGTGCTGGATCTCATGTTGCCGGGGATGAGTGGCTACGAGATCTGCCGGGCCATTCGTGAGAAGGACGCCCGGGTGCCGATCTTGGTCCTCAGCGCTCGCACGCTGAGCGAGGATCGCTCGCATGCGTTCGACTGCGGGGCCGATCAGTACATGACCAAACCGTTCGCGCTGCCAGAACTGCTCAGCCGGGTCAAGAATCTGCTGGAGCGTAACGTCCGACTGGGAGTGGGGGTCATCGCTGATCGCCCCACTCTCGACACCTTCCGGTTTCATGATGTCGAGGTCGACTTCCGCGCCTTCGAACTCCGGCGCGGAGACCAAACTCACCGCCTGACCACCATGGAGCTGCAGCTGCTGAAGTTCTTCATCGAACACGAGGGGGAAGTCCTCTCGCGCAGCCGAATCTTGAAAATGGTTTGGGACCAGAATGCCGAGGTCACGACGCGGACGATCGACAATTTTGTCATGCGGCTGAGGAAGTACATCGAGAATGACCCGGCAGAACCCGAACATTTGGTCTCGGTACGTGGGACCGGCTACCGCTTCTTAGCCAACACGGACGACGTAACCCCCATGCTGGAAGAGGAATAGGTCGCGTGACAATTCTGTGACGCTTTGTGACACCAGTTTGACCAAAGTTTGAACCCCTGCTGACAGAGATCAACCGAATCATCTGATAGAGTCCTGCCCCTCCCAGCCCACCGAACGTCGGTCGGTGCGGAGTCTGCGGCCTCCCCATTCGGAGATCAACCATGTCGAGCATTCCAGTTCCCACAACACCTGAGTCGGCTGAAAAGGCCGAATGGCGGAAGACCAAGACGGAGGAGCGCAGCCTCCTGCTGTCGACCTTTGGTTCGGACAACCTGCATTGGCGTAACGTCGACTGGACCGTCGTCGGCTGGATGACGGCCATGCACCTCGGTGCCTTGGTCGCGGTCGTGAGCCTGTTCACGCCCTACCGGTCGATGTTCTTCAACTGGCAGTCGCTGGCTGTCTGCGTCGTCCTCCACTGGATGACATGCAGCATCGGCATCTGCATGACGATGCACCGTTACCTGAGCCATCGGGCGCTGAAGCTGCGGACTCCGGCCAAGGCCTTCGGTCTGTTCTGTGCGACTGTGGCGGGTGAAGGAACTCCCCTGCACTGGTCAGCGATCCACCGCATCCATCACCAGAAGTCGGATCAGCCCGGCGACCCACACTCCCCGAATGAAGGCGACTGGTGGTCGCACATTCTCTGGACGTTCACGGGGCGTGATTCGCGGTTGAATCCCACGATGTACAAGCACTTTGTTCCGGACCTGGTCCAGGACAAGATGATGTGGTTCTTCGAGAAAGCGTTCGGCCCAATTCTGGTCGGGACCGGGATCGTGCTGTTCCTGATCGGCGGCTGGCCGATGTTCCTGTGGGGCATGTGCGCCCGTCTGGTCTTCGCCTACCACAGCACGTGGTTCGTGAACTCGGCCACGCACATGTGGGGTTACCGCACCTACGAAACCACTGACCGGTCGCGGAATCTGTGGTGGGTGGCGGTCCTCGCGTACGGCGAAGGCTGGCACAACAATCACCACGCCTACCCGCGTCTGGCTCGCGCCGGTCACAAGTGGTGGGAAGTCGACCCAACGTGGATGTTTATCCGCTTCCTCGAAATCATCGGCCAAGCCTACGATGTCGATGGCCGGTTGCCGGAGCAACTCCCCGCTAGCAAGGCCACTGGCGATGCCCTCCAACAGTTGCGAGGACATAATCAACAGGTGCCGCCGGTCGAAGCCGCGTAACCCAAGTGTCGACCCAGAGTAAATTCCACAGCCCCTTGTAGCACCCGCTGCGAGGGGCTGTTTGCATTTCAGTAATACTGAATTCATTCCGTCATCGACTCGCGAAATCCTTCGGAGCAGGGCACCAAGTTACAACTGCCAACCGTTCTCGATGGCATCGGCACTTAGGAACTGGTCCGAATCTACTTCCCCATATGATTTTGAACAGAAGGTCGCGAAGGAACTTCGAATGGAACCCTTGGCGTCCTTGGCGACCTTCTGTTCAACTGCCACGGGGCAAACCAGGAAGTTGTTTTGGAGTACATCCTTATGAAACGTGCTCCACAGCCCAACTCACTTTCCCTCTCGCAACTTCAGCCTCGCCTTCAACATGTCCTGCAGCTGTTGTACCCGGTCGATCAAGACCTCCGGTGAGCCAATTTCGATGAGGTGCTCAGTGATCTCGACCCCCTCTTCCAGTCGTTCCGTTTGGTAGCACAGGAACGCCTTAAACCCCTGATCCGGAATCGAATCAGGTTCGATGGCCAAGATGGTTTCCACGTACCGCAATCCGGCCTCGGGGTCTTTCGCAGGGTCCACCAAGCCAATCAGGTTCCGCAGCATGCGGACCACGATCTGCTTCGAGGTCTGAGTCGCCAGAGCGGACTCCTCCCAAGTTCGCCCCGACTCGGTGACCAGTGCTTCGGCTTTTGCCAGAGTGAGTGTCTGGCCCCGGTCGTACGGATCGATCAACGTCGGCTCGCCCATCTTTGGGACGTGCCGCACGACGAAATGCCCCGGCAGCCCGACGCCTTCGACATGGAGGCCGACCCGCTTGGCCAGCGCCATGTAGACCACCGACAGCGTGATCGGCAGCCCCTCGCGGTCGTCAATCGTCTCGTTGAGGTAACTGTTCGACGGATTGTAGTAGTTCACGCGGCTGCCGTGAAAACCTTGCTCTTCAAACAAGAAGCAGTGAAACGCCTGCAGCTTCTCCGGTTCAGTGAGCGTCTCGGGGACCGATTTCAGAAAGTCCCCCGCGAGGTCGTCGAGGGTCTGCAACGAGTCCGCCACCTCGACCTCCGGATTGTCGATTGCGGCGATCAGTAGCGCCGCACGGGCCAGGTCGATCTCGTCTTCTGGAGCCGACAGCACCTCGACGAGTTGCTTCCGATGGCGGGCGGAGTGGACCTCGCGCGACAGCTGTCGCAGGCGTTTGGCCGACTGCTCGAGTGCGAGAGCCTGGGCTTCGAGGGCCGCATGCAATGTCTCGGGCTTCTCCAGCAGGGGAGCAATCTGATCAGCGAGAGGTGGACGTGACCGCGACAAAAGTGAGATCTGAGCTGCGGCGTCCGCGACGAGTTCCTGCGGGGGAGCTTGCGACTCCAACTGTGCACCGACTGCAAACCCCTTGAACTTGGCGGTCGTATGGCGGAACTTGGCGATTCCCACTTCGCCCGTGCGATACTTAGTGTCGAGTGACTCGTGAACCAGTTGATCATTGCAGAAGCACTGGATGCGATCGGCCTCGATGCGAACCTTTAAGTGGTTCCATTCCCCGTCCTGGTACTCGGGCCGGGCTTCCTCCCACAGCACGTTCCACTCGTACACGGTCGGGCCATCGAACCGCGTGAATCGCAGCTTCCCACTGCTCGGGTAGAAGCCGTAGTGCGTGTCGGCGGTGTGGAACAGGACCAACCCCGCAGCCCCGTCAGCCTCGTCCATCTTGACCGAGACGCCGACCTCGAATGGCAACTCGGGCCGCTTCGTCGTTGACAGGCACAGACTCCGTCCGCCGATGCCGTTTCCCTGCCCACTGACGTGAATCCTCCCCGCCCGTTGTGTCCACCGCACATCGCCGGGCACAGTCCAGCGGCGTGGATTGACCGATCCGATCGTGAGCCACTTCGACATCGCGATCGGGTTGGGATCAGCGAGCAGCGGCTTCAGGGAGTTGATCATCACCGCGTAGCCGAGATTGTCGGTCACGAGCGACTTGATCGTCAGCAACCCGTGAACCTTGCCCGCCAGATCGACCAGCGGGCCACCGCTGTTGCCGGGCTCAATCGGGATCGCCAGCTGGATCATCGACATCCCGCTGATGTCCTGACGAAGGCCAGAGACAACACCCGCCACGACGCTGTGTTCGAGCCCCTGGGGATTGCCGACGGCAACGACGGGCTGGCCCTGGACGAGGGTGTCGGAATCTCCGAGTTCCAGGACAGCGAGTCCCTGCGCGGTGATCTTGAGGATGGCCAGATCCTGCGACTTCTCGTGGGCGTAGATCGACTCGACGGGATAGGTCTTCCCCTCAAAAGTCCGTACACTGATGGGCCGAGCCTCGCCGATGACATGCAGATTGGTCGCGATCAACCCATCCTCGCGAAGGATGAAACCGCTCCCCATGCCGTGAGTCTTGCCATCGCGGTCGCTAAACGAAATGACCACGACCGACTTCTTGACCCGGTCCGCCAGAGCCGCCACGTCCTCGGGAGCCATCGGCGTCAGCACGGGTGTCGCAGCGCTGGTGTCCGCCGGAGGTGTCCCCACTCCCGCAGGCGCTAGCTCTTCAGCCGCTCCCACCACCCCGACCAGCCAGGCCCACAGTCCCACCACCCAGAAGTTCCACCGCATGGCACTCGTCCGCTCAGGGAAACAGTTGGACATTCAGGTCAGCGATCATACAGCTGTCTGATTATCGCCGGGAGGGAGAAGCTTCAAACAGGGAGAGAAAAGGGAATTGACCTTGGCGGTCTGGTGATCTCCATCCACCGGATTTCAACGATCCACAAAAGCAAACAGGCAAGCTCACAAGCCTGCCTGTTTCAAACGATGCGAGAGTCCCAACAAGCAAAGCTTGTCGGCTTGCCGCCTAGAACGGAACATCGTCGTCGGGAGCCCCGCCACCCCCACTGTTGCTTCCGCCGCCGCTGTTTCCACCGCTGGAGTAGTAGTCTGGCTCGCTGCCGCCGCTGTTTCCGCCGCCGCCAGAGGGAGCCTGGCGACCACCGCCGCCGCCTGCATTCGAGCGGGCACCGCCACGGAATCCACCGCCGCCACCGCTCTCACCCCCGCCCCCGGCACTACTGCCAGTGTTGGAGCCGAGGAACTGCATGGTCTCGCCGACGACCTTCAGTTTGGAACGCTTCTGACCTGACGCCTTGTCATCCCAGGTGTCGAGATGCAGCCGACCTTCGATCATCACTGGTCGACCCTTGGACAGGTATTCGCCCGCCAATTCGGCCAACCGCGCCCACAGAGTGACCTCGACGTAGGTCGTGTCTTCCTTGCGCTCGTTGGTGACCTTATCGGTATAAGACCGATTGATCGCCAAGCTGATCTCCGCCACAGCTGAGCCACTCGGAAGGTATTTCACTTCCGGATCGCGGGTGAGGTTTCCGATCAGAATCACACGATTGAAGTTGGCCATGCCGTGCTCCCTCGATGCGTTCACCATGCAGGCCCCTCACAGCGAGGAGCCTGCCGATCACGTGACTCACCCTGCGAACGACTAGTAGGACATCTTGTCCGGGCTGACACCCATCGGCGTCGTGTCGGCTTGACCCGTCACGTGCTGCGACAGGGCTTCGGCCATCGGCGTGAACAGCTTCTCGGGATGGTTGAGCAGCATCTGCCGCACCACCACTTCGCTCAGCTTGCACAGCCGCAGGAACTCGTTGACCTGGGAGCCGTCCATCTTGAAATAGATGAGGTAGTGCAACCCCTTCTTGTGGTTCCCGATCTGGTAGGCCAGTTTCCCGTCCTGCCACGGGGCGCGTGCCACCACTTCCGCCTGACAGCGGTTTAAAATCTCCAGGAGCGCGTCCTCCGTTGCACGGGAATTCACCGCGTAACGACCGCTATCCAGAAGGAACATGCACTCGTAGAAATGCTGGGCCAAGGCCAATCTCCAATTCGGTTCTGCACAATTGCGAACGCGGTAGTGTAACCGCTCGCGGTTTGATGGGGAAGTAATCAGTGGTCAGTTTTCAGTCGTCAGTGAAGACTCACCAAAGCCCAGGGGGTGCAACCCCTGGGCTTTCTGACTGACAACTGATCACTGATGACTGAAAACTTCCGACTAGATTTCCTTCGAATCGATCCACTTCATCATCTTGCGGAGCTTGCGACCGACGGTTTCGATCATGTGCTCGCGCTCGTTGCGGCGGATGGCCTTGAAGCTGGCCTGGTTGGCCTTGTTCTCCAGCAGCCAATCCCGAGCGAACTGGCCGCTCTGGATTTCCTTGAGGATCCGCTTCATCTCCAGCTTCGTTTCGGCAGTCACGATCCGCGGGCCGCGGGTGTAGTCGCCGTACTCCGCAGTGTTGGAGACGCTGTACCGCATGTAGTTCAGGCCGCCCTGGTAGAACAGGTCGACGATCAGCTTTAGCTCGTGCATGCACTCGAAGTAGGCCATTTCCGGCTGGTAGCCAGCTTCGACCAGGACTTCGAAGGCCGCCTTGACGAGGGCGCTGACGCCGCCGCACAGCACCACTTGTTCACCGAACAGGTCGGTTTCGGTTTCTTCGGCGAAGGTCGTCTCGATCACGCCGCCGCGAGTTCCGCCGATCCCCTTGGCGTAGGCCAAAGCCAGCTTGCGGCTGTTTTCGGACGAACCCGGTCCCATCGCGATCAAGCTCGGCACTCCGCCGCCCTTGACGTATTCGCTGCGGACGAGGTGTCCGGGGCCCTTCGGAGCGACCAGGGCCGTGTCGACTCCCTTGGGCGGGGTGACCTGATTGAAGTGAATGTTGAACCCGTGTGAGCACATCAGCAAGGCGCCCGGCTTCAGGTTTGGCAGAACGGAGTTCCGGAACACGTCGCCCTGGACTTCGTCCGGCAACAGCATATTGACCAGATCGCCCTGCTTGGTGGCCTCTTCCGCCGACACCGGCTTGAAGCCGTGCGAGACGGCCAGATCGTAGTTCGGGCTGCCGGGACGCTGGCCGATGACCACGGTACAGCCGCTGTCACGGAGGTTTTGAGCCTGGGCATGCCCCTGGCTGCCATAGCCCAGAATGGCGATTGTCTTGCCCTTGAGCATGGACAGATCGGCGTCATCGTCGTAGTAGACCTTGATCGACATGGCGGAGTTCACACAGGAAAAGGA
>JAYSUV010000054.1:0-6360 GCA_043718945.1 Planctomycetota bacterium
GCCAAACGACGTGGGTGGCGGGGTCAGAAGGCTTTGCGCATGGCCCCGGCAAGTGGAACCCAGCTGGGCAATTCGATCGAGAGTATGAGCGACTCACTGGTCTCTGGCGAGCCTTTTGAGGCCGCGACGGGAGATCCGGCGAGCGGGCCGTCTCTCGGGTCGGGGCCATCCGCAAAGCCTCCTGACCCCGCCACCCGGGAATGACCCGGACGCCACCGGGGTCGGGAGTGAGTCGGGCCGCAGAATTTCTCTCAGCATGTGCGGACTTCAACCGTTTGCAGTGCAGAGGGTAATTCCGGGGAACACTCGGGCCCCTGCGGTGAGTCCTCGGAGAACTTTCGGGAAATTGTTTCGGACCAGTTCCTCATCGTCATCGCGGAGAGTTTCTCTGACACACACACTGGCTAACAACAACCACAATCCCATGACTGAGGGGCGGAACCAGTATTATGACTCATTGGTGAGTGGTATTACTCGGAGAACAGTGCGAGTCAAGGGATGTCGGGCTGAGGCACCACTCATGAAACCCTGCGAATGATGCTGGCTGAGAGATTCCACTCAACGCAAGCAGGTTTCCCGGTGATGTGAAAAACCTCTCGGTTCTTGAGCATTTCCTGTGTTCCCCCTTGAGGTGTTGCTGCCGATTGCCTAGCGTACAGCTTCCTTTCTTTTCGTCCCAGTTGTACTTGATCCGGAGACTCCACGCATGGTTGCCACTACGAATCGACGTGTCACCACATTCATTGTGGATGACTGCCCGTTGTTGTGTGAAGCTCTGACTGCACTGTTGCAACGGGAATTGGACTTCGACGTGATTGGCACGTCACATGACAGCGATGACGGGTTTCGCCGGATCATTGACCTTCAGCCCGACTTGGTGCTGTGCGATGTGGAGTTGCCCGGACGCGGGGCATTTACAATGGCCGAAGAGGTGCTGTCTCGGCTGCCCGCGCTCAATCTGGTGTTCTTCACCGACTATGTCACGGATGTGTTTCTGGACCAGACGCTGCGAGTGAATGCTCGAGGGTATCTGCTCAAGGGTGAGCGCTCCCCGCGAATCGTGGAAGCTCTGCGTGCAGCCAATCGGGGCGAGCGGTGCTTCTCCCCCGAGGTTCTTGAGCGCATGGACTACAACCCCACCGCCCAGCGGTATCTCGTTCGTTCGAATAGCTACTTGCTCACCCTCACCAACCGCCAGCTGGAAGTGCTGCGGCATCTGGCTCGCGGGGAGAGCGTGAAAGAGGTCGCCAAATCGATGGTGCTCTCCGAACGGGCGATCGAGAGTCACAAGTACCGCATCATGCAGAAGCTGGGGATTCATGACCGCGTGGAACTCGCTCGGTATGCGATCCGTGAAGGATTGACCGTGCCGTAACGGTGAAGTGTGAGCCGACGCTCCGCTGCGCAGAGCCTTCGCGTCGCGGCTAAACGATATCTGGCTCACGGTCACTCTTCGGAGTCGTCGTCTTCATCATCGGAATTGAATTCGTCGTCGTCATCGTCATCTTCTTCATCGAAGTCTTCGTCGTCGTCGTCATCATCTTCTCCGGACGGACTGTCGCGTAGACCCTGCCAGACGACGCCGGGGATGTCGGTGTATTCGGTGCCCCCCTCGTCGACGCCGACCACTTCGGCGGTCCGGTCCATGGCCCGACCCTGCATGTCCACGACCAATCGCCGGGCGGTGTCTTCGTCTTCGGCCAGCACGCCCCAGACCACTTCGTACTCGGTCCATTCCTCTTCCGTGGGCAGGCAGTAGACCGAGTCCTTCCACGTCTCGTCCATCGTTTGCCGGATCAACACGCGGTAGAAGTTCATGCCGTCCTCGACCGGGGCCAGTCCCGACGCGTCTCGAATGGCTCCGAACATCTCGTTCGGAGCCAGCCCGGTTCCGATCAAGTACGTCTCGTATTTCTCGACCTGATGATCGCTCGGCAACCACCCATGCAAGGCCATCCACAACCGGCGATGCAGCCGCGCCAGCCCCTGCACACTCAGTGAAGTGATCGTCCGCAGCGGGATCGACAATATCTCCTGCATTCCCGCGCGACACGCTTCGTCCTGCTTCAGTCCCGCGTAGGCTGAGACTTTTTGTAAGAGTGAGGCGTACGTCGCTTCGGGGTTGAGCGCGTCATCGGCTTCGGCAGCTGTCAGGGCCTCCGCATACCGCTCCAACTCCAGTAGAGCCGCCGCCCGGTAGTGCCCGCTCCACGGCGAGTTCGGCTTCCACTGATCGAACCGGTCGAGGTACGTCAGCACCGGTTCGTATTGCTCAAGTCCATAGGCATAGAGCGCTGCCTCCCAGGCCACGTCCGGGTCTTGCGTTCCCTCCCGCAGGCACATGTCGAGAACCGCCAGTCCGTCCCGGCGGCGATCGGTTTGGCTATAGACATCGGCCAGTTGCAAGGCGGGTGAACTCGCCGCGCGGTCCAGCCGACAAGCCCGCGACAGGCAGCGCTCGGCCTCGCTGAGGTTCCCTTGCTGGAGATGGAATGTCCCCGCCTGGGAATGCGAAAACGCCGAGTTCGGGTCGAGGTCCATCGACGCCCGAAACAGCTCGGTAATCCGTTCCGACGAGATCACCGGCGGGTCAGCGGGGAATTGCGCCAGGATCGCCCCCAGGACCGCTCGATGGCAAATGATGTTCGCCATCCGGCCAAACGGCTCACCGACCGCCTCGGCCCAGGTCCAGATCGTGGCGGGGTCCGCAGTGTGCGTCAGCGAGTATTTGAGCAGTTGCAACAGCTTGCTGGCATCGCGGTCGTCGACCACGACTTGCGGCGGCAGCGCCAGGACTTTGGCCCGGACCTCCGCGAATGAGGGCTCGGACGAAGCGGCTTGCAACTCAAGAACCAGAGCCTCGATCGTCGGCGAGAGTGCGGACGGTGGGCGCTCCGGCTCCACGATCGGCGATTCGCCTGTGACGACCGCCTCGCCTGTCGCTGGCGGAGCGACCGCTGCCAGGTTCAAGATGCCATCGACTTGGGGAGCTGCAAACGGGCCGACCGTGACATCGCCGAGCAGTCCCAGCGGCGTCGGATGGGCTTTGGGGTCGAGGATGCGTTTGAGCCGCCGGATCGTGAGGTAGTCGCGGGCCTCGGACGCGCTGGCCTCCAACTGCTTCGCCAATCCCGGCACCCGCTGCATTTGGTTCGCGTGACGCAGTGTGGCAATCAGCTGGAGCCGTAGATGGAACCACTCATCAAGACACTTCTGCCGACGCAGGATCGGATCCCAAGATTCGAGCAACTGAATGCCCTTCGCTGAGTCGCCGCTGACACAGGCGTCAAACGAATCGAGCATGTCCGACCGCAGATCGAGCCACGCATACTCCCCGCGCGGTGGGGCCGGGTATTGGGCGGTCAACTCGGGCGTCACCCACTGGTCGAACTCTGTTCCCCGTCCGTTCAGCAGCAGTAGCAGCCTCATCATCAGGCCACCACACAGCGTGGCCTCATGCGGCGAATGGTACGTGTCACGCATGGACCAACCACGCTGCAGTGCTGCGAGGGCTTCCACGACCTGCCCTTGCAACAGGAGCAAGCGAGACTCATTATGAACTCCCACCCAGCGTCGATCATGCGATGTCGGTTCGTGGTTCGCGACCAGGCGGGCGTTATGTAGCGCCATTTCCAAATCGTCAGACGCCTCGTATACGTCGGCGGCGTACTCATTAAAGCACTTCAAGCAATCCAGTTTCCCCGTGCGACGGCAGACCTGTAGACCTTCATTGATGCAGGCGTAAATTCCGTCAGAGTTATAGCCCTGAATCTCGGCCACGCCCCGCGCGAAGTTGTCGTAGGCACACGACGAATACTGGGTGCGATACCAGTCGTACTGGTCCTCGGGAAGATCGGGTTGTAATTGCCGCGCTCGGTCTTCGTTTTCGAGGACAGCAATCAATTCCAACGCCTGATCACGAGCCGGCTCGGGATCGAGACACGACAGTCCAGAGTCCATCCCGGTGAACAAACTGCGAAGATATTCGATCAATCTCCCTTCCGACTTGGCGAGCCGCAGAATCTCCTTGGCCACCCGCACCGCCGACTTGTACAGGCATTTACCGAACAGTTCATCGCGCTGCTCGAACAGGGCTTCAAACCGCTGTTCGAGGTCATCGGATTCCAGCTGACTCATGAGAGTGCCTTGGGAGGGAGAAGTCGGACATGCGTAGGGTAACGAATTCTGGGGGAATCGAAACGGGTGGTGCGCTGTGCGATGAACCGGACGGCGATTATGCTGTAGCCATATTCACCAGAACGGGAAGTCTGGCGTTGAACGTTTCCCCGATCGTGAACATCGTCATCACCCAGCTCACCTTCTGGCGAAGGTGACTACCAGAGCCAACTTCATGCAGATCACCCGCATCTTTGCCCATCGTGTCGAACTCCCCCTTGTCGAGGGCTGCTACCGCTGGTCGGGCGGGAAGTCGGTGACAGTGTTCGACAGCACGATCGTCGGCATCGAAACCGATACGGGGCACGTCGGGTTCGGCGAGGTCTGTCCGTTGGGGCCGTTCTACCTGCCCGCCTATGCCGAGGGAGTCCGGGCCGGGTTGCGGGAACTCGGCCCGCATCTGCTGGGGTACGACCCGCGTGAGCTGTCGAAGCTCAACCACCGCATGGACGCGGCGCTCAAGGGGCACCCGTATGTGAAGTCGGGAATCGATATCGCCTGCTGGGACTTACTCGGCCAGGCGACGGGCCTGCCGGTGTGCGTGCTGATGGGAGGGCGATTCGGGGACAAAGTCCGGCTCTATCGCGCGATCTCGCAGGAGTCTCCCGAGCAGATGGCCGTCAAAGTCGCCGGGTACAAGGCCGCCGGCTATACCCGTTTCCAACTCAAGGTTGGCGGCGATCCCGACCAGGACATCGAACGCATCCACGCCGTCCGCGCGATGCTGGCTCCGAGTGACCGACTGGTCGCCGACGCCAACACTGGTTGGACCCAGCACGAAGCGGTCCGGGTCGTGCGAGCGGTCCGCGATGTCGATGTCTACATTGAGCAGCCGTGCCTGACCTATGAGGAGTGCCTCGCCGTCCGGCGGCTAACGAACCACCCGTTTGTTCTCGATGAGAACGTCGATGGCATCGACATGCTATTGCGGGCGAAGGCCGACCTCGCGATGGATGTTGTCAACCTCAAGATCAGCAAGCTGGGCGGCCTGACCAAGACCAAGCAAATCCGCGACCTGTGTGTCTCGATGGGGATCGCCATGACCCTCGAAGACAGCTGGGGCGGCGACATCACGACAGCGGCCATCGCTCACCTCGCCCACAGCACCCCGGAGGAGTACCGGTTCACGAGTACCGACTTCAACAGCTACGTGACGGTGAGCACCGCAGCCGGGGCTCCGCAACGCGTCAACGGCTTCATGGAAGCCAGCCGCGAGCCGGGTCTGGGTGTGCGCCCGAAGTGGGATGTCCTCGGCCCGCGCGTGGTGGATGTCCACTGAGGGTTGCCTTTGGTCTGGCAGGGTTGGTCGCAATGCAGGGCACTTTTCCGATGTGCCCGTAACTCACGTCGCTCCGCGACTGAGATTCCTCCCACTGGACACCCATTTGGAGTGCATGTGAGTGGGTACTTCGGCTGGCGAAATGCGAGTCGCGGAGCGACATCGCCTACGGTCCACCGTGTTCACAGCACTGGCGTGTTGCTCACTCTGATTCGTGTGACCGAGACTTTCACCGAAAGGTGTCACCCATGACGTTTATGGAAATCTGGGAACTCCTCAGCTACATGGTGACGGTGGTCGGTTTGCCACTGGCCATCTCTGTCTTTGTGTACGAACAACGGAAAGAGCGAGACAACGAAGAGGAAGAGGTCTATCAAGTCCTGTCTGATGCGTACCTCGACTTTCTGAAGCTGGTACTGGCCAATCCCGACCTGAAGCTGCGGTCACAGGATCACACCCCGAATCTGACGGAGGAGCAACAGGAGCGGATGCTGGTCCTGTTTGAGATGCTGACCGCATTGTTTGAACGGGCCTATCTGACCGCCTACGACGACACGATGTCAGCCAAGCAACAGCGCCGCTGGCACTCGTGGGATGATTTCATGCGAGAGTGGTGTCGCCGCGACGATTATCGTGTGTTGCTCCCACGTATGTTACAGGGTGAAGATGATGACTTCGTGATCTACATCCAACGGCTGGCCCAGGAGGAAAAACCGGTGACTCGTTGAGGATGGTCATGCCGTTGACGACCATCGAAAGTCGCTTCGCTGAGAGAGTTCTTGTTGTCAATCGGGCGGATTAGCCATCAACCTGAGTTTTGGTTAAGCCGTCAGCAGTTGTGCCTCTGCCAACAGCTCCAATTGCTGGGTTTCTTCAGGGGTGAGGTGCAGCGACGGCTTCTTGGG
>JAYSUV010000531.1:0-1282 GCA_043718945.1 Planctomycetota bacterium
AGGGTCTCCGCATCTAAATTCGGCAGGAAATCCATTGGATTCTGAGGTGTGATTTGGATTCGATGGCACTTTTCAATGGTCGATTCTTGTTTCGCCTGAGAAAACAGCCAGATTTAGATGCGGAGGCCCTGCCCACCCCGCCGGGGTTTCTTCCCCTGAATCATCCAGCCCCGACCACCCGACTGTCCCTGTAGTCGACAGTGACATTCTCCCACTAGTAGCCCGGCCGGGCCACTCACTGATTTCGACACCATGCGGCTTGTAACAACACGGCACTCATGCAATGAAAATCCTGGATTCAGCACTTGGAAGACTGGTCGACTTCTTCGGGAATACCCGGTGGCTTGTGATTGCGGTTGTAGTGTTTGTTCTCGACCTAAACCTGCCGATCGACAAGATAGTCTCAGGGATATTTTCGGAAATAGGTATCCCCTTCGCTCAAGTGCATACTACGGGTTGTGTTTTCGCTCAATCAGGGCCTTGTCGGGAATCGGATCGAGGGCGACGGCTTGCTCCATCAGCCTGTAAAAGAGCTTGCCGCGAGACTTCGAGGTACGGCGGTTGAACCGGAACGTGAACTCATCGAGGTAGTACGGAAGATGAGCGGGTGACACCGCTCCCTGGTGGGGCCCCAGCAGCCAACGTTTCAGCAACGACGCGACGAGATGGACTCCCGGCAGGAGTTCAGAGGGGGTTTGCGGGTTGTTCTTCTGGATGACTCGATCATGCACGTAGCCGCTGTCTTTCAGTGACAGGTAGCTCGGCCAGCCATCCGTGCGCACGGTGCTGCCGGGAGCGACACAGCTTCTGATAAACCCGCACAAGGCTTCCTTCGATGCCTCCTCGATCACGGCCATCCGTGTGCGACCGAAGGCTCGACCGCGTTTCTCCACCGCGATGACGACCAGCGTCTTCGTCACCGCGCCTCGCCCCAAGTGTTCTTCCGGACCTCCCACGTAGGTTTCGTCCACTTCTACCAGCCCGTTCAACGGGTCTCGTCCCGGCCTGACCATCGCTCGCCGCAGCTTGTGCAACCATGTCCAAGCAGTTTCGTAACTGCCCAACCCCAAGCTCTGCTGGAGCCCTTTGGCGCTGGCCCCATTCTTCTGGCTGGTCACCCACCACATCGCTCGAAACCACATCGCCAGCGGCTTGCGAGTTCCCTGAAAGATCGTCCTCGCCGTCCACAACTGTCCGGCTAATGGTGTCGGGATTGGTTGAAACACTCCGTCATACTTGAGGTTGCGTCGAATTCGGAGCGCGCACGATCTCAACTCCCTCT
>JAYSUV010000532.1:0-1280 GCA_043718945.1 Planctomycetota bacterium
TAACTTCCTCTTCACTGGGTTTCAGGCTTGCTCATCACTCCCACCAAGTAGCGTTCGATCCCCTCGATCTGGCTGGCCGAACGGGCGACATCCTCGACAAAGCCCGAGGCGACCATTTTGTCCGCCTTAATCAGCACGATGTTTTTCCCAGCGGCGATCTCTTGCTGAATATAGGCGGGGACATCGGTCAGCTGGGCGACCCCATTCTTCCCTTTGCCATCCGCGAGATACAACTCGGGGCCGGCATCGGTCTGGAAGATGGTGATGTTGATCCCCTTGGTCAGATCGGGGGCGATGCCGTTCTTGGCCTCGGGCATGATGATCGAGGCGGACATGGCGATCGTCGAGGTCACCATGAAGAAGATCTGGAGCAAGAACGCCACATCGATGAGCGGCGTCAAGTCGAGCTCTTCATCAAATTCGGCGTGGACGGACATGGGGAGTTCTCAGTTTTGAGTCGTCAGTTTTGAGTCTTCAGTTCTCAGTTCTCAGTCAGAGCGGAGTCGGAACGCCACTCCCTCTGGCCATCAGCCATCAACCATCAGCCCTCTACTTCGCCTTCAACGTGTTCTCGTAGTCTCTCAGAAACTGGCTCAGGTCTTCCTTCACCTGGTCAGTCAAACGCCCAATCTGCACCATGATATATCCCCCCAGCAGGGTCATCGGGATGGCGATCACCAGTCCCCACATCGTGGCCATCAGCGCCAGACCGATCTTCTCAGCTAAGGCATTCGGGTCGCCGCCGCCTGACTTGGAGATCGCGCTGAACGACCCGATGATCCCCGTCACCGTCCCCAGCAGCCCGACCATCGGACTCGTCTTGGCCACGACCGCCATCCCCGCATGCTGATACGCCAGCTCGGCAATGATCTCACGCTCGAACTTCTCGTTCAGCAGCACCTTCAGCTTGGGCAGAGACATGTCTCGATGCTTCATGCCGATCAGAATCAGCTGGGGCACCGCCTTGGCCCAATACGCGGGGGTGTCGCAGATGGCCGAGACGCCGTCGTAGTCCTGTGTTTGCAAACACTCGCGGACTTCGCTCAGGAACTCATCGGCAGCTGCCTGGTTGCGGAATTTCTTCTGGCGAATCTTGCGAGTCACCAGCACCACCAGAAAAATCCCCAGGATTCCCAACAGCCCCATCGAGAGAAAAATGAGCGGCTCGACGTAATGCAAGATCTCATTCATAGACATGATGGATGAACTCCGACGAACAGTTGAGCAGATCAAACAGGGAGGGAGACTCTGGCGACTCAGGGGAATGAGTTCGAGACGAA
>JAYSUV010000533.1:0-3510 GCA_043718945.1 Planctomycetota bacterium
CGAGAGCCTCATCACGCCGAAGTCGACGGCGATCACGCGGGCGTTGTGCTGGGAGGGGCTGCAGTCCGCGATCCCTTGGCTGAGGCGGGCGTGTGACGAACCCGACTGCCGACCGGCCCGCGAGGCCATGTCGCACGCGGCGTTCCTCTCCGGCGTCACGCTCGCCAACGCCGGTCTCGGCATGGCTCACGGAGTGGCTGCGGCCCTCGGCGTGCATTGCCAAGTGCCGCATGGGTTGGCCTGTGCCACACTCCTCCCCACGGCATTGCGAGTCAATCGGTCCCACTGCGAATCGGCACTCACCGAGATGGCCCCGCTGTTCGAGTCCCGCGATTGGCCCACTCCCGCCGCAGCTGCCGAGTTCACCATCGAAGCCATCACGCAACTCGGTCGCGACCTCGGAGTGCCACAGCGACTGCGCGATCTCGGGGTGCGACAGGACCAACTCGCCGAACTCGTCCCGGCCTCGCGCGGGAACAGCATGAGCGGCAACCCGCGCCCGCTGAGTGATGCCGAACTTCGCGACATCTTGGAGGCCCTCTGGTGATCCTCGCAGCTGGACTATCCCCCGCGTGGCAACAGATTCTGGTCTTTGATCGCTTCACGCGGGGCGAGGTGAATCGTGCCATTGAAACGTGTGCGTGTGCCTCGGGCAAGGTCATCAACGTCGGGATTGCGCTGGCCTCACTGGGGGCCGACTCGCGGACCTTGTCCGTCCTCGGAGGCCGCTCGGGAACCTTGATTGAAGAAGAGCTGGCCACGCTCGATGTTCACTCGCACTGGATTCGCGACCCAGCCACCACACGGACCTGCACCACGATCATCGAACGCTCGACCGGCCAGATCACCGAACTCGTCGAAAACGCCGCGATGATCGAGGCCCGTTCGTGCGAGGCATTCTTGTCAGCACTCCAACAGGAGGCGCAAGCCGCTCAGTGGGTCATCCTCAGCGGGTCACTTCCCCCGATCGCCGGTCGTCCGTCTCCGCGCTTGCTGTACCGCGAGATGCTCGAATGCCTGCCCTCGACCGCGCGCGTGATCCTCGATGCCCGCGGCCCCGAGATGATCGAGTGTCTGAGCCATCGCCCGTTCCTGGTGAAGCCAAATCGAGAGGAACTCGCACTGACGGTGGGGCGCGATCTGACCGACCAGGAGTCCCTCATCGCCGCCATGAGAGAGGTCAACCATCTCGGGGCCGAGTGGGTACTCGTCACGCAGGGAGCCCGCGAGGTCTGGCTCAGCTCCCCGTCCGAACTCTGGTGCTTCACGCCGCCGAAGATTGAGGTCGTCAACGCCATCGGGTGTGGCGATTGCCTGACGGCGGGGTTGACAGCGTCATTGGCCAAGGGACACTCACTGCCCGAGGCGGCGCGATTCGGGATCGCGGCCGCCGGAGAGAATGCGATACAGCTGTTACCGTCCCGGCTCGATACGACAAGGGTGCGGACACTCACCGAGCGAGTCCCGTTTGATCGCATCCGTTGACCGCCGCACAACACCAGCCCGCAGCGCCAGCAAGGGGACACTGGCAACGTCCTTGCTGGCGCTGCGGGCTGGTCAGTCGTGAAAGTCTGCCACAGGATTGATTCAAGAGTCCCGTTCGCCGAAATCAACATTCTCGTTTGTAGGTTGTAATGGTCCCGATACCCAGTAGAACGAATCCCATGACATGCGCTGACAAGCGATATCGAATCTCATCCAAAGTTAAGCTGGGATACAACCAGGGCGAGACAGCTAGCCAACCTGCCATCACCACAACCGCGAGGCCTAAGAAAAAACGGCCTCGCCCGAAGAACCCTGTCGGCAACCAGATGGCAATAAGCGATAAGAAGAACAGACACCCCCCAGCCATTAACGAACGTTCACTGTTTATGGCCATCCATGCGTGGGGCGAGACACAAAACAGCATCCAGAAGATCGCAAGGCCAGTGAAACTGACAGTCACGAACAGACGCATGGGAGTTCCTTTTATTCGGGGGCCACTGGAATCCCTTCCTGTTGTGGTTGCGGGACATCGGGGAGATGGCGTCGGCGAAATGGGATGGCGACGCGTCACCAAGGAAGGAGTGTCTACCGCTATGGGTGGCGAAAATCTCCGTCAGGGCGTTGTCTTCCAATAGGTGATCGCCCACGCCAGCAACACCACCCCACTGACGGCCATTCCCAGCCACAGTGATCGTGGCCGGTACATCCACTCGATATGGTGTGGACCCGCTGTGACCTTAACACCTCGGTACATCGAGTCCACCACGCGCGACTCGGACAAAGCCCCATCGACTTGCACCTCCCACCCCGGATAAGCCAGCTCCCGCACGACCACCGTGGTGTCCGTGGTGGGCGTCACGGTGAGGGACAACTCGTTGGCGGTCTGCTCGAACGACTCCACTGCGAGGGCCTGCCCCTGACCATCCACGACTCGACCGGGAGTCTCCACGAGCTCATACAGAGACAGTGGTTCGGTGACGCGTCCCCAGACTCGGGAGAGCAGCTGGTCGAGTCCGCGATAGACCAGTCGGGCCGACCACTCGGTCTCATTCAGCGGCACGAACGAGAGCACATGCGTCACACCGTTACGTCGTAACCACGCGACTTGCTTCGCAACAGCTGTGGGATCAGTGAGGTCTTCGTCCTCGCGGTAAGCGGTGGCCAGTGGCGGTTCGAAATACTCGCGTGGCCCCAGACCGAGATAGACCGGAAACGCCGAGACTCCCAGTAGCGTGGCGGCATTCGAACCACGAGCCCAGAGCCGCACCGGGCGACTCGACCGGGCCAGCTCCGCTCGGATCTCACTGGTCTCTCGCGTCTGGAGAACTGGCCCCTCCAACATCACGGCGTACGTCACCCAGCGGCTGACTGTGTGCAAATCCCAAGTCGTCAGACCGACCACCAGCAGCCACCCACACCAGCGTAAATCGGATCGGATCGTACTCCTGCGGATCGCTGGTAGCCACACATCAAACGCCGCTCCCGCCAGTAGTGAGACCGCAAACGCCATCAGGATCCCATACCGCCCGGCCCCTCGGAAGTATCCGAATCCTGGCACATGTTTGAGCAATACAAACGGCCAACCCGTGGCCAGCAGCAGCCCCAGAAGGCCGATCCCCAGCCAGAGCGTCAGTGACCGACTGAATGGCCAGCGGCGATCCATGAGACCATATCCCATCGTTGCCACGACCAGCAGCAACGGCACCATCCCGAAGTACAAATGGGCCTCGACCTTGTTCGTGCTGCACGGGTACGCCAGTGTTCCGACCTGGAACAGAGTCTGATCCGGGTCGGAGTCCGGGCCGTACCAGAGCCATGACGAGATCACCTGCGTCAGATACCACGGTGGGATGTGGCCATAGCCGGGATCGTTGCCCTGGTTGAACTCCTGCCGCTGGCTGCGCGTCATCAACTCCAGCGTCGGGCCGAGTTGGACAGCTGCGAGGAGATACCCGGCGAGGAGGGTGCCGCCGAACCAGGCGAGGCTGGTCCGAGTCGGGAGGGCGAGGCTCCTGCCGAGCCGCG
>JAYSUV010000534.1:0-9967 GCA_043718945.1 Planctomycetota bacterium
AAGCCCGGCCCCATTGAAGCCGCTTGCCACCCAGCCAACCCACCGGCGGGGGCAGGTCCTCCGGGCTGAATAAGCCCGGCCCCATTGAAGCGTCTGGTCGACCGTTGCTCCGGCTGCGGGCCTTGGCGCGTCCTCCGGGCTGAATAAGCCCGGCCCCATTGAAGCATCTACCTTGACCACTTAGGTAAAGTTAGACCGTGTGGTCCTCCGGGCTGAATAAGCCCGGCCCCATTGAAGCCGGCAGTTGCAATAAGCCCATACCGTGTGAGTGTAGTCCTCCGGGCTGAATAAGCCCGGCCCCATTGAAGCGGCAACTTCCAGGACGCCGTGTATGCGTTCTGGTCGGGTCCTCCGGGCTGAATAAGCCCGGCCCCATTGAAGCTCGTGACTCGCACAATCGTAATCGTCAGTGGACCGGTCCTCCGGGCTGAATAAGCCCGGCCACATTACTTACTCCCTCTGCACCTTTGACCACATCTCCCGCTGCTTTCCCCAATCCAGTTCCTTCGCGATTCTGCGGACATCCATCTCCTGGATGTCCCCGCGTCCTCCTGTCGTTCTGGGGAGGAACAGGATCTCCTCCTGAATGTCGGGAGCCAGATTCAAGAGTGTGAGGATCTGCGTGGTGCGGGCGCGGCTGATTTGGGCGTAGCGGGCGAGTTCGGACTGGTTGGTGATTTGGCCGGTTCGGAGGAGTTCGTCGCAGTAGATGGCGAGGGCCATGACGCGGCTGATGCGGGGAATTTTGCCTTTTGGGGTTTCGGGGGCCGGGCCGGGGCGGAGGTGTTGGCGGCCGTCGCGGCGTCGAGTGGTGTGGAAGTTGCGGGTGATCGTGAAGGGGGTGTTCATACTACGGTCTCCTGGGTGAGGGATTGAATGCCACTCGGGCGGAACGTGAGGGAGATCTGGCCGTCTTGGCCTCGGTAGTCGATTCGTTCGATCAGGAGTTCGAGGACTCGGGCTTGGTCGCGGGGGGCGAGAGCGTCCCAGGTTTGTTGGAACTCGGCCAGCAGGCGAGTGACTTCGGACTCGTTGATTTGGTTGGCACGCAGAACAGAGAGTTCGCTGTCGATCTCAGTCAGGCGGCGTTCGGTGGTGCCGATTCGTTCCTGCAGGTCGGCAAGTTGGGAGACACGCTTGGTGGTACTCGGCAGGCTGGCGGTGGCTTGCAGGTCGGCGTGATGCGCTCGCAGCTGTTGCTGAAGCGAGGTGCGCTCCTCACTCAGGTGGGTGATGCCGTCTTCGGATTGGAGTCGGACTTGCCGGATGGTCTCGGTGATCAGTTGGGGATCGGTCCCGATCTGGTGGATTTGGTCCACGACGAAGCGTTCGATCTCGCCCGCCGGGACCGAGGGAGCCGGGCACTGGTCCCTTCCGTTTCTTTGGGCATGGCCGCAGAGGTAGTAGCGGTAGCGGCGGGTGCCTTTGCAGGTGTAGGTATGGGACATCGCGCACTGGCAACTGCCGCAGCGGAGCAGTCCTTTCAGCAGAGCCCCATGTTTGTTGCGGACGACTCGGCCGCCGGAGTGGCCGTTGCGGAGTAGCGTCTTTTGCACGCGGTCGAACTGGTCCTGAGTGACGATCGCGGTATGTTCACCGGCGTGGACCTCATCTTTGTATTTGATCTGGCCGAGATACGTGACATTGGTCAGCAGGGCGTACAGGCTGTTCTTCGTGAACGGGTGACCGCCCTTGGTCGTCCCCTTCTTGGTCACCCAGCGTTTGGTCATCCAGCCGCGTCGGTTGAGTTCCTTCACCGTGGGGAGCAGAGCTTGGTACTCCAGATATAGGTCGAAGATCTGGCGGACTTGAGCGGCCTCCGTCTCGTCGACGACCAGTTTGGTGTTCTCGACTGTGTAACCGAGCAGCGGCATCCCGCCGGACCATTTTCCTTTGCGGCGCGTAGCGGCGATCTTGTCGCGGATGCGTTCGCTGATCATCTCGCGTTCGAACTGAGCGAACGACAAGAGTACGTTCAGCACCAGTCGGCCCATCGAACTGGCGGTGTTGAACTGCTGAGTGACAGAGACGAACGACACTTCGTGCTGGTCAAAGACCTCCATCATCCGGGCGAAGTCGAGCAGCGACCGGCTGAGGCGGTCGACCTTGTAGACGATCACACAGTCGACCTTGCCCGCTGCGATATCGGCCATCAGCCGCTTCAGAGCCGGGCGGTCCATGTTACCGCCGGTGAACCCTCCGTCGTCATAGCGATCGGGGACGAGCTGCCAGCCTTCGTGGCGCTGGGCGGTGATATACGCTTCGCCCGATTCGCGTTGAGCATCGAGGGAGTTGAACTCTTGCTCCAGGCCTTCTTCCGTGCTCTTGCGAGTGTAGATGGCACACCGGACGACCGGGTTCTTGGTGTTAACGGATGTATTCTTGCGAGGCATCATTGATCTCCAGTGGAGTTGGTGAGTTGGAAGAACCGGTTCCCACTGCAATGGGATCCGGTGATCTGTTTGGCGATGGCGCTCAGCGAGCGATACCGCTCACCGAGGTACTCATACCCGTCAGCTAGGACGCGGACCTGGATGAGTTGGCCCTTGTAACGACGGGTGAGCAGCATGCCGGGGAGCGGGGTGCAGGACGGGGCGACCGAACACTCGATCGTCCGAGTGGTTGTGCCTTCCGTCGTGCCGCATACTTTGGGTGCGGTCACTCGCAGGTCGGAGGTCGCGGCCAGTTCCTTGGCCCGTAGCAGGGCTCGCTCCGACAGACCGCCCTGTTCTATCGATTGCATTCGCCAGATGATCCGCTTGATCAGCCAAGGTCGGTTGCGGGCCTGCGTCGTCTCCTGAAACAGTTCCGCATAGCGTTCCCGAAGATCACCGACGCTGAGCTACTGCAGCGCAGCGAGTTCTTTGGCGACATTGAGTGGCATAGGGCCTGCCCTTCGGTTCGAGGTCTCGATCGGTTAACCCGCGTGGACAGTGGGCCGACTGTGGGCCGAGACCTCAAGTCTGTTCCGGCCAGATTCCGAGACCAGGCGACGAATCACACGGCGCGGTCGATCTCGTTGGGACAGTCGGGGCAATGCCGACATCGCGGCCTTACTCGGGACTGGTAAGACCTCTGGTCGCTTGTTGCGCTGCCTCAGAGCGAGAACCCCCTTGGCGAGCAGAGCTGCAATCTGCGTACGGACTTCATCTGGTGAACTGGTCATCAAAACGTCTCCTGAGAGAGCACGAAAAGGGTCGGCAGACCATGCTGGTCACCGATCAGACTTGAGGCGTGAGGCTGGAGACCGGAGGTCAGAGAATCGGAGTTGATCGAACCTCCGGTCTCCTGCCTCATCCCTCCGGCCTGCTAACAGCCATTTGGGGTTGAACATTCTGGATTGACGATGGTACGGTTACTGCCATGAGTACCATCTCCGAAATTGAAGAGGCGATTGAGCGGTTACCCGCTCCGCAAGTCGATGAGCTGGCGCAGTGGCTGGAAGCCCACCGTTCCCGTCGGGTGACTGCATTGCCGGTTGACACATGGCTCAATCGCGCGCGAGGGGCTGCCCGTCCGGATGTCACCACGACCGAAGTGATGTCTCTGACACGCGGTGATGAATGAGCGGTCTGTTGTTCGATACGAACGTCTTGCTCGATATCGCCACTGCGGATGCCACATGGCTGGCTTGGTCAGAGGATCAGCTTCGGGCCGCAGCTGCCCAGGGTCCGATCACCATCAACCCGATCATCTACGCGGAATTGGCACCAGCATTTGCTTCGCAATCGGAACTGGACCGATGGCTTGATCCCGCCGTCTTTGAACGGCTCCCGTTGCCGTATTCGGCTGGTTGGCTGGCAGCACAAGCGTTCTTGAAGTATCGAAAAGCGGGCGGCCAAAAGAGTTCCCCGTTTACATCGGTGCCCACGCCGAAGCCGAGGGATTGACTCTGGTGACGCGAGACGCCGCTCGCTATCGCACCTACTTTCCGAACGTCACGCTGATTACTCCATAAAGGGCTGGCGAAGTTGAAGCGATGGAGGGGCTACTCTTTGAGCATCGAACGCGATTGGAGAGATTGCGGCATTGCACGGCAACCATGTGCGGTATCGCATGGCGGTTCGACTAATAATCCATGGCGACTTCTTGGTGTTTGAAGCATCAGAATTGACAAGTCCATACCGCACTGCCAAGCTGCGGTAGAGTTCTACCTCATTTTGGGGGTCGAGTACCTGTTCGGCGGAGGGCAATGATGCAAACTTTCATGCTGACATGGAATCCGGATCAGTATCGTCCTAATAACCTCGCAGAGTACGTTCGCCAGATAGAGACTGGCGAGCCTTACCGAGGAGATTGGAGTACCGGCAATCGTAAGAACTTGCCAGTGGGGTCACGGGTCTTCCTAGTGCGCCAAGGCAAGGACCCTCGCGGCGTTGTCGCTGCTGGCTTCACCACGACGGAACCTGAACCCGGCGAAAGTGATGACGATCACTCGCTCTACTGCAAATTGGTTTGGACGATGGTTCTGGACGATGCGAAGGGGCACCTACTCTGCCTGGAAGAACTGCGGAACACGCCGCTGCTTGTGAATGTACCTTGGGGTATCCAGGGCGGTGGCAGAGAGTTCGCCAGTAGCGAGGCCGCTCAGCTGGAAGTAGTTTGGGGAGCGTTGATCCGCCGTCTTGGGAAATCGGAATTGTCGTATCTCTGAGCCCGTCTGCTGCCGTGGCGGTCGAAGCTCGATCACAACTGCTTAACAAATTGCTACAGCAGACGGCGGCCCTTTTATAGGTTTCATAAGTATCACACCCAGCAGGCCGCCGCTGCTTAGCTTTGGCGACCGATGAATACGTTATGAGCGTGAAGACTCTCCTCCCCAAGTCTCTCCATGAGCCAGCTCGACGCAGCCGTGAAGGTTCTCGCCGAAGCCGGAACCCCGATGACCACGATCGAAGCGATGGCCACCAAGGGCTACTGGATCAGCCCCGGCGGCGCGACCCCGGCCCAGACGCTCTACAGCGCCATCCTTCGCGAGTTGCAGAAGAAGGGGGCCGACTCAAGATTCACCAAGGTTGACCGGGGCCAGTTCGCCTTGAAACAGTAGGAGCCAACGATGACGAACCCGATCCATCAATTGGCTGACGCCAACCACCAAGTGACCATGGCGATGCAGAAGACCATCGACGATGCCCCAAATCAGTCAGAGCAGTCGATCCTCCAGAACGACGCGGTCGCTTCTGGATCTGAAGATGGCACTCGCCATCATTCGATGTCAAACACTGTGGGACGCACCTTGGGCCACATGAGTGCCGCGTCTTCCTTCGACCAATCTGCATGTCGTTGACTGCGATACAAATGGAGGCTTCGCAATCGAGGCAGCGATCGCAATTGTTCCAATCCGTGTCGTGTGAACTGGGGACTGGCTGACAGATGCTCCAGCCCAGCCAGACCTCCGACGACGACAGCGGAGTCATCACCGAGTTTCGTATTACTGATGTCGAGTCGAGCTAACGCAGGCAGGTCGTTCAGGGCCGTCAGCGCAGCAGGGGAGACATCGGCCAACCAGAACGAGACCGATTTCACACGAGGCAACCCGCTGAGTTTTAGTTCACGAACGGAGGATCGCTCTTGAATGGTGACGGAGCCTAGCTGGGATAAGTCATTCAGCGTGATGACTCCCATCGTCGCTTCGAAGCCGACAAAGAAGCTTTCAAGGCGAGGACAGGACTCTATTCGCAAACTGGGAATGTTTCCCTCCAGCTGGCTGTACCTCGTCAGTTGGGAACAACCTGCCACAATCAATTCATTGATGTCTCCGTTCCGGATGTCAATGGATTTCAGAGCGGGAAGACTGTTGAGGACCAATCGCTGAATACGGCAATCATACAGCGTCAACTGCTCCACGGTTGCCCAGGGTATCGGTTTGGTCATATCGCTGAGCACAAGGCCAGTGATTTCCAATCCCTTCAGCGAAGAGCGGCAAAAAGCGTTCCAGTCATCGGCGGTGAATCCCTGCCCTCCGCATCGCAGAAACTGCAATTGCGGTGCCGACAGTATGGCTTGCCGTTGTTTACTTGTGACCTTCGCCGCAGAGAGATCAAGCCGCTCCAATTGGGGGAGACGTCCGATCGCATTCGCCAGACCATCGGTCATCACGGAGCTGCTCAAGGAAACGATTCTGAGGTGAGTTGAATCAGCCAAGCCGTGTGCCAGTCCATCGCTGGCGGGTGCCGTCAATCCGCGCAGCCACAAATCGTACAAGCCCGTCAGTCCCGAAAGCTCGACGTGTTCCAATCGATTCTGATCTCCGGAGGGCAACCAATCATTCGCGAATCTAAACTCCTGCAGTCGCGGCAAATCGACCAGGATCAGTTCTCGTTGCTGCAGATGGCCGACCAAGAGCTGAGCAAGCTCAGGAAGATGTCGCAATTCCACTCGGCGGACCGCTGTCTGTTCCAAATCGAGCGACGTCAATCGTTTGCAGTCTGAGAGAAAGCTCAGCGACTCTGAAGGAACGGGCAGCGCGTCGCTTCCCAGATGGGAGAGCCCCAGGCGTTCCAGGGAACGCAGCGAGTGAAGCTGTTCGAGTCCGGCGCGAACAGCAGTTCCATTGAGGCTCAATTCCTTCAATTGGCGGCAGTTGGCTATCACGGGGAGCGCTGCGGACGTTATTTTCGTCTCGTCGAGGACGAGCACTTTCAGATTCGGGCAACGTAACAATCCCTCAACTCCCGCATCCGATATCCCTGAGCAGCGAGCAACATCAAGGTATTGTAATTGCGGGCGCCCGATTGAGTGCACCGATTCGCCAGTCAGCCGATCGCACTGAACCAGGTGGACTTCCCTGAGACGGGGCAGTCGCGCCAATCGCGCGACACCAGCGTCTGTGATTTGAGTACAGTCGATCCAGATCTCTTCCAGCCCCGGCAATTCCAGAAGCACCTCCAGGTCGTCGTCGTCCAATTCGATCGGTTTCGATCCGCCCACGTCATCGTCGAAGTGCCGTAATTTCACGCCGGTGATTTCCGTCAATAACTCCACACCACAGATCGCTCGCAGTCGTGATGAGCCGCGGACGGTCGTCTCGAGTGGTGAATCCCAGGGACCGTATGGGGCAAGGCGAGTTCTCATCAGATTGAGCAGCTCCACGACTTGACGCTCCCGTTCGGCAGGGCATCGAATCCACTCCACAACATCCACGTGGCCGGCGTTAAGCAGCATCTCGCCCAGTCCGGACGCTTCGCGAATCGACAACGTCCGTACGGCTTCCCGCAACTGCGATTTCTCGGGAGTTGATTGCCCTCTCCGCTGAAGATGCACGATGCGGCGTGCCAACTGCTGCACGTGACGAGCTTCCTGTGCCGAGAGATGGTCGGCACAGGGCATGGTGGAACTGGGCTCACACCGCAGCAGGATGGCCACGAGCAGAATTATTCCACCGGCAACCGCCACTGCGCTCGCAGATGCTTTCGAATTGCTCCGAATCATCATCACGCTCCGTATCTTTTCGTCCAGCCTGATTTTAGTCGATCCACCGATTCCAACGTAACGTGACCCGAATTGCGAGTCTGCAACGGACGAATGCCCAAGTTCCGAAGTCAGAGCTCATCCGTCGTTTAGTCTGGTCCGGACGGACTCAACGAACCAGACACTGGTTGAGAACTCTCCAAGCAGACTCATTCCGTTGTCTGATGATCTGCGATCAGCGGGCCAAAGTTGGTCCGGTTGGTCTGGTGAACAACCCGCCAATTCCCACCGCCGAACCGGTGGGCTGTTGTCTCCATTTGACTGATAGACACGATGCGATCCACCGGACTAGCGAACAGGATCGTTCTGGTGGTGGGACAGCGTGTCCCGGCGGGACTGGTGGGATAGTCCCACCACCAGCAGCACCATGGTCGGTATCTGCCAAGAGGGAGGCCAGGACCAGACTGACACTCGGAGAACAGAGGCTCGACCGTGACATTGACTCCGCATGCTCTTTGCCCCCCCCGTGACATGAACTGCCAGAAGCGTTGCCACAGGGCCTACAATCAAACACAACGCCACGAGATCACTCCAGCCGAACGAGTAGTCATCGAGCAAACCGATTGCCATGACGTTGCCTTCTGTTTGATTTCGAGTTCCGTTCGATCATCGACAATCGATCCCAACGATCTTCGAAATCAGGAGTAGTGACGCGATTTATAATGTGGCGTCGACTCACATTATTACTCGCGAATAGTGCCAGAGTGGCAGTGTTAAATCGGAGGTGCCTGCCAGCGTGTGATTTACCTTGCGGGCACATTGCCAGACCGGCAGAGTTCCAGTTACGGAAAATGCGTCCGTAGGTACTCCCGTGGCCAGAACGACTTGCGATACCAGGGGGATCCGTGGCAGTCATGACCACACATTCTTTCGAGTGTCCGGAATTTTCGCGGGATCGCAGCAAGCGACATTCCCTCAATGAGTTGCGACGACATTCCTGTGACAGTCATGAATCCCGCTTGGTCATTCTTGAGGTGGTGGTTTACGATTCGCAGCAACGGTCACGGCCACAATGGATTACGGAGAAATTCTTGTGACCGTCATGAATTCACCATGACCTGGCCACGCAGATCACCCGTGCAATTGGCCCGGCATCTCCAGCAGCTCCTCCAGCGACAGGAACGCTCCCGCGCCGCAGTTCTCCAGAATCCAGTGCCACCCGCTGGGTGTGATCGAGACTCGTCGGACTCGATCGCGGCTGTCGTCGGTCTGTCGTTGGAGCATGCCTGCCCCAGCGAGGCTGCGAAGCGTTCTGGACCAGCGCGCCCGACGACGGGGCGCGGGTTTCTCCCGAAACCAGTTCGAGGGAACGTACGGAATGAACACGTCCGGCTGACTGGCGAGCCCGGCAACCACCGTCAGCATGCGGAACGCGACGGGGCGATTCATCGGGGTTGTCACTGTCACGAGTCGCTCCTGGGGCTGGAAGATTTTCGAAGACCGTTGGGACCGCTGAGGGATGATCGAACGGAACTCGAAATCGCATAGAAGGCGTCATGGAGGCAGTCAGACAGAGGCACGACTCCTCGTTCGGACAGATCGATCACTTGGTGGTGTGGGTGATCGTGGACCCCTTGGTGATGGTTCTGGCGGTTCGCGTGGCGGGAGGCTCTTGATTCGTTGGCGGGGCGTAGTCTGCTTGGCGAGTTCATGGATGCACGGAATGGAATGTGTTGGTGAAATGACCCGACCAAAAAGAGACATCGTAAGTCGCCCCGACCGGCGATCGATCGACCCGACCAGACCAGCCTATTTACATAGGCTGGTCTGGTCGGGTCATCGGGGCATCCGACCAAACCGTTTTGGTCGGGTCTGGTCGGGTCATTCAACCATCCGACCAGAACAGCGTGGTCGGTCTTGGTCGGTTGATTCGCTGCTCGCCGATTTCGAAGACCGTTGGTCTCGATGAGTGTTGATCGAATGGAACTCGAAATCGCACAGAAGGCACCGTGCCGGGCCAGCGATCACTCGCACGGCAACTCTTCGCACGTCATCCGCGTGATCCGTTGTGGGCGATCCTGTGGCCCGTGTGGGGTTGAACGGCATCGACCCACCAGTCGCGAATCGACACCGCATCTCAGCATGAAGGACCAGGTCGCAACCATGGTGACCATGGTGACCATGGTGACCATGGCCACCATCGAGCTTCCTCGCGAAGGCGACAAGCCCCCCTCACACATGCAGATTTGTCGCCTTCGTGACGAGACTCGTCGTAACCCCTTGCGGCATCGAACACTCTCCGAAGACGACAAGGGTGGGAAACTTGTCGCCTTCGCAGGCCGGGCGACAGTGCCTTGCCGGAGGTCACGATGAGGGGCAGACCGAAGGCGACAAGTCCCCCTCACACAGGTAGTTTTGTCCCCTTCGGCCCCCTGGTCGTCGTAACTCCTTGCAGCATCACATACTCTCCGAAGGGGACAAGCTCTGGGACGTTGTCCTCTTCGCATATTCCACGAAGGGGACAAAACGTCCCGAAGGGGACAACTCACAAATACCC
>JAYSUV010000535.1:0-9965 GCA_043718945.1 Planctomycetota bacterium
CAAGGACCTGATTCAGGCTTGCACCGAGGTCGGTCTGACCGTCAAGAGTTCACCGCTGGCCAGCATTTCCCCCGAAGAGCGGGACCTGGTTCTCGCTCATCTCAAGTCACGCAAAACAAGCGGCCCCGCCAAGGCAGGCAAGGCGTCTGAGCCGGTCGCGATCCCACGCGAACCCGTTCCCGAACGGGTCAAGGCGAAGCCCATCCGCGCGCTGGATAACGTGGTCGTCAAGCCGACCACACGGCGCACCGAAGAAGTGGAAGAGGTCAGCGAACCGGAGGATGTGGCTCCCGCTGCTCCTGAGCCTGCTGAGCCAGTCGCCCCCGTGAAAAGGCCCAAGGAGATGATGGCCCAGCCGCCATCCCCACCGACTGATGAATCGGTTGCCACGCCTGAGCCGACTCCTGAAGTCGTCACTCCCGCTCCCGAATCGACGCTTCCTGTTGCTCCTGCTTTAGACATCAGTACTCCCGAGACAGCGGAAGCCACGGTAACACCCACTCCGGCAACACCGACTCCGGCCCATAAGGGGCGCATTACTCCGATGTCGCGGCCCGAGCAGGTCTCGCCTGTTCGGGAAATGCGACCAGTCGGCTCCGTGCGCGATATGGCTCCTCGCGCCAATCAAGCACAGTCGGCTCGTCCGGCCGCTGCCGAAGCGCCCCTCAGTCGCGATCGGGACAAGGGCGGGCGCAAGGGCCCTGCCTTGCCCTCAATGGCGATGCCCACGTTCAAGGCTCCGCTGCCGTCCAAGGTCGACGGACCGGTCCAAAAGCCGGACCTTAAGTTGACCGGCGAGATGATCCGCGATACCGGCAAGGGCAAAATTGCCGATATCATGCGGAAGAACAAGGAAGCGGGCGTCAAGCGCAAGCCCGGCGATCCACTTCCTGCAGCTGAAGCCTCCCGCATCGGGAAGTCGCCGATTGGCGGAATGGAGGACATCCGCGAAGCCCGTCGTCAGAAACGCACCCGAACTCGCGGAGCGGAAGATGGCGATACCCCGGACTTCATTCGGCAGAAGCGCAATCGCAAGCATGTCGGCTCGGAACTGAAGACCGAAGCCACGGTCACGTTGCCGATCACGATGCGCGGGTTCAGCGAATTGCTGGGACGTCCAGTCAGCAAGCTCATGAGCTTGGCCATGAAGTCTGGCAAGATGCTGACCATCAACGATGGCATCGATGAGGAACTCATCCTTGAAATCGGGATGGAACTCGGCATCGACCTCAAGATCGTCCGCGAGGACGATGTCGAAACCGAACTCCAGGCGTGGCTCGATCGTCCCAACGAGGACTTCGGCGTCCCGCTGCTCGAACGGGCTCCCATCATCACGATTCTGGGACACGTCGACCACGGCAAGACGACTCTCGTGGACACCATCCGCAAGAGCAACGTCGCCGCAGGCGAAGCGGGCGGCATTACGCAGCACATCGCGGCGTACCAGGTCGTACACAACGGCAAAAAGCTCACCTTCGTCGATACGCCCGGCCATGCCGCGTTCAGCGAGATGCGAGCCCGTGGTTCAAACGTCACCGACATCGTCGTGCTCGTGGTCGCCGCCAACGACGGCATCATGCCGCAAACGATCGAGTGCATCGCACACGCTCGCGCAGCTGGGGTGCCGATTGTTGTGGCCCTGAACAAGATTGACTTGCCGGGGATCAATGAGCAGAAGGTCCTCACGGAGCTGTCTCAGCAGGGGTTGTATCCGACCGAATGGGGCGGCGACACGGAAGTGGTTCGTATCTCCGGTCTCGTCGGCACGGGAGTGGACACACTTCTGGAGACCCTGCTGCTGACCGCAGAACTCAACAACTACACCGCCCCGGTCGACATCGCGGCAGACGGTGTCTGTCTGGAATCGTTCCGCGACGAGGGACGCGGCCCGATGGCGTGGTGCATGGTGCGCCGCGGGACACTCAAGATTGGCGACACGCTGTTGTGCGGATCGGCCTATGGCCGCGTGCGGGCGATGTACAACGACCAGGGACAGGAAGTCCGCGAAGCGGGCCCCTCGACCCCAGTCAAGGTGGCTGGCCTGAGCGATGTGCCCGGGACTGGGTATCACTTCTTCGCGGTGGACGATCTCGACCTGGCTGTGCAGGTGGCCGAAGAGCGGAAGCAAAAGGGTCGGTTCGACATGCTGTCGGCTCGCGGTGGCCCCAAGTCGCTGGAGCAGTTCTTTGCCGAGCGAGATGGAACTCTCAAGGAGTTGCCGCTCATCATCAAGACCGACACCCAGGGCTCGATCGAGGCCATCCGCTACGAACTCAACAAGTTCGACCACGCGGAAGTCCGCATCCGTATCCTGCATGAAGCGGTCGGCGGCGTGAACGAAAGCGATGTCTATCTGGCCGCCTCGTCGGGGGCGATTATCGTCGCCTTCCAGGTGGTTCCGGATAGCAACGCCACGAGTCTTGCCTCTCAGGAAGGAGTCCAGATTCGTCGGTACTCCATCATCTACAACGTGGCCGACGACATTCGTCAGGCACTCGAGGGGCTGCTCTCGCCCGAGATGCTCTCTGTGCAGACCGGTCGTGCGGTCGTCCTCCGCACATTCTCCATCTCGAAGGCGGGAGTCGTCGCCGGTTGTCGAGTCCTCAGCGGTCTGATCGAACGCTCCAGCCGGGTCAACGTGATCCGCGAACAAAAGGTTCTCAACAGCTACGGGATTGCCTCCCTGAAGCGCGAGAAGGAAGACGTTCGCGAGGTCCGTGATGGCTTCGAGTGCGGCATCCGACTGGACGGATTCAACGATGTCAAGGAAGGCGACCTGCTGGAGTGCTTCCGCATCGAGGCCCGCAAACGAACGCTCGACGAGTAAGATCCCTTCTCCCCAGCCCCCGATTTGATCGAATCCACCGCACGGATTGAAACGCTGAGTTTATGACAACACGTCGCACAGAAAAGGTCGCGGAAGCCATTCGGCAGGTCGTCAGCACGGCGATCCTGTTCGGGCTGCGCGACCCGCGCGTGCAGCATGTGACGATCCTGCGCGTGGAGACACCGTTCGACCTGCGGACCTCGAAGATCTACGTGTCGGTCCTGGGGAATGAGAAGACTCAGCGGCTCACCCTGAAGGGGTTGGATGCCGCGCGGGGGTATCTGCAATCTAAGATTGCGGAGGAACTCGACCTGCGTTTCACTCCTGTACTCACCTTCATCCTGGATCAAGGGGTGAAGAAGAGCATCGAGGCGAGCCGGCTGCTCCGCAAACTCGATGTCGAGGATGCCGCTCGGGCAGGGGATGCCCCGATTGTCACGACTCCCGTAGACTCACCACCGGCTGAGTCGATTCTGGATGACGATGATGACGATGAGGACGATGATCAGACGGAAATGGACGACGAGGACGACGAGGAACTCGATGAGAGTGACGCGGATTCAATAACCCCTTCGCCCCCGATCGGACCCTAGCGATCGCAACGTAGAGCCGCTGGCGAGTTCCTCTCGACGCGGCCCTGACCCACCCAGCACGACCCCCGCGACTCGCAGCGAGTTGCCAGCACGGAATCACGCGGATGTCGAACGTCAAAAAACTGAAGACTCACGACCGACAGACCATCGTCCAGAACCTGATGACCGCCATGAAAAAGCGGTATAAATCAGCTGTACCGAAGCATTCGCATTCGCTGCTGGAAACGCTGATCTACGCCGCCATTCTGGAAGATGCTCCGGAAGACGAGGCCAGCGCGGCCTACGACCAGTTGATGAAGTCCTTTCACGACCTTAACGAGATTCGGGTCAGTACGATCTCCGAAATCGAAGAGGCTCTCAGCCCCCTCCCGAACGCCGGCTGGCCCGCCCTCCGCATTCGCGAGATCCTGCAGCACACCTTCGAAAAGTTCTACCGCTTCGACCTCGAAGAGCTGAAACGAAAGCCGGTGGAGCAGGTCGAGAAGCACATCTCAAAATTCAAGCACACCACACCGTTCATGAGGCTGTATCTGATCCAGAACAGCCTGGGCACCCATGCCATTCCGCTGGACGATAAGTCCCGGGATTTGCTGGCGTTTCTCGGAGTCATCGAACCCCAGGCAACCATCGACGCAGCTGCGGAAGACCTGAAGCCGATTGTCCGCAAGGCGGATTCGCACCTGTTCTGTCACCTCGTACGGTGCATGGCGTGTGACCATCATTTCAAGGGCAAACTCCGGCTGACCGCGAATCAGGCTCTCGGAGAAGGACCGGACGCCAACACCGTCGTCCAGCGACTCACCGAAGTCTTCGGCGGGCATGCCCCGAAGACGCCCCCCGGTCCGTCTCCCAAGGCCAAGGCCGAGATGGAAAAGGAAGAGCTAGCCAAGGCCGCTGCCAAGAAGCCCGTACGTCCCCCCGAGCCGGTCGCTGCTGCGGTGACCAAGACACCTCCCGCCAAGCCTGTCGTCCCTCCGAAGGCTCCACCGTCTAAGGCGGTGCCCGCCAAGACTGTTGCCCCGCCTAAGCCTGCAGCCTCCCACGTCGCGACCGTGAAGAAGCCCGTCGACAAGAAGTCGACTCCCGTCCGGACCGATGCGGCCAAGTCCAAGGCTGCTGTCACCAAAAAGGTGTCTAAGCCGTTAACGGCTCCCGATAAGAAGACAGCCCGCAAGAAGTAGCTGCCCGTAGCAGAACTCGTAAGAGTTCTGCCGTCTGATGATCACTGCGAGTTGGTCGCCCAGACGCGACCCAACATGGAACTGCCAACGGGGGCGGACTCCCGATTTCGGGTGACGTGATGGGTGCCACCTCACGACGGAGTGGGCGACGCCTGCCCCATGCGATCCCCATGATCTAGCGGTGAGACGGATTCGGTCATGTCCAAGGATTTTCTCAGCGACACACGCGATCACTACGACGCGATCGTCATCGGTAGTGGTCTCGCGGGACTGACCAGCGCAAATATCCTCGCGCGGCAGGGACGCTCGGTGCTGCTGCTGGAGCACCACTACCAACTCGGCGGAATGGCGACCTGGTTTAAGCGCAAGGGCGGGCACATCTTCGACATCTCCCTGCACGGGTTCCCCGTCGGGATGATTAAGAGCTGTCGCAAATATTGGACGCAGGAGATCGCCGATTCGATCGTCCAGCTCAAGGGGGTCCGGTTCGAGAACCCGCAGTTCTCGCTCCGCACCAGCTTCGACCGCGAGGACTTCACTCGCATCCTGATTGAGAAGTTCGGCATCACTCAAGAGACCGTGACGGCGTTCTTCGACACCGCGCGGTCGATGAATTTCTACGATGATCAAGCGACCACGACGCGGCAACTCTTCGAGAAGTTCTTCCCCGGTCGTAGTGATGTCGTCCGGCTGTTGATGGAACCAATCACTTATGCGAATGGCTCGACGCTCGACGACCCAGCGATCACGTACGGGATCGTGTTCTCGAACTTCATGAGCAAGGGAGTCTTCACATTCCAGGGCGGGACCGACCGGCTGATCAAGCTGATGCAGGCCGAGATGCTCAAGAACGGCGTCGACATCCGCATCCGCTCACTCGTGGAACGCATCGAGATCACCCCGGATCGCAAGGTCCAAGCCGTCTGGGTCAACGGCAAGCGGATCAGTTGCGGTGTCGTGATGTCCAACGCGAACATCAAATCGACGGTGCTGAATCTGGTCGGTGAAGAACACCTCGACAAGGACTTCGTGGCCGAGACGAAAGCGGTCCGGTTGAACAACTCCAGCTGCCAGGTCTACATGGGCCTGAAGCCCGGCGAGGGGTTCCCGAATCAGGGGGACCTGCTGTTCCACTCCGACCGCTCGGGCTTCGATGTCGAGGCCCTGCTCAGCAAGAACGTCAGCTCCCGGACCTTCAGCTTCTACTACCCCGAGACCCGCCCTGGCTCCGACCGGTGGTTGATCGTGTCATCGACCAACGCCAACTTCAAGGACTGGGCCGACCTCCCCGAAGAGCAGTACGAGGCCGACAAGAAAGCCCTGTGCGAAGACACGCTGACCTGCCTGGAGAAGTACATCCCCGACATCCGCCAGAAGCTCGACTGGATCGAAGCCAGTACCCCCCGCACGTTCCAACACTTCACAAGACACCTCGCCGGAGCCTCGTTCGGCACCAAGTTCGAGGGCCTCAAGGTCTCGCAGTCGCTGCCTCAGCAAGTCCACGGCCTGTTCCACGCCGGCTCCGTCGGCATCATCATGTCCGGCTGGCTGGGAGCCGTGAACTACGGGGTGATCGTGTCGAATGAGGTGGATAAGTGTCTGGCCGCGAGCGGAGGACGTTAGTCCTCCGTGTTGTGAGTGGCGTTGTGGTTTGAGCCTCGGTCCCAAGCTCCCGCTTGGGACCGCATATCCCCGAAGCTCTGCTTCGCCGCCGGTAGTGTGAACCAACTGAATACCCCATCGACGTTTCCCGCGTGAAGAAGCAATGGACTGGGCACGCGAGGAGCAGTAGGATGAATCAAGAAGTTCAGGGCTCGGAGTCGTCAGATGATTCACGCGAACGATCAGAGCGTCGCCACAGCTGCGAAGAGAATCTACGAAGAACGCTTGCGTGTAATCCTGGAGCGTACGCATCGGGATGACTTCGTGGCGATTGAACCCATCTCCGGCGACTACTTTACGGGCCTCACCCTGAGTGAGGCGATTGGCGCTTCGCGAGCCAAGCACCCGGACCGGTTGGCACACGCCCTGCGGGTCGGTCACAGTGCAGCCGTCCACTTCGGATTGCAGGTCCGATGATCGGCCATGTGGACCACAGCGGTCGGTCGTTGCTCCGGGTCACGCTGCGGTCAGCGGGCCAGTCATTGGAAGTCGATGTCTGGGTCGACACCGGCTTCACCGGCGACCTCGTGTTACCGCAATTCGTCATCGACGAGTGGCAATTCCCGAAATCTGGATCAGTCGATGCCATCTTGGCGGATGGGTCGCAGATCGAGTTAAACACGTACTCCTGTGTCATCGACTGGTTTGGAGTGGAACGCCCCTTGGAAGTGATCGCGAACGAAGGCGACATTCCACTGCTCGGCGTAGGACTGCTACTGGGCAAGGAGCTGCGGGTGGACTATCGAAATCTGAGGTTGTCGTTGGAGCCGGTGGGCAAGGATTAGAAAACGTTCACAAGCTGGAAAGTCTTCTTATTGCTTTGATCTACCGGGGCGGGGCAGCCGTCAGAGATCATCTCAACGAGAGGTCTATTCCAGAAAACCTCACGTGCCAAAGCACACAGGTAGACTGCAAAGCGGCCAACCTGGGCCACCCCGCCGTGAAGCTCAGGGAACCTTGGGCCCGATGTACTTCGTGGCGACGACGACGTCGTCATACCACACCGTGCGCGTTGTCCCTCCGCCGCTACGTTCGTAACCCTGCGCTTCCAGCCAGAGCGAGAGTTGAACTTTATTGACCTTCAGGGTGTCCACGGAGCGCCAGTTGATCTTGCGGAACTCACCGCACTTCTTGCCGTCGATCCAGCAATCGAGTTCGCCGTCCTCTTGACCCACCGCGTTCGTCTTCACCCGCCACTCGATGCACATCCAGGTCTCCAGCTTGGGCACCTGATCAGGTTTGGGTTGAAACCAGTTGCCCCAGTGGTTGCCCCGTCCGTCGGGCTTCATTTTCCACCAGTAGGCGTAGAAGATCAGCGCGCCGGGCGGATCCCAATCGCGTGGGCCGATGGGTTCGAGGGTGGCCCAGAAAAACTTGTCGCCGTCCGGAGCTTTGCCGGCCCCTTTGAACTGCCCCTTGCCGGCATCGGCCATGAACCCGCTGCCGCCGTGGCTGTGGTAGCCGTAATCCTTGCCGTAGCGAACGTAGTGCCGCATGAACAGTTCGTCGTGACCGGGCCGCAGCCACTTCACGAACGTCGCGTCCTCGTGACCATCTTTGCTCAATTGAACCCTGGCCGAGCGGGTTCCCCGGGCGATGGCCGGATCCTTCTCCGCCTGCACTGGATCCGCATCGTCGGTCGCTCCGCGTCCCTTTCGCCGGCCGATTTCATCCCATTTCTCGCCGATCTTGCCGTCCTCGAAATCGTCGTGGAGCAGCACGGCCTCAGCAAGGCCGATGCCAGCATCCTTCGGATACTTCGCGGCCAAACCGTCCCCCTGTCCCCGAGCCGGGGTCACGGTCAGCCCGGCGACAAAGACGAACCAGAGGATCTTTCGGGAAGGGTTCACGACCGTACTCCTTGGTGAAAGCTCGAATCACACGACAAGGGTGACCTCGCCTCTGCCGCCGAACGTCCAAGGTAACCTGCCGGGGCCGCCGCAAGAGCTTGAAGTCGCGAAAACCGTAATGCGGCCCCGGTCAGGTGCAGCGCCTGGTTCGGCGCTGTTACTTCTTACGCAGTCAGGTTCCTGACACGGTTCGGCCGAAAATACATCACGACGCCGATGAGCCAGAGAAGCGCGCCGAGGGGAGTGGTGATGACGTAGATGATGCGGTTGGTGGACACACGCGCGTCGTAGGCGAGAGCGAGGAAGTAGATGGCGATGGCGACCAGCGGGATGAGAAAGAGAAGCAGATAGTTGAGCGGCTTGACTTTTTCGGAGAAGGCGACGATGGCGTCGGGGCGCGTTTCGGCGCGGCGGTTCTTCGACAGCGCCCCAAAAGTTACCCCCAGCAGCGGCGGTAGGACCCAGAGAGCTTTCGGCGCGGCGGGCACGGTAATGAATGCGTAGTAGAGCAGCACGAGCACACCAAGAATCCACAGCTCGACTTTCGACGGTTTGAACTCGGTGAGTCCCACGCGATTGTAGAGCCAATGGGCGAGCACCAGCGGCACGGTCGTTCCGAACGCAAACAGCGCGAAGTGGATGAGCAACACGTCCTTCGCTCCCGCGTCGAGCAGCGCTTTCATTGGCGGCGGCGGTTCGTTCCACCAAAAGATTGCCCAGCAGCCATAGAAAAGCCCGATGGCGCAGGTCAGTGCGATGGTCTTGGAATAGTTGTTTTGCGACAAGACTCTGCGCATCAGATACCAGCCGATCCAGATATCCAGGAGCGCGTGCCACGCCAGTCCCGTGAACGAGATGGAGGCGGGAAACGGGCCATCGTCCGTGCCGAACATCGTTTGGACCACGATGCCCTCTTCAAACCAGCCGTAAAACGCGCCCGCGAGGAAAACGGCCCACGGGTCGCGCACTTTGAAGAGGCTCACGACACAAAGAAACGGGTACGCCATTACGGAATACGCCAGCCAAACGCCGATGATGCCGCCGACATCCAACCCTTCACGCTCGGGAGTGGCCCAAAACACAAATTCGCCGTAATACACAATGATGTAGCCGCTGCAAAGCGCCAGCGCCACGCGTTTGAAGAAATCTTTCATTGGCCGACCTCCACCGCCGAACGCCACCGTTCACCGGGCCGCAGCGAACGACTTTGATGTCAGAAACCGCGCAGCCCGCAACTCCGGTGGAACGGTTTGTTCGTTGAGTGAATGTGCCTGAGCCCCTCGATCTTCCGTTGGATACCTTATGATTTGTCACCCTCGGAATCATCGTTGCTCATGCGGCTGGCGGATCGGCTACCGACGACGAGAGCATTGATTGCGAGGCATAAAAGCCCAAGCGGTACCAGGCATTTCGTCCAGTCACCCGACTTGTAACACTCCCATATCCCAGCGGCAGATGTCAGGAACAGAATCGGAATTCCCGCGTAAAAGAGGTACCGTAGCAACTGACTGGGACTTCTGCGTGCAGACAATCGAAGGAACACCGCAGCCAAAAGGGCAACAATTGCGATCAGGAAGGCTAGTGTCCCAATTAGGATGCCGACGTTCATGTTTTCCATGTGGTCTTTCTCAACGAACAGTCGTATTGAGCAGCGTGCAGCCTAATGTCGGCTCGGCACTGGAAGCTGCTCATCCCCGTTGGCGTGCAATTTCGCACAAAAATCGCCGGTTGCAAGACATTTCCTTTCAAAATCTCGGAACTGTCGGTCGCGTGTTAGGCAGCGTGCAGCCTAACTCCAATAGCACTGCGTGCAGCCTATCACGATATCCTTGCAGCGGAGGGCGACAAGCAT
>JAYSUV010000536.1:0-3499 GCA_043718945.1 Planctomycetota bacterium
CAGGGCTGAATGAACAGCGGACAGGACTGTCTGCGAATCGCATGCAAAGCATCAAGGTTCCGCCCGATCCTTCGAGACGGTCCTCTCGTCCTATCGGCGTGGAGTGGGGCGTGATGTGCGTAGCCCCAGTCCGAGTGGGGGTTTCGGTGCAGAGTCTGTCCACGCGTGCCGATTGTTTCTGTTTCGCATTGGTCTCCGAAATGCGCGACTTTGGCGGATTCCCGTGTTGGGACTGATTGCCGTGATTCAACGAAAAAGCCCCGCCTGACGAATCAGACGGGGCCAACCGTGTTCTTGGGGTGATTAGGAATCGACTCGACAAACCAAGAAAAAAACCCCGGTCTTGAACACGGTACAACCGGGAAAGAATCTGAATTGAGGTTATGCATCTTGTGTGCCAAAAACACAACAATGGGAATCTGACGATTCGCCGGAGAAACAATCGACGATGTGGGCCGTTCAACTCGGTGAGACAGGTGGCGACTTTCGCAGCAGTGTGGCGTTTCGGGGTGTCGTGAAATGTACCAGTCAACAAATAGGCCGTTGGTGTCTGGGTTGATGTGCCTCATTGCATGATGTCGTAATTCCCTTGGCGGAAATAGGTTGCGACTTCTTTGGCGAGTTTTTTACATTTTGCGTTGGCAATTGGCACTTCGCATGCTAACAATACGTTCAAGCCTGAGCGAGGGTTGGCCCGCACTTGCTCGACGGCTCAGCGATAAGCGTTCCCAGATTGTTTCTGGGGACGCTTTCGTTGTTTCTACACTGCCCGTTTTGAAATGACCGCGTAGCGTTTTGGGGCAATGTGGCAATCTGAATCAGGCAGGGATGCCGCAGCGGTGCAGGTCGGTCTGGCTTCTGGTAGAAATTGCCGATGCCATCCACTCCCGACCGAGGTCTCCCATGCTCTATATCAACGTCCAGTTGCACGTGAAGGATTCTGCCGACATCGACAAAGTGGGGGAACTTCTGCAGGCACATGGTCGCCTCTCACGGGCGGAACCGGGCTGTGTTCGGTTTGATGTGTACCACTCCAAATCTGCCCCAGCTGTCTATCTCCTGTGTGAGAATTGGGATACAGAAGCCTCGCTGGATCAGCACCGCCTAGCCGAGGGGTACTTGACGATCTACAAGCCGCAGGTCATCCCGCTGGTCGATCGGACTCCGCACATGTGTGATTTGCTGGAGTAGAGGAAGTTTTCAGTTTTCAGTCGTCAGTCCTCAGTTCACTGGGGCCGTTCTTTTCCGGGTCAGTCTCTCACTGAAAACTGACCACTGACAACTGATCACTTCCCCCCCAGCTTTGTCGAAATCGGGAACTCCCACTCCCAGCGACTTGCCCGGTTCGTTCCGCCCGCTAATCTGTGGTGCTTCCCCGGGAATGGCCCGGGGAACCCAGTTCAGTCTGTGTTCGATTTGAGTGACGGAGTCCCGGCATGGTCCCGGCTGATATTCGCAAGGTGATTCTGCAAATCCTCGGCCGGATCGCGCCCGATGAGGATCTGTCCCATCTCGAAGACAGCAAGCCATTCCGCGAGCAGATGGAACTGGACAGCATGGACTTCCTCGACATCGTCATGGAACTCCGCAAGCTGTACCGCGTCCAGATTCCCGAGGCCGACTACCCGAACCTGATCTCGATGGACAGCACCGTGACCTACCTCACGCCAATGCTCAAGGATGTGCCTGCCTAACCGTAGCGAGCGGGGGACGTAAGTCCCCCGTGCTGAGCGACCGCTGAGCTTGGGTCGCCACGAGTATTCTTGTCAGGCGATTCGGTGGAGAAAGCTCAACGTGGGATAGGCTTCCACCCGGTCATGTTCAGCCAAATGACAGGCTGGAAGCCTATCCCACGTGTCAGACATGTCTGACGTAAAACGCCCTCACAACACGGGGGACTTACGTCCCCCGCTCGCTGTCTTTCTGTCTGACGACTAAAAACTGACCACTGAAAACTCCCCCTGTGCATTACCACACCCTCATCATCGGGGCCGGCATGTCCGGGCTGGCAGCCGGGATTCGGCTGGCGTATTACCAGAAGCCGGTGTGCATCCTCGAGCGGCACACGACGATCGGTGGGCTCAACTCGTTCTACCGGCTGCGGGCGAGGAATCACGATGTCGGGCTGCATGCGGTCACGAACTTTGCCTCGCCGGGGACGCGGACCGGGCCGCTGGCGAAGTTGCTCAAGCAGTTGCGGCTTCGCTGGGATGACTTTGCCCTGAAGCCGCAGTGCGGGTCGGCAGTGGCCTTTCCGGGGAAGCGACTCCGGTTCACGAATGATTTCTCGGTGCTGGTCGAGGAGATCGCGACCTCCTTCCCGCAGCAGATCGACGGGTTTCGCAAGCTGGTGGCCACGATCGAAGGCTTCGACGAACTGAACCTGAACCAGCAGGCGGTCTCGGCCCGGCAGGTCGTCAGCGAGCATCTCTCCGACCCGCTGCTGGTCGACATGCTCTTCTGCCCGCTGATGTTCTACGGCTCAGCCACCCCGCGCGACATGGACTTCAACCAGTTCGTGGTGATGTTCAAGAGTATCTTCAAGGAGGGGTTTGGCCGCCCCTTCGACGGCGTTCGCCAGATCCTCAAGTCCCTCACCCGCCACTACAAAGCCCTCGGCGGCGAGTTGAAGCTGCGACACGGCGTGCGCTCGATCCAGACCGATAACGGCCGTGCCATCGGCGTCGTCCTCGACGATGGCCGCGAAATCACAGCTGACAACATCCTCTCGACGGTCGGATCGGTGGAGACATTTCGGCTGTGCGGAGATTCACTCGCGGGCCAAACCGTCCCCGGCGACCACGGGCCTATCGAAAAGTTCCAGCACGGGGCGATCTCATTCAACGAATCGATCTCGGTCCTCGATTGCCAGCCGCGCGAACTGGGCCACACCGAAACGATCATCTTCTACAACGACTCCGAGCGGTTCACGTACGACGTGCCGACCGACCCGTGCGAACTCCGCAGCGGGATCATCTGCTCGCCGAATAACTTTCAGTATGAGGACGACCGTCAGCTCGAAGACGGCATCGTCCGCATCACCGCCCTGGCCAACCCCGACTACTGGATGGGGCTGCCGCCCGCCGAGTATGAAGCCGCCAAGACCGAGTGGGGCACCAAGATCATCAACTCCGCCGTCCGCTTCATGCCCGAATTCCGCAGCCACGTCGTCGACACCGACATCTTCACTCCCAAGACCATCCACCGCTTCACCGGCCACCTGAAGGGAGCCGTCTACGGAGCCCCCCGCAAGATTCTGACCGGCGAAATGCCTCTGAAGAATCTCTACCTCGCTGGCACCGACCAAGGCTTTCTTGGCATCATCGGGTCGATGCTCAGCGGGATTACGATTGCGAATAATCAGTTGTTGAGAGAGTAGGATCAACGACCCGGCAAGTACACCAGGGCCTCCGCATCTCAATCTGACGGTCCAATTGTTGCAGTGTCCAGTTATCCGTCAAGGGTCTGTTTGGTAATGGGCCGCAGTGTGAGGACTTCC
>JAYSUV010000537.1:0-3493 GCA_043718945.1 Planctomycetota bacterium
TCCAGAAAGCCTATGCAGCAGACCCGAAGACGAGAATGGCTGAGTCGCCCGACGCCTGAGTTACACACGAGACAGTGATGACCAGAGAACAACTCAAAGAATTCGGCAAGCTTGCGCTCGTTACGTTCAAGGAACCACTCGCTTCTTATGGCTTTAAGCGTGAGTCCAAGAAGACCGAGGAGTATTTCTTCAACGCCGTCTTCGTCAACGATACGCGATACGTCAAGATTCTGGCCAACATCCATCCGAGGGATTATCCTCCTTATTTCAACATTGTCCTGGGTGAGGGAGGTAGAGATTTCTTCGAAGCGGATTGGAATTCGATTCCCCTGTGGCGAATGAAAGAATCTATTCAGAATACCGCTACGACGGGTCAATACACACTCGAACATCCCGAAGACATTCCTCGTTTGATTGAATTGGCTCGCGACGAACTTTTTGAGTTTGCGGCAGAATTCCTCAATGGGGATCTCAAGACATTCAAGCAAGCGAGAGCAGAACAGAATCGATCCAGACCACCATATCGGATCTACTCTCCTGATGAAAACGGCAAGTACACCGTGCAAGATGATCCTGAGAGTGTCAAACTGAAAGAGAGATATTCCTGACAGGCATGTGGATGGAGAACTCTTCTTTCCCAGTGGTTTAGTTCGCCAAGGAGGAAAACTGGCTGGTCAAAAAACGGTGTACTCAAGTACCACCCATATCGTGGCCAAAACCTGGATCGTAGCCAGAATGTAATGTCTGGTAGCAAATGACAGTCCAACCCCCACACAGAGTGCCAGTCCATGAAGATACACCAATCGCATAAAATCGGCAAAGTCCAGGCCGTATGATGAAGCGTGGTCGAATCCAAAAGGGACGAAGAGGGCGATCAGGATCGCAATGACCTGAAACGCGATCATACAGTACATCGTCCAGGTCATGATGAGTTTCATGAATGATCTCTCGTCAATGATAAACATGGGGAAATAGTTGCCCGCGTTCCTGGCGAACGCAGCAACGTTAGAACTCCAATTTGTCCAACCCATCCATGAGGTCATCCAGCGCATCGCGAGGCTTGTCCGGCTGGCCGCATTGCCGCTTGGGCAGGCCGATCGTGGCTCCGACCGCGTCGCGGCCATCGGCGACGAGTTCGGCGTCGCGCTCGGCGACGGCTTGATCGACACCGGTCGGCGCTCCGAACAGTTGGGACAGGTCGATCTTGAGGCTGCCAATCTCGCCATCGGCCCCGGCGATGGCGGCGGATTTGTGCTGCGGGAAGATGATGGCGTTCTCGGGGCAGACGCGGCTGCAGGCCGGGCAGCCTTTTTTGCAGTTGTCCTGCGCCTCGACCAGGATGCGGTCGATGGTGTCGACGCCGTAGACCCCGAACAGGCAGAAATCGATGCACTCCATGCAGTTGGTGCAGCGGCTGTAGTCGATGACTGGATACCAGCGGCGACCATTGGCGGGCTCGTCGATCTTGAGCAGGGAGGAGGCGACCGCGCCGCCGTGGCTGTGGCCGTTCACCGGCAGCGGTTCTGAACCAGAGAGTGCCACCGGTTGGAGGAATCGCTCCAACTGCGGAGCCGACGGAGCCCCGGTGATCCACGACATGAGGTCGACGGTCTGCACGGTCGTCTCGCTGCCGATGCGGCGGATCTCTTCGAGGAACGGTTCCGACTTACTCCGCACGCGGAAGTCGATGCAGTAAATGCGGCGGTTGGGAACCTCGGTGGCTCCGACGCCGGTGAACTCGCGGGGGTCTTCGTCGTCATCGGTGACGAGCAGGGTCGTCCCCTCCTTGCCGCGCACGCCCTGTCGGTCCAAAGTCCAGCGGGCGGCGCGCGGATAGAGCCACGACAAGACCACTAGATCGCCCGGCACCGACCGCAAAAACAGCATCCCGCTATGATCAGCGGACATGTCGTACAGGTGCGGCACGATCGACACGTTCAGCGACGAATCCATAATCAACCGCGCGGCCAGCTCCTCTTCGAGGTGGCGCTTGGCGGGGTTGAGTCCCTGCCCCTGCGAGATAACGACGGTGAGTTTGCGACCAGCCATGCGGTATGTTTCGTGAACTCGAAGACGCTCAGTCCGAGAAAGGTCCGCGCTGGACCGCTGGGAGGCATTCCCCCATCGTTCGTATGGTATCAATTTCGAACAGAGCCGTCTCAGTCGTCACTGGCCGATGTGTGTGTGCGTCAGAATTGTCAGTCGGTGGCCAGCTACTGCTCCCTCTCTCCCGCGAGTGGCCCGCAGGGCAGGGAAATTGTGACTAAGGGGGGAAGGATGCCTGATGAAATGGCGTTTTGGTCACTGCAAGATGAGTGAACCGCGTGGCCCCCACCACTTCTCACGAGGCCAGTCTCCGCGCCCCTCGCGGCCAAGCCACTCACCTCGAACACCCTCATCCCGAGTCCCGACAGTCGCAATCACGCCTCTGGAATCTGTGTCAATCTGTGAACTCTGCGTACAAGATCTCTGCTCTGGGAGAGTTCATTAAAACAGGGTTGGGTACACAGATTTCACAGATTGGCACAGATTCAATGACTCCACAATCTCATGAATTCCGGTCGTGGGGCGCGGGAGGTTGACTCACAAAATGACAATCACCGCGAGGCCCGAGACTGCCCGGTATTCGCTCGTTTCACTAGGCGAGGGTGAGCCGGAATCGACCAGGCGTTTCTCAGCCCCTCACCCCGGCCCTCTCCCCACAGCCGTGTCTTCCCAGAAAGTCTTGCCGCCAGTGGGGAGAGAGAGCAGAGGCCGCCAGATACCGGGTACGCACATGTTCGGCGAACCGCGCTCAGCGTTGATCAAACATTCTCAACGATGGCCAATCCTTTCCCTCGACTCGCGTCCCGTTTAGACTCGGCGAATCGGGAACGCGACCGCGTCGTCTTCGATCCCTGATGCTGAGACCGAGTGGAGCAATTCCCATGACATACCGAATGGCACTTTCCGCCCTATTACTGGGGGGGGTGGTCTTATGGGCCAACCCACTCTTGGCGGATGGACCGATCAAAGACCCGCAGCTGGAACTGGTGGTCAAAGCGATCTTGAAGGTCAAGCAGATCGACAAGCCAGTCATCGACGAGGCCGATCTGAAATCGATCTTCATTCTCGATGCCCGCAACAAAGGGATCAAGGATCTGACGGGGCTGGAAAAGTGTCCCAATCTGGTTGAGGTGAAACTCAGTGGCAACGAGATCGAAAGCCTCGCCCCGCTGGCTGAACTCCAGAACATCCAGTCTCTCTCTCTCTCTTCGAATAAGATTAAAGACATCACGCCGCTGGCTGGGCTGGTGAAGCTACAGCACTTGGAGTTAGAGAAAAACCAGGTCGCAGCGTTGACCGGGCTGGAGAAGCTCGACAACCTGCGGTCGCTCTATCTGTCCGACAACCAGATCACTTCGCTGGAGCCGATCACGGGGTTAAAGAAGCTCAACTCTCTGCTGCTGGACAATAACCAAGTGGCCGATCTCGCCCCGGTGAATTCCCTCAA
>JAYSUV010000538.1:0-1273 GCA_043718945.1 Planctomycetota bacterium
GTTCTTCATACCGCGACTGCACACCCTCGCTGTGAAAATCCGCCGTCCAGCCGCATCGGCCTGCCTGGCGCGCCACATACCATTTTAAGGTCGCGATGAGCCCCAAATCGTCGAGCATCGACGGGCGCAGGTCCAGGGCGAGATCACGAACGTGATGCAGCATCTGATCGACAATGTTCAAGCTGTCCGAGAGCGAGGCTGACGCCGCCACGACATCGTGGGCAAGGCTCGCCGCTTCCAAGGACATCCGTAGCGCGGTCAAGGTTTGGCCGATTTCATCGTGCAGATCGCGGGCAATAGCCCGCTTCTCCGCCTCCTGCGTCTGGATCAGCCGGTGAGACAAGGTCTGCATCAATTCCCTCCCGGCACAGACCTGATCGAACATGCGGTCACGCTCCAGCTCGGCGCGCTTTCTCTCGGTAATGTCCTGGATCGTCCCACTCCACAGCACCGGCCCTTTCTGGTCTGCCACGACCCGGCCGTCGACCCGCAGGAAATGAATCTCCCCCGACAGCCACCGTGAACGGAACACCAGCATCAGAGAGAGGCCCTGATTGACCGAGTTGCGGATGGCATCGCAGACGCGCGCGCGATCCTCTCGGCACACAGACCGGAGAAACACGCTCACCGTCGCTCGACCCGCACAACATTCAAGTCCCAGCAGCCGATAGGTTTCCTCAGACCAGACGTGCGAATCGAACCGGACATCATGCCGACAACTGCCGACAGAGGCGATCTTCTGCGTCTCTCGAAGTTGGGCTACAATGTCGGACAAGATGGGCTGAGGATCTCTCTGGACCAGAAGCGGTTCGCTGACGCCCTGTTGCTTCTGCCTCATTGCCGCCTCGTCGAAGAAACCGCCAGGAACAATGTGCGCGCCACCCTGGACGCCCCGACCTCGCAGACTGCTGAAAAAGTATCCTGCATGGCCTGCTCCTGTTCCGCTATCCGCATAGACCATAGACATTCTACCGTGCCACGATAGGTTTTTTGCAGCTCACTCGGCAGAGATCGATCAATGTGGCAGCCATCGCCCGCTTCAAGAGTGGCGGGTTGAGCAGATGAATCTGAGGGTGGGAAAACGTCTGGCTCCCTCCGATAATGACAAAGTTTTTTGTCGAATCCTGCACGAATGTAGACAACACCCCCTGCGCAACCAGACTTCTTCCATCGAGCACCACGATCGCCGCCGCCGCCAGCTCCACTCGCTCGAACCGCAGCGACTCCCGTTCCGCAAGCCACGAAAGGGACGAGTCCACGAGTTGCTCCTGAA
>JAYSUV010000539.1:0-9878 GCA_043718945.1 Planctomycetota bacterium
AACTCCTGATGACTCTCCCATTGGAACAGAATCGTCACAATTCAAATACCCCTGTTTCAGCCCACAACCCCAAATTCTTAACAGCCCAGGCCAAGCCCATGTGGCGGGGAAGTGATTTCTGTCCGCTGGCCTGTCTCTGTGAAGCGTCAACCCCATCGAATCAGGACAAACTCGCACCTCTTTGTCCTCTCTCTTCCGTCGATCTTCCAGAGTTTCGAAAATATCGGTTGTATGACCTATCCAGGTCATGACCGACATTTGAAGACTGCTATGATGGACCGGAAGTGCCGCGAGCTTTCTGCCCCAGCCAGCCTAAGGAGGTCGGCGATGGACAACGGGCGAATCCAGGTTCTGTTGATCGACGACGATGAAGACAGCATGGTCATCACCCGAGGCATGTTGTCCGAGGTGTCGGGTTCGGTCATCGATCTGAAAAGGGTCGGGACGTTTGAGTTCGGGCTGGAAGCGGTCCGCCGCCGCGCCTTCGACGCCTATCTGGTCGATTATGGTCTGGGGGCTCGGAACGGCATCGAACTGATCCAGATGGCCATCGCGGAGGGTTGCCGATCGCCCCTGATTCTGATGACGGGCATGGGCCAGCATGAGATCGACAAGCAGGCCATGCAGGCCGGTGCCGCCGATTTTCTCTCCAAGGGCCGGATCGATGGGGTGGACATCGAGCGCAGCGTGATTCACGCCATCGAGCGCGTCCAGGCGGCCGAGGAGCATCTCAAGCAAGATGCGGAACTGAAGATGCTGTCGCAGCAGCTTCCCGTGATTCTGTGGACCACGGATGACCAGCTGCGATTCACATCCGGCTATGGGGCCGGTTTGCAGAAGCTGGGATTGATCCCCAATCAATTCGTGGGATTGCCGTTGGCGGACTACTTCCAGACAGCGGGTGACAATCAGGAATTGATTGAGCCTCATCAGAGAGCCCTGCAGGGCGAGTCGGTGTCCTACCAGTCCCGATGGATGGGGCGGCAGTATCGGATTCAGGTCAGTCCGCTGTGGCAGAACGGACTGTATCACGGATCCGTGAAGCATCTGATCGGGACTGTGGGAATTGCCTTGGATATCACTGACGCCCAACAGATCGAGGACGAGGTGAGCGCCGCTAAAAAGGTGCAGGAAGGGTTACTCCCCAAGGAGTCGCCCCTCATTCGGGGATACGACATCGCGGGCCGCTGTCGTTCTTCCATCGGCACTGGAGGTGATTATTTCGATTACATCGAGATGCCCGATGGCTCGTGGACGATCATCGTCGCGGATGTCAGCGGACACGGCTTTGCCTCGGCACTGATCACGATGGAGGTACGGCGATTGATCCGCACGCTGCTGGGTTGGGGGGCCGGACTGGATACGATTCTGGCCGCCGCCAATCGCGCCGCATGTGAGCATCCCGAGGTCGATCGGAAGTTCATCACCCTGTTCTCTGCCTGCCTGAACCCTCCAGCCCGCGCGCTCACCTATTCGGCTGCGGGTCATCAGGGCTTCGTCATCGATCCGGCGGGGGACATCACCCCACTGAAGGCCGTGGGGTTGCCGTTGGGCATGGTCGAACGGGAGAAGTATCCCAGCAGCGGTCCGATCCTCCTGGTGCCCGGTGATTTGCTTCTGCTGTTCACGGATGGGATCGACGAGACCTTTGATCCCACGGGGAAGGTCAAATTTGGGATCCCGCGGGTGCAGGCTCTGGTCCACGCCCACCGCCACCTCCTCGCGGCGGAGATCGTGGAGGTGGTGTTCGAGGAGGTGCTGAAATACTGCCACCCCGAAGTGCCGCACGATGACCTGACGCTGGTGGTGGTGAAAGTGCTGTAGCAGCGACCTGATCCGAGGGAGGGATTGCATGTCTGATCGAACCCCCGTGCCCTCCTCGGATCCTTCGGCGGGGTCCCCACGGATTCCCCTGGGTGGTCGCCTCTCCGTCCATGTGCTGGTGATGTTACTGTATTTTCTGATCGCCATTGTCAGCGTGCAGTGGCAACGCACCAAGTTGATCGAGAGATTGATTCAGTCGGCAGGGAGGGAAGCCGCCCGAGAACATGTGCAAACACTCACGGCGGTTCGAACTGTGTACACGGATGAGGTGGTCTCGATCGCACTGGAACAAGGGCTGGAGGTCACGCACAATCCGCAAGCGAACCACGCCTCGATTCCCTTGCCGGTGACGTTTACGATGCGGATTGGGGATCGCATCGCAGACGCCGGAGACCGCGGACGGACACGACTCTACAGCCCGTATCCCTTCCCTTGGAACACCGCAGAGGGGGGATTGAAAGATGACTTCCAGAAAGACGCCTGGACCCGGTTGAATGCCGACCCCACGACACCGGTCGTCCAGACCATGGACAGCCCCTACGGTCGGGTGTTGCGATATGCCATCGCGGACCGCATGCGGGCCAGTTGCGTGAAATGCCATAACGAGCATCCCGATTCGCCCCGCACGGGATGGAAGGTGGGAGATGTCCGTGGAGTCCTGGAGGCGGAGATCCCGCTGGATTACGCGGAAGCCTGGGCTCGTCGCAATATGCTGGAATCTACGGTGCTGTTGTTGATACTGGCGATGGTGGGAGGGGGGGTCGTGATTTTCACGATGATCCAGTTCCGGCGGGTCTCCCTCGAATTGGACCAACGAGTTCAGGAGCGGACCGCAGAACTGGTGACAGCCAACCAGTCGTTGCTGTCTGAGGTGAACGAGCGGAGGAACGCGGAAGCGGCACTTCGGCTGAGCGAGTTCTCGGTGGCGAACGCCTCCCTGCCCACGTTCTGGATTGCGTGCGACGCCCGCATCTTGCGGGTGAACCGGGCTGTCAGCGAACTGCTGGGCTACAGCGAGGCCGAACTGCTCGATCTGTCGATCACTGATCTCGACCCGGATTTCAACACGGAGCGGTGGCCCTCGCACTGGGAGGAGCTGCGCGAGAAGAAACGAATGTGTTTCGAGACGCGGCAACGTCATAAGGCGGGCCACATCATCCCGATTGAGGTGGACCTGAACTGGTTCGAGTTCGAAGGCCACGAGTATAACTTTGCCTTTATTCGCGACATCACGGAGAAAAAGCGGGACAAGGAGCTGCTCTCCCAGCGTGCTCGCGAAACGGAGGTCCAGCGTCTGGACGCGCTGAATCTCGCCCACGAGGCCGAAGATGCGCGGCAACGGGCGCAGCACAGCGAAGATCGGTTGAACTTGGCCTTGAAGTCTTCGGGGGTCGGAACCTGGAGTTGGAATATCGTCGAGAACTCGATCTTCTGGGACGAGTACCTGCACCCGTTGTTCGGTCTCGAGCCAAGGGCATTCGGCGGCACGTTCGAAGCCTTTGAAGCCCTCGTCGACCCCGAGGAACGCGAGCGGGTTCGGATCGAGGTCACGCAAGCCGTCGAACTCAATGCGGAGTACGATACGGAGTTTCGGGTGATCTGGCCGGATGGCAGCCGACATGTTCTCGCCGCGCGGGGCAAAGTCTCCCGCGATGCCTCGGGACGACCGATCCGCATGACCGGGGTGTGCTGGGATGTCACCTTACGGCATCTTGCCGAGCGGTCCCTGCAAGAGAGCCAGGAACGATTCGCATTGGCGGTGGAAGGCTCGCGGGATGGGATCTGGGACTGGGATGTCGAGACAAATACGGTGTTTTATTCCACTCGATGGAAGTCGATGCTGGGTTACGAGGACGACGAAATCTCGAACCAGTTCTCGGAATGGGAACGCCTCGTCCATCCCGAAGAACTGTCCCATGCCAAGCAGAACCTCGACGAGTACTTCGCGGGCCAGCGCCCCGAATATTCCGTCGAGTTTCGCATGCTCCACAAGTCGGGCGACTGGCGATGGATTCTCGCGCGTGGCGTGGCTCAACGGGACGCGACTGGAGCCGTGGTCCGCATGTCCGGCTCACAGACCGACATCACCGAACGAAAGAGTGCGGAGCAAGTTTTGGAGTCCGTCAACGCGCAGCTGGCGGGAGTGCTCGCCGCGTCGACGCAGGTCTCGATCATCGCGACGGATGTGAATGGCCTCATCAGCGTCTTTAACTCGGGTGCGGAGAATCTACTCGGGTATTCTGCGGAAGAGATGATTGGACAGCAGACCCCCGCCCTCTTCCACCGCAGGGACGAGGTCATGGCACGCGGTGCCGAGTTGTCTCTGGAATTGGGTGCCCCCGTGGAGGGTTTCGAGGTCTTTGTCGCCTCTGCGAAGCGGGGCCATTTTGATCGCCGCGAGTGGACGTATGTGCGAAAAGACGGCAGCGAATTCACGGTGACGCTCGTCGTCACGGCCGTCAAGAACTCCGACCACGAGATCACGGGCTTTCTGGGAGTGGCTGAGGACATCACCGAACGCAAACGGGCCGAAGAACGCTTCCGCCTCGTTGTCGAAGCGGCCCCCAATGCGATTGTGGTGATCAATCGGGAACGAAACATGACCCTGGTGAACAGCCAGACCGAAACACTCTTCGGCTACCGGCGTGACGAACTCATCGGTCAGCCGATCGAAATTCTGGTGCCCGAACGCTTTCGTCCTGGGCATCCCACTTACGTGCAAGGATTCTTTGAAACGCCGCAGCGACGTCCGATGGGAGTGGGCCAGTATCTCTTCGGTTTGAAGAAATCGGGTGAAGAGTTCTCGATTGAACTCGGTCTGAGTCCGTTTTGCACGAGCGAGGGAACGTTCGTTCTCGCTTCGGTCCTCGACATCACCGACCGGAAACGGGCAGAAGAGGAGTTGCACAAGGCCAAAGATGCTGCCGAAGCGGCCAATCGGGTCTTGGACTCAAGCCTGAAGAGCATCGCCGATGGGGTGATCGTCGCCGACTCACAGGGGAAGTTCCTGTTCTGGAATCAAGTGGCCGAGGAGATCATCGGCCTGGGTGCGACAGAGACTCCCATCGAAGGCTGGACCGAGCGCTACGGGTGCTTCCTCCCCGATATGGTCACGCCCTACCCGTCGGAAGACTTGCCGCTGGTCCGTACGATTCGCGGTGAAGAGGTGCATGAAGTCGATCTATTCATCCGCAATCCGGAGAAGCCGGACGGCGTGTGGATCAGCGTCAACGGACGCCCCATGCGAGATCAAGCGAACCTGGTGCAAGGCGGCGTCGTTGTGTTCCGCGACATGACGGAGCGCCGGCAGGTGCAAGAAACTCTCGCCCGTCAGGCCCAGGAACTGGCCCGCTCGAACACGGAACTCCAACAGTTCGCCTACATCGCCTCCCACGATTTGCAGGAGCCGCTGCGCAAGGTGCAGGCATTCGGAAGCATGATCGAGACTTCCGACGGGGCGGTGCTGAGTGCCGATGGGCACGATTACCTCCAGCGGATGCGGAACGCCGCCGCCCGCATGCAGCAGTTCATTAACGATCTACTGACCTATTCCCGCGTGGCGACTCAGGCCCAACCGTTTGAGTCCGTCGATCTGGGGCGCGTCGCTCAGGACGTCCTGGGAGATCTGGAAACCCGCATCCAGACGACCGGGGGACATGTGGAACTGCACGATCTGCCCACCCTGGATGCCGATCCGCTGCAGATGCGGCAACTGCTGCAGAACCTGATCGGCAACGCACTCAAGTTTCACCGCAATGACGTGCCGCCGGTCGTGTCCGTGCAATCTCGGCTGGTCACGTTGGAGACGGGTGTCGGTGCAGGACGCCCGGCCTGTGAAATTACGGTGCAGGACAACGGAATCGGGTTCGACGAAAAGTACCTGTTCAAGCTGTTCTCCCCTTTTTCTCGTCTGCACGGGCGCGGGGAATATGAAGGAACGGGGATCGGGCTGGCGATCTGTAAGAAGATTGTGGATCGTCATGGTGGTACAATCACGGCGCGGAGTATTTCCGGCGGAGGCTCTGGATTTATCGTGACTCTGCCGCTCGAACCTGAAATGGGAGTCCTACATCATGCTTCAGGAGATGCTCATCATGCACAAACCCGGTGAACCCGTTGATATTCTGATGGCCGATGACGATGCCGATGATCGTCTGATGGCGGATAAGGCGTTGCAGGCGGCCCGCCTGGAAAACAGCCTGAACTTTGTAGAAGACGGGGAGGAGTTGATGGACTATCTGCTCCACCGTGGAAAATATACGGATGCGTCCCAGTATCCGCTGCCAGGGTTGATTCTGCTCGACCTCAACATGCCCAAGAAGGACGGACGAGAGGCCCTCAAGGAAATTAAGGCCCATCCCCAACTGCATCGCATCCCCGTCGTGATCATGACGACTTCAGCAGCCGAACAAGACATTGTCCGCTCGTACGATCTGGGAGTGAACTCCTATATCATCAAGCCGGTGACCTTCCAGGGCTTAGTGGAGGCCATGCAGTTGATGAAACAATACTGGTTCCAACTGGTCAAACTGCCCAACGGCTGTTCCGGGCAATGAAGAAGCGGGCCACTCCCCAAATCATCTCGTGAGCGGCACGGCGCTCGCCGCCGGTTCTTCTCGCCGTGGTTCGTCGGGGAACCACGGGTTCTGGTTGGATCGCCGTCAGAAGAACCGTCGGCGAGCGCCGTGCCGCTCACGGAAATCATTCCGGCCGGGGCTTGGCCAGCTTCACCTTCACGAATCGCGGCCAGTACAAGCTCGGGTCCGAGAACAGATCTCCGAACTGAAACGAGTTCACCGCATACGTAATGAGCAGTTCATCCCCCGTCGACAATGCAGAATGTGCCTTCCCGGCATAGGCAAAGTATCCCTTCTTTGCAGCTGGCTCGGGACAAGTCCAAACCTCGACCGGTTCCGACCAAGGTCCCCAAGGCTGGTCGGCAAACCGAGCGACGATCTTCGGGGAGAGCAAGTCGCCGTGGCTGATGGTGATGAACTGGTCAAACGCGGGCAGGTGGCTCACGGAATACTCGGACGACATGCCGGAAGCGATGGAGGCCGACTCGCGAAAGTCCGCAGACCACCCCGTAGCGGTTCGGAACTCCCAGCGGCTGTGGTCGCGAATCAAACCGAGCGGCACGCGGGCAAGCAGCATCTGACGCGGCGAAAACTTCTCTTGCGGAGTCTCGCGCACTCCATAGATGTATGCGAAGTCACCGTGCGTCATCACAGCTGATCCGAACAGAACGCGGCGCTGGGGAGTGATCTCGGTAAACGGGAGAGGTCGTCGCGTCACCTTCCACTGGGTCGGCGGGTCGAGCGGATTCTTGATCTCGGCGTGCGACACCCCGGCATTGGCAAAACCGAACACGCCGGGGTCCGGGGACTTCTCGAACTCCCACAAGAACAGATGCACCTTTGAATCGAGACATGTGCCCCCCAGCAACCAGTACCAGTGCTTGGAATCATCGGGGAGGAACAGCGCTGTCGGTTGCCCCTTCGCATCGGTCCCCTGAAAGAACTCGATCTGCGGACCAGCAGCAGTCTTCGTCTGCACCCCGACTGAGTTGTTGATCATCTTCGAGTCAACGCGCCGACCGTTCTCGACTCGGCCCAGCAGAGTGTCGCTATAGAACCACAACAGCCGATCCGCGTTCACCGGCACCGAGTAATTGCCGTCCGCCCCAATCCACCCGCTGGTCCGCTGAAACCGCTGGTCCCAGTCGGGTGCGGCGGTGGCTGAGACGACGCGGGGCGGCTCGGCGCTCTGGACCTGTGCAGAGAGGCTGGCGAGTACGATGGACAGGCAGGTGGTGATACGCATCCGGAGAAGTTCCAAGGGTGATCGAGAAGGGACGCGGCTCGGCGGATGGACGAGTGGCTGGCGTAGGGACATCGCTCGGTGAATGATCTACTCACCCGACGCGTCAGCGAGGGCGAACGTCTCTCAACGATCGGCCCCCAGAAGAGGTGTTGGGCTTCACTCCGACCTAGATGCCTCTAGGTAGCAGCCCTCGCTAAGCTCGGCTCTCGCTCACGCGTCGGGTTGTTGAATTGATCTTACGCAGACGCGGCTTGGTTTCGCCATCACTCCGCTTCACAGTACGATGTGGTCGCGGAAGAAATGCCCTCGTCGTTCACAGAATTGAGTCCCTCGTGAAAGTTGTCTGGTCACTGCTAAGTCTTGCAACATGCTTCCTGCTCTCTTCGGCAGTGACAGCTGTGGAAATCGCACCGGATGGAAAGGTGACGTTCCCGCTGTCGACGCCGGAGGAGGCGAAGAAAGTCGAGCTACAGGCTCAGTGGGCGCAGGACCGTATCCCGCTCGTGGCGGTCAAGCCGGGTCAGTGGAGCCTGACGCTCGACTCGGTGCCTCCCGGGGTGTGGGAATACCACTTTGTGATCGACGGGGTCTCGGTGATTGACCCGACGAACCCGCTGCTCAAGCCGCAGCGCAAACCAAGCAACAGTATCCTGCACATCCCCGGCACGCCGCCGAATGCGTGGGACTGGCGGGACGTTCCGCATGGGACCGTTCACCAGCATGCGTATCTGTCGAAGGTTCTCAGCCGCCGCCGCGACATGGTGGTCTACACGCCGCCGGGGTATGAGCAGGCGACCGACCGCAAATACCCGCTGCTCGTGTTGCAACATGGCTCAGGTGATCAGCACGACACGTGGGTCCAGCATGGCAAAGCCCACTGGATTCTCGACAACCTGATCGCCGATGGCAAAGCGGTCCCGATGGTCATCGTGATGATCGATGGTCACCCACTCGGCCAGCTATCGCGCGAGTCGATGGAGAGTGACAAGCTCGACGCGATGACAGCGTTCGAGCGCGAGCTGTTCGAGGACGCCCTGCCGCTGGTCGAGGCCACCTACCGTGTCGAGACTGCTGCGGAGAAGCGGGCGCTGGCTGGCTTAAGCATGGGGGGCGCGCAGACTCTGGGAGTCGGGTTACCGCATGCGGACCGGTTCGGCTGGCTCGGCTGTTTCAGCGGCGCGATGCCTGCGGGAGATCGGATGCAGAAAGCTCTCGACGACAAGGAGACACTCAATGCCCGCTTGAAGCTCTTCTGGATCGCCTGCGGTGAGGGGGATTTCCTCCTGGAGAAGAACCACGAGCTGATTGCGAAACTGAAGGAGAAGGGCGTCAACCACGAGTGGCACCTAACCGAGGGCAATCACTCCTGGCCCGTGTGGCGGGGGTATCTGTCCGAGTTTGCCCCGCGGTTGTTTCGCTAATTCACGTCATTGTTTCCATTCGAGAGACCGAGCCATGACCTGCGCCACCACCGAAACTCGCTTCATTTCCCTCGGAGCGGCACTTGCCTGCCTGGCCATTGGCCTGGGAGCTTGGGCCGCTCATGGACTCGAAAAGACGATTGCCTCTCAATACGAAGGGAAGACCAAGCTCGTCGCCGGGCAGACCATCCCGGCGGTCACCAAGTATGTCGGGGACTTCAAGACCGCAGCTGACTACCAACTGGGGCAGGGTCTGGGGCTGATCATGATTGGCCTCCTCTGTCGCCAAAACCCGAGTCGGGTGCTGCGAGCTGCGGGGGTCTGTTTGTGCTTAGGGACAGCTCTCTTCTCGGGGAGCTTGTACGTATTGGTGCTGACCGGAATCACGAAGCTGGGGGCGGTGACTCCAATTGGGGGTCTGCTGTTGATGGTCGGCTGGTCGCTGGTGGCGTATGGAGCGTGTCCCAGCCGCAAGTGAGCGGCACGGCGCTAGCCGCCGGTTCCCCTGACCGTGTCCCCCTGAAACCATAGGCTCCTCGGCAAACCACGGTGAGAAGAACCGGCGGCTGACGCCTCGCCGCTTACTGACTTCCGGCAGAAAATGCCGCTTCAGGGTGAGACACCGCGCGCCGCACCTTCCCGAAACAACCGCCCCAACCGCAATCTTCACTTCTCCCGATAAAACCGGAATATTCTCACAAGTCCTCACAGCCTGCCGTTCGATACATGAGAAAGCGGAATGGAATTCTCGAACCATTTCGCGATCGGGCAATTTGGCCCGCCGTCATTGATGGACCTGGAGGCGTAGGA
>JAYSUV010000540.1:0-3479 GCA_043718945.1 Planctomycetota bacterium
GGCTGGCCGCGAACTTGAAGGTGATCTCCCAGTCGTCCTGGCCGCGCTGCGTGCCAGAGGCTCCGAGGAACAGCACCTCGCCGGGGGAGAACCCCTTGAAGCCGTCGCTGTTGACGCTGGCGGTCAGGAAGAACAGTGTCGCCTTGTACGCTCCGGTCACAGCTGTGGGAGCGAGGTGGTGGGTCTCGGAGAAGTTGTAGATCGGGACATAGATATCGACGCCTTCGACGTTGTCCTGCGTCACGCCGATCGCCCCGCCGAAGTTGGGTGCGGTTTTGCCGGGGGCAGCGTAGCGGGCGCTGGTCCCTCGGCCCTGCGTGATGTGCTGCGAGCCACCGCCGGTGTCGAACGAGAACGATGACTGACCGGTCTCGGGCGGGCTGGTGATGCCGTAGCGGACCGACCCTTCCCAGGTGTCTTCGCCAATCCGCTCGATGTGACTCGATTGGCGGACCAGCCCGGCATACAACAGGGGCGAACCGGCGAGGAGAGCGATCTTGGCCTCGGTATCGTCGTCCGTTCCCCGGATCACGAACCGCAGATCGGTCGACGCGCCCTCGCCTTGCGTCCCTTCGCGGCTGTCCCATTTTTCGGCGACGGAGATCGGCATCGCAGCTCCTTACGCAGCGGGCCACTTCTTGAGGGGACAGGACTCCGAACGCCAGCGGGCCTTCGTCTTGAGACGACACCCGCAGGTCCGTTCCTTGCATCGCATCTTCTGCGGATCGAGTGACGGGCAATTGGCACAGACCGAGAGTCGAGCGAGATAGACCTCATCGGTCACCTGCTTGCCGCCATCGGCGACGTGCTTCACGACCGCCTTGCCGAAGTTGGCCGCTTTACGGAGCAGACCGGGGCCAGATGGTGGAGGTGATTCAGTCATGGTTACCCGAACGTCAGCCCTCCGTGCTGGGCTTCCTGGAGGATGCGTTTGGTGTTCTTGGCGGTGTCTTCGGTGGCTTTGGCGGTGCGTTCGGCGGGGCCTTCCGAGCCGAGGCCACGTGCCCCGAGGGCGTTGAACGTCCCTTTGACGCTGACCTTGTCCTGGCCGATCTGGCTCAGCAGGTCATCCATTCCCGACAGATCCTGCTGGGCGCGGCGCATGCGGTCGGGAGAGTTCGCGTCGGTCTCTTGCCGTTGCCTCGCGGCCTCGGCGATGGAGTCTTCCCATTCCTGGCGTGCTTGGCGGAGAGCTTCTTCCGAGGCGTTGAGATCGTCCTCGTTCTGACGCTGACGAGCGGCGTGGCTGTCGGCAGCCATCTGACCGTTCTCGTCTTGAGCCGCTTGGCGATCGGATTCGACCTGGCCGAGTTGCTCCTGCCTGCGCTGGTCGCGTTCACCGACTTGCTGTTGGGTACGCTGGTCGTTGGCGGCGTTCTGCGCGGCGAAGTTCTCGTCGAGGATCTTCGAGGCCGCTTCGACATCGAGACTCGAATCGAACAGCTTCATCAACCGCAACACTCCCTTGCTGATGAAGTTCTGCGCGGTACTCCAGCCCTGGGTCAGCGACGAGATGAACACCGTCCAGGCATCGGCCAGGAATGCGGTCGTCTCAATCCATGCCGATTGCAGCCCGGACCAGGCGTTGATCAGCAGACCGACCACGCCGTAGAACGCATCGGTCGCGACGCTGAGAAAGAACTCTTTGAATGCGGCCCAGTGTTCCTCCAGGAACGCGACGCCCTTTTGCCACTCCATCTTGAGTGTGAGCCACAGGATCTTTGCAGCCAGCGACAGATCCCCAGCTGCCAGGGCATCGCCGATTCCCTGCCAAGCGGCGAGGGCGTCCGCCTTCAGCAACTGGAACTGAACTCCCAGCCACTGCAGTGCCTGGGCTCCGAGTCCCGAGGCATACAGCAGATAACCGCCCAATCCGACGATCGCGACCGACACGAGGCCGATCGGCGAGAGCAACGCGGCGATCACGGTGCCAATGGTTCCGAGGACAGCTCCCACGCCGGTGATCAGCGAGGCTGCGATCCCGAACGCCGCTCCGACGCCGTAGACCAAAACTCCCAGAGCCAGGATTGCCGCTCCGGCGGCCATGACGCCCGCGACGATCTTGAAGACCGTGACGATCAGCTGCTTGTTGTCGCGGACCCAGTCGGCGGTGACTTTCGCGACCTGGATCGCACTGAGCGCCCAGCCCTGCAGCAGCGGGACGATGGCCATCCCCAGCGCGAAGACGCCGCTCTTGATCACCTTCCACAGGTCGGACAGCGTGTCACCGAACTGCTCGGCGGCCTTGGCGTCTTCGGTCCGGATCACCAGTCCCAAGTCGCGGGCTTGTTTCCGTAGAGCCTGAATCCCCTTGGCTCCGTCCTGGAACATCGGGAGCAGCGAAGTCCCGGTCTTGCCGAACACTTCCATCGCAGTGGCTGCGCGAATCGCCGGGTCTTCAATCTGCGAGATGCGATCGGCCAGCAACTCAAACTGTTTATCGGGAGTCAGCCGCGACAAGTCCGACAGCTTCAGTCCCAGACTGGACAGCACCGACAGAGCCGACAGAGCCGAGTCCGATCCCTCCGCCACGGACACCAGAAACTTCTGCAACTTGCGAACGCCCCCTTCGAGCGTCTCCATGTCCGCGCCCGACTGCTCGGCGGCGTAACCCAGCTCCGACAGCGACTCGACCGAGATCCCGGTGCGAGCTGACATCTTCGCCAGCTGATCTCCGAGTTCGGAGAACACGTTCGTGGCCGCCAGTAGCGGAGCGATGGCAGCTGCCCCGAGACCGAAGATCTTGGTGCCGATTGACTGGACGCTAGCTCCGAACGCCTTCAATCGCTTCTCGGCGGACCGCAGCCCGCGCACGAGTTTCGTATCGTCGGCGAACAGCTCGACGAACGCCCGACCAGCACGGATTCCTTGAGCAGCGGCCATAGGGGAGTCGGGGGTCTGGATACGGGAGTCGGGAGCAGGAAGGGAGGGGGCGGGAGCGAGGCATCAGCTGGAGTGCTGGCTCCCGACACCCGACTCACCTCACAAACACCGTCTTGAGGATCGAAATATCGACCTTGGGAAGCGGTTCCTGCGGTCGCGTGCGGCGGGTGCCCGGATGGAAGTCGCTCGGCTTAAACGGGCGTGTCTTCTTCGGGTTGCGGTGCGTATTGGCCAGCATCGCGAGAACCGCTGCGGTGTGGTTCCACGCATCGGTCTGTCGGGCATCCGCCATCCAGACCAGTTCCCGCAGCGTGAACGGACCGGGGTCGAGGCTGACCACTCCGGCCAGTTGCCAGATCAGCCGCCAGATGTCGACGCGGGGTTCAGCGCGGCGGCCATCTTCCGCTCGAGCTCGTCGCTCTCCAGCCGCTGCGTCGCGGTCTCCAGAGCCATCCCCTCCAACCGTTTGAGCTTGACCAGCGCCTTGCGGAACAGGGTCCGCTTGGCGCTCGGGAAAAAATCCACCAGTTCCTCCAACAGCGCGGTCGTCGCCTGGTCGAGGACATCCCCACCCAGCGCCCGACCGAAGTCTTCAT
>JAYSUV010000055.1:0-2325 GCA_043718945.1 Planctomycetota bacterium
GACCTTCGGCGGGCGCAGGGCGGTCGGCGATGACTCGTCCCCCACCCCAGCTGCGGAGGCTGTGAAGCTCTTCCAGACGACCGAGGGCCTCCAAATCGAACTCGTCATGGCCGAGCCGCAGGTGCGTCAGCCGCTCTATATGTCGTTCGATGACCGCGGACGCATGTGGGTCGTGCAATACTTGCAGTACCCGTTTCCCGAGGGGCTCAAGGTCGTGAAGTACGACCAGTACCTGCGGGCCGTGTTCGACAAGGTGCCCGCTGCGCCGCCGAATCATGTGCCGGGGGCCGACCGCATTACGGTGTATGAGGACACGGATGCGGATGGGAAGTATGACACCTCGAAGGATGTCATCACGGGCCTGAACATCGCCACGGCGGTCGTGACCGGGCAGGGCGGGATCTGGGTGCTCAACCCGCCGTACTTACTCTTCTACCCCGATGCGAATCGCGACGACGTGCCGGACGGCGATCCGGTGGTGCATCTCTCGGGGTTCGGGTTGGAGGACACGCACTCGGTCGCCAACAGCTTGTGCTGGGGGCCGGATGGGTGGCTGTATGGAGCCAACGGGAGTACCACGACAGCCAATGTCTCCTCCGAAGTCACTAAGAACGTGAAGTTTCTGGGCCAGTGCATCTGGCGGTATCACCCGGTATCGAAGGTGTTCGAGATCTATGCTGAGGGGGGTGGCAACACCTTTAGTCTCGACATCGACGGAGTGGGCCGGGTCTTCTCCGGGACCAACGGCGGTGGCACGCGCGGGATGTATTACCCGCAGGGGAGCTATGGGATCAAGGGCTGGGCCAAGCATGGTCCGCTGACCAATCCGTATGCCTTCGGGTGGTTCGAGCATATGCGGCACGAGGGAGACGGCGACCGGTTCCCGCAGACGTTCGCGATCTATGAGGGGGGACTGCTGCCGGAGAAGTTCCACGGCATGGTCCTCAGTGCCAACGCCCTGCACAACCGAGTCTGGGCCAGCGAGCTGATGCCGGATTCGTCGACCTACCGCACGAAGGACTTGCCGCCGATCGTGACGACGCCCGACCGCTGGTTCCGGCCCGTGGATCTCAAGGTCGGACCCGACGGGGCGGTGTACATCGCCGACTGGTACGACACGCGACTCTCGCATGTCGACCCGCGCGATAACTGGCACAAGGAGAGCGGGCGGATTTACCGGATCAGTGGGAAGGACTCGGTGCCGGATTTGAGTCCTACGGGAAAGCCGTGGACAGCGACGGACTTCACGAAGCTCGAATCCGACCAGTTGCGGAGATTGCTCTCACACGAGAATAAATGGGTGCGGTTTACCGCGATAAGAACCCTGAGCGATCGAATGGCTCACGATGAAAAGCCAACAATGCGAAATGGCCTCGCTAATCGGGTCATGACGAACTCCCCAGAGGCCCTCGAAGCCCTGTGGATCGTCTATCGCACCGGCGGGTTCACTCCGCAACTGGCTCTCGAACTGCTCGGTTCCCGCAATGAGGACATCCGTCGCTGGACGGTTCGCCTGATCGGCGACGACCGCCGGATCGACGAGGCCCTCGCCGCCCGCATGGCCAAACTCGCCTCCGAAGAGTCGTACGTCCAGGTCCGCTCCCAACTCGCCTCAACCGCCAAACGGCTCCCCGCGAAGTTCGCTCTGCCGATCGTGCAAGCCTTGCTTCAGCGTGACGAGGACGCGACCGATCTGCACATGCCGCTGCTGCTGTGGTGGGCCATCGAAGCCCAGTGCGGGAACGAACGCGAGGAGGTCGTGAAGTTGTTCGGTGACAAGTCCCTGTGGGATCATCCGATCACCGCCAAGACCATCGTCCCCCGACTGATGCAGCGGTACGCGCTCGCCGGGTCGCCGGAGGATCTCGAAACCTGCGCGAAGTTGCTCGCCATGGCCCCCTCGGACGCCCACAAGAAGACCCTGATCAGCGGGTTCCTCGAAGCCTTCCAGGGGCGAGAGATCCAGCAGCTTCCCGAGTCACTGACCTGGGAGATCGCCGATTACCAAACGTCGCTCGGCCAGGACGATCTGATCCTCAACATCCGGCTGGGCCAGGCCGACGCCATCGACTCGGCCCTCAAGTTCATCGCAAGCGAAGAGGCCGACCGACCGAAGCGATTGACCTACATCGCGGTCCTCGGCGAAGTGAAGCCGCCCAAGGCCGTGCCCGTCCTCATCGGTCTGATGGGGTCGCCATCGATCGCCATCAAGCGGGCCACGCTGCAAGCCCTGATTAACTTCGACGACCCAGCCATCGGTGAAGCGATCTGCACGCGCTATCACTCCCAACTGCCGGACGAGCAAGACCTCCGCAGCATCGCTCA
>JAYSUV010000541.1:0-9836 GCA_043718945.1 Planctomycetota bacterium
GACGGCACCCGGCTCGCCTGACCCACTGAAAGTACATCGGATGCGACAAGTCCTCATCTACATCCTGCTCAAGCATCCGTTCGCCATCGGGGAGCGAGACCCCATATCGGGCGTGCCGGGGTTCGGGCTGACATGGGTTTTGGCGGTCGCCTGTGTCGTCTGGATGGCGGTGAACTACGTTCGGAATCGGGCTGTCTTCCTCTCCGAGTTGAAGCAGTCCGCGCTCATCTGGGGCGGGGCGATTCTGGCCTCAATGTTCGTGCTGCCAGCGGTCGGCCTGACGAAGCTCCCGATCTTTGGCTACGGGATGCTGGTGCTGATCGGGTTCTTGTGCGGGCTGTGGCTCTCACGGCTGCGGGCGAAACGCATTGGCCTCGATCCCGAGATACTGACAGACCTGAGCCTCTGGCTCTTGGTCACGGGAGCAGTCGGTGGCCGAGTGTATCACCTCGTGCAGTTCCATGAGACGCAATTCAAAAACTGTCGAACACTTCTGGATGCTCTCGTCTCCTCGGTCAATCTCACCGAGGGGGGACTCGTTCTGTATGGGGCGCTGGTGGGAGGGACGGTCGGCTTCTTCGTCTTCTGCTACCGGCGAAAGTTGCCCGCATTGCAACTGGTCGATGTCATCATGCCGGGAGTCTTCTTCGGGGTGGGATTTGGCCGGATTGGGTGTCTGATGAACGGGTGCTGTTACGGGGATCCGTGCGATCTCCCCTGGGCGATTCAGTTTCCCCGAGACAGCGTCCCATGGCTTGATCTGGTGAACCGGGGACGCTTAACTCTCGCTGACCTGTTCACCATGCCCCTGCACCCGACTCAGATCTATAGCTCGATCGACGGCTTTATGCTGGGGACGATTCTGTGGAACCTGTACCCGCTGCGCGCTCGCAATGGCCAGCTACTGGGGATGGCGTGCATGATGTATGCCTGTACGCGGTTTTTGATCGAGATCTTTCGGGATGACACGGAAAAATACAGCTTTGGGGGTTTGTCACTCACGGCAGCCCAGTGGCACGGCATAGGGATTTTCGTCATCGGAGCTTCGCTGTTGGTATGGTTGTATTTTAAAGGAGAACGGGCCACGTCGAAGTTTGAGAGTTGAACGCCCACCGGTTGCCACCGGTGGGCTTTTGACTGACGACACTCGTCTGCCCGCTCAGTGATTGACAGCGAACTCGGTCGAGTTCAAGTAGGCCCAGAAGATATCGCCGTAGGGTTCCGACTCATTCGCCCCCGCGCCGGGGTGGCGGTGCCGCAAGATCGGCTGGAAGGACGCCAGTTCGTTACGTTTGGGGTCGCGGCCCAAGGCAGCCCGGCAGAGACTCTTGATCCGATCCTGGTCATCCCCGCCCATCCGCATGATCTCATGCAGCACGGTCCCGGGGGAATTGCTAATCGCATTTCGAACGAGGTCGCCGTTCATCATCATCAGCGATTGTGAGAACGTGCCGTCGAACGTCGACGCGTCCCCATTCTCCTCGTTCTCCATCACCGAGTAAAACTGAGCCAGCCACTCTTTGCGATGCTCTTCCGCCTGCTCCCAGTAAGTCGCCCCCGCCCGATCCGCAGCTGTGGCGACGAGCAGCGAATCAAACATTTGCTCGGCAGAGAGTGGTTTCAAATACATCCGGCTGAACAGAGGCAACTCGCCATCGACTGGCAGGTCTGCCCGATTGCCCGGCACCTGGGCACTGGACAGGTGATATGCCCGTGTCGAGACAATCCAGCGATTGAGGCGGTTGGTGTCGAAGTTCGTGGCCACGACGGCATTGGTCAGAGCTTCGAGTAGTTCGGGGTTCGCGCATGGCGAATGCGGTCCCATGTCATCGATCGGGTTGACCAGCCCCTGGCCGAAGAAGTGGGCCCAGGTGCGGTTGACCAGAGCTGCGGCGAGTTCGTGCTGCCCCTCTTGAGTCAGCAGCTTGGCCAGTTCCTGTCGCCGCTTGACGGTCGGATCGGGATCGACTTCCTTCCCGTCGAACTTGGGGTAAGCGACTCGCATCACCCCCTTCAGGTCGTCGTAATAAGTCGGTCCGCCTACCTCTCGGTCGATCAGCGAGCGACTGACCACCTCCGTACGTCCGGTGGTGGGGTTGTACTTCTTGTTCTCGACAATGTCGGCTTGCTGGAAGAAGCTGTTGAGTTCCCAGAACTCGGCCATCGAACCGCCATGCTTCGAGTCGGGGTGCTTATGGCACTGCGTACACTGCACCTGCTGGCAGAGGAAAATTCGGGCGGTGACAGCTGTGGCGGGGACTGCTTGGTTGTTGAGGTGAGCGAGCAGGAAGTTGGCCTCGCCAACTTTCTCCCCGTCCCCTTCGGCGGAAACCAGCCGGGCGACGGTCTCGGTCCATGGGCGATTCTCTTGGAATTGCTCTCGCAGGAATTGGCCGAGCAGCTCTCGATTGATCGGGCGATCGGGCGACCGACCGACCAGCAGGTTGGTCCAAATCGTGGTCAGATTCCGGACGTAGTCGGGCTTCTGAATCAGATCGTCAATCAGCAGCTGACGCTTGTTGGGGCGCGAGTCAGTGAGGAAGCGATCGACACTGCTGGCGTCCGGGATGTGACCGGCCAAGTCGAGATAGACTCGGCGAAGCCACTCGGCATCGTCAGCGATCGGCGAGGAGCGAACGCCCACTTCGTCGAGCTTGGCTTGCCACATGCCATCGAGGCGGGCGACGAGTTCCGAGTCGACGATCGGCTCCATTGCAGCCACTGCGGTGGGAACCTCTGGAACAACTGCCGGTGTCTCGACGACCGTTACCGCCGGGCCTTCTCGATGGAGGTCGACTCGCGGGATCGGTGTCATATCCGCGATGGCATTATCAGGGAGCAGGCCGGTGTCTGGAGCAACTGGACTAATCGTTTCAGGCACAGCGGGCGGGACGACAACCACGTTGTTCGAGCCGGGGATGCTTGCGGGGCCAATTCCCTGAGTCACGAAGAAGGCGACCAAGAGTGCCGCCGAAAGTAACGCGGTAAACACAGCCAGACGCTTCGATGTCCAGCGCGGTTGGGGAACGGAAGTCGTTCCGGTGCGTTCGGCATAAGCCACGAGCGAGGCCGATTCGCTCAGCGAGGCGTCCCACGTCAGCGTGCCATGCAGGTGCATGTAGTCGATGTACAACCGACGGGCTGCGGGCTGCGAGAGGACCAGTTGCTCGAGGCGGTCCTTCCCCGCCAGCGTCTGGCGATTTTCGCACAGCGCTTCAAGGAGAGGGTACAGCTCAGAGGCAACTTCGAGGGACATTGGACGACTCACCACTTCCACAAGGCTACATTTCCGCCAATCGCCGCTGGATACACTCCAAAAGCACACGCCGAATGCGGCCCAATGACTGGTAGACAGAGTTCGGAGGCCGCCGCAGACTGGAGGCCAGATCCTTGCCGGAGGAACCGGGCTGATACCGCTCGCGGATCAGTTCCCGATCCCGAGCGGACAACTTCTGCAGACATTGTTCCAGAGCCACACGCTGTGGCTCTGGATCGTCGAGCCGACTGACCGACTCCTCCGCCACCACATTGAGGAACTCGTCACTGAATTTGAGCTTGTCGCGTCGATATCGCTGGCGATGCTGCATCACCTCGTAGCGGGCAATCTGACACGCCCACGCGAAGAAGTTCGTGCCGGGGTCGAACTGACTCGACTTCGACCAGACCACGAGGTTCGTGTTCTGCAGAACTTCTTCGGCATCTTGCACACTCCCCGTTTGCCCCAGGATGAACAGATAGAGAGGACGTTGAGACTTCGTAAACAACTGGACAAAGCTGGCCGGATCGCGAGGCACATGCGGGCTGCCAACTTGGTTCGTAGCACTCGCTCCAATGACCGAGGGCTTCTGAGATTCAGAGGAACTCTGAGCCGCAGAAGGCGTGTGGACCGCCGGGATGGCCGGGTTGGAACTCACAACATCTCACCTGGTAGGTTGCAAGGCATGGCATGAACTGGGGTGAATGGCTCTCGGCCCAAGAACACTCACCATTCAAGAAACAAGGGGGCAGTGGCTGCCCCCTTGCGTCGACAAATCTCTACCTGAGTCACTGGAGGCCAGTGACTAGGAGATGAGTCCCTTGATCGGCACTCCACCGCCAGCGATCTTCATCGGACGACCACGCTTGGAGGTGTGGACCGTATCGAGAGGAATCCGCAGAGCGTAAGCTGCGGTCGCCCAGATATCTCCGGGCAGGTAGCTTTCGCTGACGACCTTGTCACCGTCCGCATTGGTTTCGCCGATGGCACGACCACCCTTGAGGCCGCCGCCGCCGATCATGACTGACCAGCTGGTTGCCCAGTGATCGCGTCCGACGTTCTGATTGATACGAGGAGTCCGGCTGAACTCGCCCATGCAGATGATGACGACATCGTCGATCATGCCGCGTTGCTTGAGGTCAGCTGTGAGTCCCGCGATTCCCTTGTCGAGAATCGGCAGACGCTGATTCTTGAGGGTGTTGAACACGTCGTTATGGAGATCCCAACCACCGGGGAAGTTGACTTCGATGAACGGAACACCGACTTCGACCAAGCGGCGAGCCATCAGCATACTGGCACCGAATCCGGGTCCGCCGTAGGCTGCGAGGGTTTCTGGGCTCTCCTCGGAAACCTTGAAGGCCTTCATCTGCTCGGACCGCATCAGGTTGACGGCCTTGCCGTAGACATCCTTGTGAGCCTGGCCCGCGTCGCCGCGATCGGACTTGATGAAGCCGTCTTCGATCGACTGGAGCATCGAGAGCCGGGCACCGAGACGAGCGGGGTCCACACCGGCCATGTCGGCGTTCTGAATCTGCCCCTGAGCATTCACGCTGAATGGAGCGTGGGACATGCCGAGGAAGCCGGGGCTCATGCCGCCGCCACCGATCGAGACGAACGAAGGAATCTCTAGTTCCTTACGCTTCGCGCCGAGTTCGTAGCTCACGACCGAGCCGAAGGTCGGATGAACCACGGTGGGGTTCGGGACGTATCCCGAGTGCATGAAGTAGGCACCCCGCATGTGGTCAGCTTCGCGAGTGCTCATCGAGCGGACGACCGAAAGGGCATCCATCTGCTTGGCAACTTCGGGAAGGTGCTCGGAGATTTGCAGGTCGCCCGCAGTGCTGATCGGCTTGAACTCTCCACCGTTCTTCGAGCCGGGCTTCAAGTCCCACATATCGATGGTCGGAGCACCACCGCCCAGCCACACCAGAATACAGGCCTTCTGATTCTTCTTGACTTCCGCAGCGTTCAGGTGCAAGTGGTTCAGGAACTCATTGGCTCCCAGAACCGCTGCGCCGCCCATCGCGGCATGGCTCATAAAGTGACGACGGGACATGCCTTGGTTGAACATGGGAGACTCGCTTTGGGAAAGGGTGGTGAGTGAAATGTTTTTGGAAAAGGAGCCGAAGCTCCGGGTTCGTGAAGGTGACAGGTGAGTCGCAATTCAGCGGTTGACGATGAACTCATTCGAGTTCAGCAAGGCCCAGTAGAGGTCCTGGTAGGCATCCAACGGGTTGGAATACTGGGACATCATCCCTTGCAGGTTCTTCTGCTCGCTGCTGCTCGGAATCCGCCCGAGGGCCGCCATGTACAAGGCACGAATCCGGTCCGGATCCTTCTTGTAGCTCGGATTGGACAGCACCGCGTTGAGGTAGCTGCCTTTGTCTCCGCTCGTGGCGCTCTTGACCAAGGCCCCATTCATCATCAACAGGGCTTGTGGAATAGTACCGCTGTAAACCGAGGGATCTTCGTCGTCATTTCCACCGAATATTTGCATAAATTGGCGTTTCATCTGCTCCCGCTGATCCTGGGAAGCCTCAAAGCTCCCCGCACCGGCAGAATCCGCACTCGTGGCGACCAAGAGTGATTCGTACAGTTGCTCGACCTGCATCGGCTTCACGTACATGTGGCTGAAGAGTGGAACTTCCCCGTTGGCCGGGTTGTCGATCTCGTTTTTCGAATTATACCGGCTGGTCAGATTGTACGCTTCAGTGTTGCAAATCCAGCGAGTGAGCTGCTTTAAGTCGTAACCGCTCTTGATGAATTCGTCCGTGAGTCGTTCCAGCAATTCGGGATGGCTGGCTGGGTTGTGTGGCCCCATATCATCAATGGGACGGGTGAATCCGTTGGCGAAGTAGTGACCCCACATCCGGTTGACCATGGCCCGGGCCAGCCATTTATTCGAGTCATCTTTAGTAATCAGTTTGGCCAATTCATCTCGGCGATTCGTTTCGGCTCCTTGTTCCACTTCTGTACCGAAATACTTCGGATAGGCCACAAGCGTCAGGGCGGCACGCGTGTCGTAGTAAACAGGCCCTTCGAAGTTCCGGCGAACCAGTTCTGAATAGTCTTCGTCCATCTGGCCGGTCTTGGCGTTGTACTTCTCGTGGTCTTCACGCTGCATCTGGCGGAAGAAGCTGTAGAACTCCCAGAACTGGTTCTGCTTCCAGTCATTGAAGGGGTGGTTGTGGCACTGGGTACACTGAACCTGCAGCCCTAGGAAGATGCGAGCCGACCGGGCTGTGGCTTCGACGGGATACTCGTCGCTGTTTGGGTTCAGTTGCAATTGGGCGAGCAAGTAGTTGACAGCCCCATTTTCATCAAACCGGCCTTCTGACGACAGCAGGTCGTAAGAGATCTCGTTCCACGGGCGATTCTTGGCGAGGCTCTCTCGCAGGAACTTTTCCAGTGCCCCGCGATTGGTTTTGTCCGGAGTCGTCCGTCCAATCAGTGTGTTCGTCCAGTAGGTCGTAAAGTTCCGCACATAGCCGGAATCAGCCAACAGCGTGTCGACCATCTTGCTGCGTTTCGCAGGGTCTTTATCCTTCATGAACTCTTCGAGCACCTTGCCCGAAGGAACGTGCCCAGCGACATCCAAGTAGACCCGGCGGAGCCATTCGGCATCGTCTGCGACTGGGCTGGCCTTGATTTCGTTATCCGTCCAACCTTGGCGGATCTGCTCATTGATATAGCTAATGAGCGGATCAGACGAACCCGTCGTGAATTTGTCATCTGCCCCAAAACTCGGGACAGCTGCAACACTCCACAGGCCACACCACAGCATCAGGGTCATCACGGCGCGATTCATTGAGCCATCTCTCCTGCAAATCCGGTCAGTCATCGTGATGCGTCGGTCACTTCGAAACCCATCGAAGCATGAGGCGAAAAAGCCACGTTTCCCAGCTTTTCACCTGACCGAAGCCATGTTGTTCGTCCTCGAAAGTACCGCAGGTTTGCGAACGGTGTTCGAAACATTTCGGAGAATCGAGGTTTCCGCTTCCAGAAATGAGTTCCCAGAATGTTCACAACTCGTTGTGAGAGAGAGTGTTACCGATTGATTGGAGAATTGCAAACAAATTCGAACTTTCCGGCAGAATTCTGGGAGCCGGAATGTTTCTCAGTCGCCAGACAGCCACAGGATTCCCAGATCGCATCAGGCGAGCGGCCCGAAAAAACCGACCCACACTCCTTCCGAAGTCTCGGAAGACTTCGGAAGTCTGGCCGCTCGCATCAGTGCGTGGCCGTACTCTGTACTGATCCCCAGATAGGTTTCGCCCACTGCTCTCCGACTACCGGACGATCGATGTGCCGACCTCTGTGGGCTCAACTCCCCACACGAGCGACAGCCAACCGGCAGCACTCGATAGCTCATTCAACCGCAGCGTCACCAGCTTCCCGGAGTCTCGTTCCAGCGAGCGTTCCGCCGGCCAATTCGTCGGCTGAAGTCTCTGCTGGAACTGTTTCTCGATCTCGGCTCGCGTGAACTCGGCCAGCATGCCACCCGCCCCGGGGGAAGCCGCTTCCACACGCACCGTCCCCGGAGTCACGCGTAGCCCCTCGGGACCGATCGTCGACGTGATGGGAATGCGAATCCGATGGTAATCCGTCTGCGGAACTGGGGCGATGCGAAAGGCAGCCACCAAGGTCACGACAGCTTCCCCCTGACCGAACTCCACGGAAATCGGGTTCTGCGGGGCGAGGATCATCTGGGATTGAATGCCGGGTGACTCGCCCGCCGGGTTGCCGAGCCGTTCCGATTTCGGTTCGAGCTTCGGTTTCGCCAACACCGGAACTTTGTCAGCCTGCTCTGGTCGCGGAACAAGCAGCGGGCCCAGGATCGTCGGCTCACCCAGGCCGGGGACCACTCCATCCGATTGAACCGTTCGCGTCGGAGTTCGCCCCATACGTCTCGCTTGAGAGACCGGACGATGATTTGACCGTCCCGACGCTTGTGACGAAAACGCTCGATCGAGATCCTTTTGCCAACGGTCCATGTCTTGAATCAGGATCTCCTGCCCCCCCAGTGGCAGGCTCGACAGCCAAGCGTTTACCGCCTCCGCATGGATGGCGACCCGCAGTTCGGCAGCATTCTCTGCGGGCATCATCGGCACGTATTCGGGACACTTCTGTGCCTGCTCCCAAGCCAAGCTGGCCGTCAAGAGTTGCTCCGTGGTCCTCATGCGCGTCGTCGGCGTACTCACTCCCATTTGGAGTAACAACTGCGGGAGATCCTCTGTCAATTGCCGATTGAGTTCTGCGAGCCGCTTGTCCACCGCCGAGTCGAATTGAGGCACGACCTGCTGAGTAATTCGCTGCGCCGTAATCCGCTCGGACTCCGGTCGACTTTGATTCGCCACACTCAATGCATACTCCGAGACCAGCGGCCCCAGAATCGGAATCGCACTGGCCGGGGTGCGAGCCGCCCGATTATTCTGACGTGGAAAGAGCATGGCCGAGGGGCTGCGGGTCAGGAACTTTTGGCCATCAAACTGGACAGATTTGCCGACCTCAAACCGATGGTTTCCCTCCGACTGAATCACCGCCTCCGGAGTCCGACTTTCCGTCGTGTTCCTCGTCATCCCCGTCAGCTGAAACTCCAGCTGCGCCTGACTGTCACTCGGGACAAAGCGGACATGCACCGAGGTCTCGGTCTGCTGCGACCCGACCACCTGTGCCCCGAGGATGCAATCCCGCACGGGGCCAGCGTCTTGTGATTCGACCCAGATCAATTCATCGAGGAATTTCTGGCTGAGGACCACATGAATCCCGTGACCACTGGGGAAAAGTACTTCCGGCTGCTTGGCTGTGTAATAGGTGCGATGACTGCGCGGACGATCTGTGGCAGCATCGACGGGAGTCGGTTCCGGTGACGCTGGGTTCCCCGACGGGAGAGGCTGGCTGGCTGGCGATGGAGATTCAATCGCATTCGGACGCGGTCGTGACGGGGCAAAGGTCGATCGACGTTGCGGAGCCGGAGCCGGCCCAATCGTTTGGGTCGGCCAGGGAAACGGTGGCCCCGCGCTCACTCCGCCCACGAGAACCAGACCGATCCAGACCCAGACAATGCTGCTCCCCAACGCCCCCCCTAGAGAGGTCACTGCTGACACTGAGTTAGTCCGGATCGCACCCAATTGCACAATTGTCCTCAAAAACAAACGGGCTCCAAGTCTTCACCACTTTGGAAAAGGGGACGCCCACCCAAAGGCAATCCTAACCCGACAACTGGCTGTTCAAAGGGGAAAATGAAGATTGAAGGTTGTAATCTAGATTCTCGAATTCGAGTCGCCTTAAGTTCCGGATCTCTTCCCCAATGTGAATATTTTGCCTGGCAACGACAGACTCTGCAAAGACTTCGCCAAACATCCACCGATTGCCGAGGTGTGTGCGTCACAAAAGTCGGCAGATATTGACCACGGAGGCACGGAGGCACGGAGCCTTGCAGTTCTCCGATGACTTTCGCCACTTTGCCAAAGGAGGAGGACGATTTGACAGGATCAGCAGGATCAACAGGATGCCGACACGCTGACGCCGAGGCGGAATTCATCCTGGAAATCCTGTTCATCCTGTCCCATCTTCCGAT
>JAYSUV010000542.1:0-1261 GCA_043718945.1 Planctomycetota bacterium
ATGCAGGTGTCACTGGTGAACGACGGCCCGGTGACGCTGCTGATCGATAGCCGCAAGTTGTTTTAAGGCGACACGGAATGGGTGATGACTCTGAACTGAAGCATCGCCTTTCGGACATTCTCAGCCATCAGTCTCACTCGATTCACCACTCCGGGACCACATCTCCCGCATCGATCGTCAGCAACGGGGCCAGGATCTCGCTGGTGAGTCCATACCTCACGCTTCTATCCGCCATCAGCACATAGAGTGGCTGGGAGGGATCGAGCGGGCGGCCTCCGATTGTCAGTGTCTGACCATCGAACTCTGCATCGCGTGGCTCATTCCACCCGAGACCCGTGCCGCGAACTCCGATCACGAGGATGGTGTCTGATAACCCGTCCTGGAAATCGGACATCTTCCGAGTGCCCTCGTTGCTCCACGCCGCCTGCGGGCCGACCACAGCCAGAAACTGATACCAATGATCACCGAAGCGATGTCGATGAACCGCATCCGAGTTGGTCGCGCTGTCCCATCTCTGTTTGAAGTCATAGGCTTGGAAGTTGTCCGCAGTCTGGACTTCGGCGGCGAGATGTGGCTGGATGAGGGCCCGCCACGAGTGCTTGGGTGAATCGCTGCTATCCAATTCGACCACCGGCGGGAAGTGTCCGTGTTGATCGTGGTAGCGCTGCAGTGCAAGCCCGATCCACTTCAGGTCCTGATGAGTCTGCTCGTTTTTGAGAGCGAGGCGGATCACCTGAATCCCATATGCGAGCAAAGCGACCGCGCTCACAATCAACAACGCAACCACCCCGCCCACCAACCGGTTTTTGAGAGGCGACCCCTCCAGCTTGGTCTTCATTCCGGTCACGGCTGCTTCTCCTCCAAATCGAGCGGCACCGGGAACTTGATCGTAATCAACTCGCTCCCCCGGCGTATCACGAACTCGGCGTCCTGGTCCGACAAACCCTGGCGTCGGGATAGACTACATCTCGCCTGCGGCTTGCAACTCCGCTCGCATCTCCACGCGATCGACCGTGTTGATTTGCAGTAGCCGAATCGTGGCCTCGCCCACAACGGTTCGTCCAATGAGGATGGCACCTCGGAATTCGAAATGATCCCCCCAGTGATCCTGCCTCGGATGGAACAGTCGTATGATTTCGCGAGTCCGCAAATCCAGAGTGGTTAGATTCGGCCCCTTGTGGCGATTGCAGTCGGGACAGGCCAGCGCCAAATTATCGAGAGAGTCGTCAGTGATGTGCTGTTGTGCCTCGATATGCTCGAC
>JAYSUV010000543.1:0-3456 GCA_043718945.1 Planctomycetota bacterium
GCGCGATCCCGGTCGAGGATCATCCACGCATCGCAGAACTGATTCAGGGGTTTCAAACGGTCATCGTCGAGAATCATCCGCGCATGACCGACTCGCGAGCGGTGGAGTTTCACAAGCGAATCCCCGGCGAGTTTGAGATTGCCCTCGGGCTGGAGACGATCCACCCCGAGGTGTTGCCGCGTCTCAACAAGAGCATGACCGTCGATGACTTTGATCGGGCAGCTGGGTTCCTGCGTGAACACGGGATCGAAGTCCGCGTCTTCATCCTGCTGCGGCCTCCGTACCTGAGTGAAGAGCAGGGTGTCGAATGGGCCTTAATGTCAATCTCACACGCCTTCGCCCAGGGAGCCCGCGTCTGTTGCGTGATCCCGACTCGCGATGGAAATGGCATCATGGAGCAGCTCGGTCGCGAGGGCCACTACGCTCCGCCACGGCTGAGTTCCCTCGAACGAGTATTGGAATCGGCCTTGGTTCAAAACACAGGCCGGGTGTTCGTCGACCTCTGGGACGCCCGGCGATTTGCGACTTGTGAGGCGTGTGCGGATGCCCGAATCGAGAGACTGCAACGGATGAACCTCAGTCAGCGGTTGGAAACGAGGGTGGTGTGTGACGTGTGTGGGGGGGAGCCCAGCCTTTAGGCTGCCTCGGGCTCGATAAGAACAGCCTCAAGGCTGGACTCCAACGATTCGTCCTTGAAGCGTCAGGGTGGCTGTGATAGACCATGTGTCAACACCCACGAGGAGGAGAGATCATGGAACTGCACGACCCGGTGGCGATCTGCACCGCAGCCAGCAACATCGAAGCCCACGAGATCGCCGAACTGCTGCTCGTCGCGGGCGTCGCGGCCAAGGTGATTGAGGATAATTCCCAGGTTGGCGTCTGGATCGGGGGCTTGAACTCTGTTTTGCACAAGCCGAAAGTGTGGGTCTCCTCAAGTGACTTGGAGGCCGCCACAGCTGTCGTCCGTGAATTTGAAGAGCGGGCGCAGCAGCGAACTCTCACTCATCAGGTTCAAGTGGGCCTCAACTCCGAGTGGATCGATGCCCGCTGTGACAAATGTGGCACGATGACGCGGTATGCTCCAGTCGAGAAGGGGACGGTCGTCAACTGTCCGAGCTGTTATGCCTTCATGGATGTCGGCGGGGATGTGGACTTCGATGACTGGAACGTGATCGAACACGAAGGGGACGAGGCTGATCCCGACGCAGAAGTCAGCGACGAGGTACCGGAGTGACCGGCCTCACTTTCCCCACCGTTGTTCTGGCGAGCCGGAACGCGAAGAAGAGCCGCGAGATTCGTGATCTGCTGGCTCCCGTGGGTATCCCGCTGCAGTCGGTGGCCGAGTTCCCCGAGGCGCATGAGGTCGACGAGTCCGGGAACACGTTTGCCGAGAACGCCGCCCTCAAGGCGACCCAGATCGCCGTGGTGCTGAATCGCTGGACCATCGGTGAGGATAGCGGCCTGCGGGTCGATGCGTTGCAGGGGGCGCCCGGCGTTTACTCCGCTCGCTACAGCGATCCGGGGGCGACCGATGAACGCAACAATGCCAAGCTGATCGCCGAACTGGCGTCTGTCCCACCCGAGAAACGCGGGGCCGAGTACGTGTGCCATGTGGCCGTTGCCGACCCGACGGGTGTGGTGCGGTTGAGCTTCGAGTCGACCTGTCGCGGGCGGATCATCGACACTGCGCGAGGAGCCAATGGGTTTGGGTATGACCCCTATTTCCTGGTGCGGGAGTTCCACCAGACGTTTGGCGAATTGAGCCCGCTGGTGAAGCAACAGATCAGCCACCGAGCGCGGGCCTTTCGGCGGTTGATCCCGGAGCTGGTGCGGGTACTGTCGCAGAAGCCGAGGGATGATCTGTGAGTCTTCGCGGTCACTACGCGGGTAGGAATTCTTCCCACGGACGGCGGAGGCGGGTGTAGTCTCGGGTGGGGAGGGCGACTGTTTCCCAGCGCGGGGAACGCTGCCGCATCACCTCTGCGTAGTCGCGGACCCACACCGCATAGAAGGCGTACGTCCGCCCCGCGTACTCCCAGCGCTGCGGGTGCCAGGCGTACCAGCGCGGGTCGACGATCTCATAGGCGAAGACAAACGCTGCGCGAAAGCGGTGGCCGAACACCTGCTCCCAGCGCAGCAGCGACTCGACATCATCGGCGTCGGCCCAGCACTCCCAGCGCGTGCCGGTGTTTCCTCCGGTCGGAAACCGTCGTCCCTTAATATCGAGCAACAGCCGATGCTCACCCCCGTCCACGATGAAATCCATCGACTTCAAGGAGACACCTGCCAACTGCGCCCGCCGCGCTTCGTCGATCGCCACAAACGGGCGTCCCGTGGCGATGAGATACGCTTCGAATGCGGCATCATAATGGTTGGACCGGATGGCCATGCCCACTCCGTTCGACAGACAGACTTCGCTAACAGCAATTGTGATCATCGTCGAGAATCGCGGTCACAACAAGCCCCGTGCGAATCGTCCACACGTGTGTGTGCATCAGAAAAGTCGGCAGTGGCAAAAAAACGCCACTGGGGCGGCAGCGCGATTCGATTCTGGCACCCAGTGTAAGCGGTTGGCAGAGACTAGCGCAGGGAGAAAACTAGGAGTTGGTGAGCCACCGATGCACACAGATGAACACAGATGAACACAGATCAGAGATGAATCCGGGCGATGTCCATTCGTGGTTGAGCCTCTTGATCTGTGTTCATCTGCGGCTCCCCTTTACGCATGAGGCACCGCGTGGAATCGCTCCCTACTTTTCTGATGCACACACACACACGACTGCCCACTCTTGCCAGCGAGACATGGGACATTTTGAGCGATGAGCAGATCGATTCGCTGGGGAAATACCTTGACAAATGCCCGGTGAATCCAAAGACACATTGACGGCAGGAGTCAACATTTTATCATTGATGCAGAACTAGAAACAATGACCCGTACTCTGTTCTCACAAGCAACTCTGATACACAGCCCACGCGATTCGCCGACTGAGTATCTCGCAGTTACGTCAAAAGCCGCTCTTCGCCCGCCAGGAACCACCACGCACGTACCCGCTCGCAAGTGGAGCGTTTCAGCCGACTCCTCCCGAACCGACAGATCCTCTCTCCAAAATCCGCTTCGTGGGAACCTGGAGGACGCCTCAACATCAAGAGGCCTGTTTCTGGACGAATCGGGACAAAGCACGTATGTCGTGACCGATCAATCTCCGCTGAAGATCGTCGCGATCCTGGGACGGTTGCTCAACATGACCAACGACCGAGTGACATGGGATGTCAACGGGCATCGCCATGAATTGAGCCTGGATGAGGCCCGATAGAAGTTGCAGCCCGTCGTGGTTCCGTAAACAACAACACCGCGAGCCAGGCTCGCGGCGTTGAGAGTTCTCGAGGAGATCACAGGGAGGCCGGGCATTTTCCCTGCCCACGCGATCGCCCGTCCCAGAGAGGCTGTTCGAAGAC
>JAYSUV010000544.1:0-9787 GCA_043718945.1 Planctomycetota bacterium
TGACAGGCTGGAAGCCTATCCCACGGCGATACGGAAGCAGCAGATCGACCCCCACATACCCCCGCAGTCCGGGGATCGTCGAGAGCGTCTGCCGGATCAATGAGTCGAGCGAACCCGTCTCGACCGTGGACGGAATTCGTCCCCCGAGGTAAGCGAACCCCCGCTGCGGGTCGATGAACTGATCGGCCACCGGCAGCACATGGACCGCGCCGCTCCGGTCGATGATGGCACCGACGGAGAATGATTGTGCATGGACCCACGGCTGGGCGATCGCCTCGGTGCAGCGGTTGGTGGAGTCGTATTGGAGAACCGCTCGCTCCCATTCTTTGAGGGAGGAGACCAGCTGCATCGATTGCGAACCGGCCCCCATGCGGAGCTTGAGCACGCGCGGCCAGAGGAGGGCGGACTCATCGCTCTCGCAGCTGACTCGCCGGGTCGGGATCGTCGGTATCCCGCACCGAGTGAAGTGTTCATACAGCGCCCACTTGTCACCGCAAAGATTGATCGCCTCGACTGAGCAGTTCCAGTTGCGGAGTGTCGTCTTTTGCTCCGCAAAAGAACGCTCTGCTGCGGAGCAAATGGCGACAGACACGCGTTGCGATAGCTCATCATCGAGTTCGGGAGCGATGACATAAGTGCCATCGACATCATGGCACAGACGGGTAAAGACCTCGCGCTCCTCGTCGGTGCCGGAGACGGGTATGACTTGAAGAGCTGGGGACTCAATTCCCAATTCCTCTGCGAGTCTTCGATCCCAGGTCGTGACGACCTGCAGCTGCGAGATGCACAGCAGGTCGCGGAGAAAGGCTCGCAGCATGGCCGCTCCCTCGCGCACCAGACTGGCGGGCCGGTCACCCCCCGACCAGCCGCCGCCACAGAGGAACTCGGACACAAACAGACGCAACGTGAACTCCTGTGATGCGTTCAGGGCATTTGGCTGGGCCGTCAGCCACCGCACAGGTTGCCTCTGGGCAGGTCATCCCCGGAGAGGTCGCAGAATCCGATCATTATTTCACGGTGGTCACTTGGATCGCAATGGCACCACCAAGGCGATTGTCATTCGGTGCCCCGGTCAGCGATTCACTACCTCACCGCAGGCGGATTCAGAGCCGGAATCGGCCCCTCGGGACCGTGGACCGCGTTCGAATAATTGAACTGCACCGGGACCATCCCCTTCCCATTGGCCAGCGGCACCTCGATCACAATATCCTTGAGCGTCACGCCCGCATGCAGCGGGTAGTCGCCGATCTCCTCGCCCGCATCCGAGGTCCAGCCGAGGAACCGCTCGGAGTTGGGGTTATACGGATCGCGAATCGCATCCTCGACATCGGGGTCGGTGCGGAACTCGCAGACTTCGTGGTAGAGAGTCGCACAGATGTTCTTCCACGGTTCGGCGAAGACCGGGATGCCGTTGGCGAATCCATCCGCCCGGCGTTCCGAGTAGACCTCGACCGAGTAATACAGCGTCCGCCCCTTGTAGTGGATCGAGCCGTGATACCCCCCCAGGCCGCCGGTGGAGTCGCCCGCTTCGTCATGCTCCACAACGGGATGATCGAGGCGATCCGGCCCCTCATATTCGGACTCACTGCGGGCTGCGTTCTCGGGCAGGTCTTCGTCATTCAGAATCGTCCCTGGCGGCAGCAGATAATTAAAGATCGTTGAGTTCAAGTCATAGCTGTTGAGGTACCCCTTGTCGGCGAAATATTGCATGTAGCGCTGGATGTCGCCACGCGAGACAGTCGTCGGCTTCGGTCCCGTCAGGGGATGCGACGCAAGGGCCGACGTGCCGAGCGGCTGGTTGTTGAAGTACTGCATGATGACATGATTCAAGTGCAAGTCGGTCAGGGCGGCTTCCAGACTCATGTCGATCTTTTCAACCTCATCCAGTGTCCAGCCGGCGGCTTCGCCTCCCACGTAGAGATTCACATAGGAGAGGTTCTGCAGAATCTTCCCGCCTCGGTAGTGGAGATCTTCGCCCGGTGTGGAGTTGGTCCCGTCGACTCGCCGTTCGGAATCAGGAGCGGAGTCCGCGGACGAGGCGTGAAACTTCTGCGCAGCCGCACATTCGGGATGCAGGCAGGCGGTATGTGGTATCCCCTCAACGGCTTGAGCGGCTGCGACCTGATTGGGGATATTCGGATTCGCTGCAATCGCAGCTCCGCGTGGTGGAAGCGGCCAGGGAACCCACTTGGCGGTCATGTCGGTGGGATTTGGCGGAGTCGGTTTGGGGTTGCTGACGGGCACCGTCGGGTTCGGGTCAACACCCGGATCAGGAGTCACGGGAACCGGAGTGGGAACGGGATTCAGCACGACCGGAGTCCCCGGTGGCTGAGGAGTGATCGGAGACGGGGTGTTGGGAACCGGGGCTGGGGAACTCGGAACCCACACGATCGGGGGACTTCCGCCAGGGTTATTCACCGGAAGATATCCTGGCTGCGGATAGCCGTTTTGAGGTGACCCCGGCCCATACCCGATCGGCGTGTATCCGCTACGAGGATACGAACCACATCCGGCGATCACGAGACTGCTGACTGTGACGAGACAAGCTGTCATCCAGTGCTGGGAGCGGAGTCGCATGGGGTGGAAACCTGATGAGGGGCGCGAGTCGTTCCGGAGCGGAACGCGTACTCATGAAGGGAGTGGGCGGGAATCGGAGGATGTGCCGAACGACATCCGGAGTGAGAGCGGTGATATACCCGAAGACGATCCGGCAGAAACAGCCGAACTTACACGCCCACCGGCGATTCATGCGGGTTACGGCAGAACGCGGGCCGCAGCCCGCCACGGAGGTTTAAATGACACTGCCCGCAAAGTCAGGATCAGTCATCGGTTAGAGAAAAGGCGGATGGACCAGCGTGACGCGCATGCAACATTTTCAATTTATCCGCCGAATGCGGGTGTCGCTCGACTGACCCGGAAATCTGACACTTCTCGCTGAAGCCGACTGAGTCTCCCGAGTGTTCCCCACCGCTGCCCTTGCACACCGCAATTCCATCACGGTGCCAGAGGCAGTTTGTCGTACACAGATTCCACAGATTATCACAGATGCGACGCCAGCGGGGGCGGAGATGGCAGACCGGAGAGATTTCTTCTCTCCCCTCTGAATCTGTGACCATCTGCGAAATCTGTGTACCAATCCTCTGTCTGGGGCGAAAGGTTTCTGGGACAAGGCGATGGACTCTGACTCGATACGCCATGTGTTCAATGAGAGGCTGTCGGCTGGGGCGAGGAGTGTCTGAACTTAAAACCATTCAGGCACCAGCGAGGCTATTCCCAATTGCCAGGTTGCGGTTCTCTGGCCTCTTGGAACTCGGCTTTTTGTGGCATCAGCGGAACGACTTGTTGAGGGGTGTCCCGGATCAGTCCCGCGTCCATGAGCGTGGCATACGACAAGGTTCCCGCCAGTGCGAACGTCAACACATTGGGGAAGAACTCCTCTCCAAACATCTTGATCGCGGTGCCCGAGGACTTCTTCAATCCGACTTTGATCCCGCTGATCTCGACACTGTAGATCTCGTCCAGCAGCAAGTGCGAGAAGAACCCCAGGGCCACTCCCGCCCCGACCAGACATTTCACCCGCGCGGAATCGCTGGGGTAGGTCAAGTACGCGATCTCCGCAGCGATCAGCATTGCCGGAATACTATGAAACATCCCTCGGTGGACACTGAGATAAGGGATGACCCGCGACAGCCCGTACCGAATCAGCGCGTACAGCACCACCATCCCGAGCATCACCATCTCGCGATCTGCCGTCAGATGCAACCAGTGCAGCACGCGGCCCACGAGCAACAACGGAGCCACGCCCGCCAGTAATCCGAACAGCTCCTGCGCGGGGCGTCCATGATCCAGATCAAGGTCCGGCAGCATGCCCGCCACAGCTGTCATGACAGCGGCCAGCGAGGCTTGAACGGGAGTAAACCCCAAGCCTGCCCAAGCGGCCGCGCCATAGGCGACACCGAGACCACTGCTAAAGATGACATGCTCGCGAAACGCGGCCATTCCGTCCTCCCTGACGTTGGACGGGGGTTCTACCCCAGTCGTGTGAGCGGGAGAAGTCCGGTTGGTCGGGCGGGGGAGTGCCAGCGATTGAGCGGCGAAGTTTGCCGATTCCCGAAGATCAATCGCATCGCAGGATGTCGGGAAGCGGGGCCGTCAGTTCGAGTCGTTCGCCGGTCACGGGATGCTCCAGCACCAATCGCTTGGCATGCAACCAATACCCACCGTCACCCGGCAGACCGGGCTGATCAGTTCGGGGTTGTCCCCCGGCAGCGTACAGCGGGTCGCCTTCCAGCGAGTGACCGATGCAGGCCAGGTGGATTCGAATCTGGTGCGGACGCCCGGTCAACAAGTCGACTTCGAAGACAGTGGTGTTCGCTCGCCGTTGGAGTGTGCGGACGAGGCTGCGGGCGGACTTGCCTGTGGAACTGGCGGCATGCACCTGACCCAGACGGGGGTGCGGTTGCGGTCCAATCGCGGCTTGGATGTCATACGAATCCTGAGTGGCGATCCCGCTGCCTAGAGCTTGGTACTGCTTGCGAATCTGGGGCCAGCGCTGGCTGAGAGTCGAGGCGATCTCGTGATTCAATGCGAACAGCACTAAGCCGGAAGTGGCCCGTCCCAGGCGATGGAGTGGACGGGCTGTGGGGAATTCCCTCTGCACTCGACTCAAGAGTGTATTGAGGTAGAACCCGGCACCGGGGAGGGTCGGCAAGCCACTGGGCTTGCTCACCACCAGTATGTGGTTGTCATGATAGATCACACCAAAGTCCAGGGGTGTCTCTTCTTCCACCCAGCCGGGGCGATTCCAGACCAACACGTTTCCAGCCAGTAAATCCTCAGCCCCGCATGCGACCCGGTCACTCAGCAGTACTTCGCCCGCTTCGATTCGGGCTTCCCATTCGAGCTCACTCGAATGTGAGAAGTGCCGGACGAGATAGGACAGTGTCGAATGCCCCAATGCCTCAGAACCGAGCACATGGCGATAGCGATAGCCTTGGTTGTACGTCATTTCGAGAGTCTTCCGTGAAAGTGACCGGCCTGGGGGGAGGTGGCTGCGGTGGGAGCCAGAGTGATCAGAATCGCCCCTCCCCGGACTTACCTCCTCTGCGAACAAGTCCCTGAGAGCACATTGTATGTCAGCCCATTCGTGACAAGGGAGTCGCAGCTTCACGGCCTGGAGCGGATTCGGAATGGGTTGGCAGGAAAAGCCGACAGGAATGTCTACCCATTGTCGACTCCTGAGTGAAGACCAATTCTGAACATACTGTCAGTCCGACATTGCAGTCGTCTGGAAACCGATTTTACAACACATCGGAGTACGAAAACCATTTCGGCTCCGACCAATCAACTCCATGAATCTGCCTCACTGAACAGACTCAGTGGCGAGTAGGCGACTCACCTCTTTCGCTCGGGTCGAAGATCATTTAGCATGGATACGTTCGGGTTCAGGGTGGAGTGATCAGCTGATCGCACACTCACCATTCATTCGGAGCAGAGGCCAAGCCATGCTGACATTCACCGGAGACGGAAAAACCACCACCTGTAACGGGCGGACCCGGCGGGATTTCATGCAGGTCGGGGCGCTGGGAGCGATTGGTCTCACGCTGCCGCAGTACCTGGCGGCCAAGGAGCAGTCGGGGCAGTCGCCGGATAACGACCGGGCCTGCATCATGATCTTCAACCTCGGGGCCCCGAGTCAGCTCGACACCTTCGATATGAAGCCGAACGCCCCTGCCGAAGTGCGCGGACCGTTCAACGCGATCAACACCTCGGCTCCGGGGATTCAGCTCTCTGAGATCCTGCCGATGCACGCCAAGATCGCCGACAAAATCGGCTTCGTGCGGTCGGTCAGTCATACCGGCGCAGCTGTGCATGATGCCGGGTGGCAGATGATGCAGACCGGTCGGCAGTTCGCGGGCGGAGTGAATACGCCGCATGCGGGAGCTGTGCTGTCGTATCTGAAGGGGCGAAAGACCGACTTGCCGCCGTTTGTGGTGTTACCGGAGACGATGGGGCGGGGGGGCGGGAACCTGCCGAATGGTCAGGCGGGCGGTTTTCTCGGCAAGGCGATGGACCCGTTCTCGCTGATGGCCGACCCCTCCGTGGCGAACTTCAAGGTGCCGGACCTGCTGCCACCCGCCGACATTGGCACCGTGCGGCTTGACCGTCGCCGCTCGATGCGCGACATCGTGGACTCTCGGGTCAGTGAGTTCGAGGCGAGCGAGAGTGCGGCACTGCTCGATGGCAACTTCCAGGCAGCGTTCCGCTTGATGACTTCGGACCAGGCGCGGGGGGCGTTCGACCTGACCAAGGAAAAGCCCGAGGTCCGTGAACGCTACGGCATGAACCGGTTCGGGCAATGCTGCCTGCTCGCACGGCGGCTGATCGAAGCGGGGGTGCGGTTCGTCACGATCAATACGTTCCTGACCGTGTTCGACGAGATCACCTGGGACATCCACGGGTCGAAGCCGTTCACCTCGATTGAGGGGATGCGGGACATCGTCGCCCCGATGTATGACAAGGCGTACTCGGCCCTCATCGAAGACCTTTCCGAGCGCGGCATGCTCGACAAGACGATGGTCTGCAACTTCGCCGAGTTCGGTCGTACCCCGCGCGTGAACCCCGCCGGTGGCCGCGACCACTGGCCGCAATGCTACACCGTCTACTTCGCGGGCGGCGGAGTGAAGGGCGGACAAGCGGTCGGTGCCAGCGATCCGATCGGCGGCGTTCCGGCGGATCGCCCCGTCGGTCCCGGCGAGGTCGTGGCGACAGTCTTCCACAGCCTGGGGCTCGATCTGGACACGCTGCTCCCCGGCCCGGCGGGTCGGCCATTCCCGATTGTCGACTTCGGGAAGCGTGAGATTCACGAGTTGTTTTAGAGGGGAGCTGTCAGCGATCAGCCGTCAGCTTTCAGCCAGAGGTTTCGCCGCATCCCGATGGGCAGCGGTGTTCGTTCCGTCTCAAAGAACTGGAGAATCTCGCATGTGGAACATCATCATCGGTGTGATTTTCGTGATCGGTGGCCTATCGGGGCAACTGGTGATTCGTGGAACTCAAAGTACCGCAGCCGCTGTCGCGGTGGGTGCTGGTTTGATTGTGTGGGGTATCGTACAGATGGTTCGCTCCCGGTCCGATCAGTAAGGCGAATCAACGGTCTCCACCGTTCAGAACAAGGATTCATCGTTCATGTCAGTATTCACTGCGGTCATCGAACGTTGCCCCGAGACCGGCCTCTACGTGGGTTACGTGCCTGGGTTTCCGGGTGCGCATTCCCAAGGGGAAACTCAGGAGGAACTTCGTGAGAACCTCCACGAGGTCGTGGCCATGCTGCTGGAAGACGGTCCCCCGACACTGGAGTCAGTGTTCGTTGGAACGCAGATGGTCGAGGTCGCTTAGTCATGCCGAAGCTCCCCGTGCTGAAGCCTCGCGAAGTGGTCCGACTGCTCATGGGCCAAGGTTTCGTGGAGGTCCGACAGCGTGGTTCACACAAGCAGTTTCGGCACGCCGATGGCCGGGCCACGACGGTTCAGTTCCACTCGGGAAGAGACATCTCCCCCTCACTACTGCGGGTGATCGCCAGGGATATCGGAATGTCAGCTGAGGCTCTACTTGGTATCAACGAGTCTCAGGGCCTTGATCGACTCCCTGACCAGCATGACTCGAAAAAGACGAACGATTTGCCTGAAAGCGGTCACGATCTGAGCGAGCCGTGAACCGGACCTCACCGGTCAGTCACCTCAATGAGTCACCGGTTGACTTCAGTGACCTGCATCAACATGCCACCTTCCCCCATCTACCTCGACCACAACGCGACGACACCTCCGGACCCGGAGGTGCTGGCCGCAATGGACTTCGCCTTGAGAGAGGCGTACGGCAATCCGGGCAGTCGTCACTCGGCGGGTCGGCGGGCGCGGCGGGCGCTCGAAGAGGCTCGCGAGTCGGTCGCCTCGATCCTGGGAGCCTTGCCGACCGAGGTGGTCTTCACGAGCGGCGGGACTGAGGCGAACAACACCGCCATTTTCGGACTGACACAGGGACGCACCGGGGCCATCGCTCTCCCCGATGGGGAACACCCGTCGGTCGAGATGGCGGTTCGGCGCTTGGAATCCACTGGCTGGTTGCGGGTGACGCTGCCACTCGATGAGAGAGGATTGATACAGCCCGAGTCACTGGCCGCGCTCGATTGGTCCCGCCTGCGATTGGTAACGCTACTCCTGGCCCACAATGAGACGGGAGTCGTTCAACCGCTCCGAATCGAGGTGTCCCGGAGTGTCGTCTTTCGCTCTGCGAAAGAACGTCCTTTTGCGGAGCAAAAGGCGACACTCCCGGCAAAGGTTTCCTCACCAGTCCTGGGCGAACTGGCGCGTCGGTGTGCCCAGCATCAAGTCCCGCTCCATCTGGATGCAGTGCAAGCCGTTGGCAAGATCGATGTCGACTTTCATGCGCTGGGAGCGACCACGCTGTCGCTCGGGGCACACAAGTTCCACGGCCCGCGCGGGATCGGAGCGTTACTCATTCGCGAAGGAGTTCGCCTTGGGCCACTGCTCTTCGGGGGACATCAGGAGCGCGAGCATCGTCCGGGGACCGAGCCGGTGGCACTCGCGGTGGGGCTGGCTAAGGCCCTCGAACTCTGGCACGCGGACCGGCAGCGCATTCGCGAGTCCCTCACGAGCCTGCGGGACCGGCTCGAATCTCATCTGATTGAGAGCTGCGCCCCAGTCATCATTCACGGTGCCCGGGCGGAGCGGCTGCCGAACACGCTCAACGTGGGGTTCCCCGGTTGCGACGGAGAGGCGTTACTCGTGGCCCTCGATCTGGCGGGCGTCTGCTGCTCGATGGGGAGCGCGTGTGCCAGCGGGTCGAGCGAACCGGCTCCGATTCTGCTGGCGATGGGCTGCTCGCGCGAGACGGCACGCTCTTCCTTGCGGTTCAGCCTCGGGCGAGGGAATACCACGGAGGAGATCGACGAGGCCGCTCGGCGCATTGCGGAGGTGGTCCTGCGGATGCGCCGCCGTCGATTGCCCGCCTGAACTGATGCCTCGATCCAGCGCGACCGGGATTCTTGGTCCACCACAGCGTCTCAAACGAGTTCGTTAGACAGTCATGAGTGTGCCTGAGAACTCGATTCACGGGCGGGGAGTTGGCTACGTGAGCTTGACCCGGAGGAAATGAAAAAGCGGTAGTGAGTTCGGGTACTCACCACCGCCTTTTGAGATTCACATTGAGGCCACCTGAAATTACGGCTTTGGCTCACCTTCGATGACAGCCTTGCCTTCTTCGACGACGGCCTTGCCTTCTTCGATGACGGCCTTGCCTTCTTCGATGACAGCCTTGCCTTCTTCGACGACAGCCTTACCTTCTTCGACGACAGCCTTACCTTCTTCAGTGGTCTTCTCAGCTGCCTTCTTGGTGGCGTCCATGTCAGCCTGCGCCTTATTCATCATGTCCGCAGGACTAGGTGTCGTTGTCGTGTTTGTGGGAGCGGGCACATCGGCTGCCTTCTCACATCCAACCATCAGACCCATTGCCAAAGCCAGTGCAGAAATTCGCTTCATGAGAGACATCCTCAAACAGGTGGTGGTGATCTGTTCCAGCGCGACTACGCTGGATACCTCATCTATCAAGATACCGAGTCCGATTGAAAAATTCCCGGAAAGCGATGGAACTGGAGAAAGAATTCATTTGCCCGCAAATAGGTATCCCCTTCGCTCAAGTGCATACGAGATGTTGTGCCTCCGATTCCCCACAGCCGGGACACTCACGCCACCTATGGGGGTCACTTGAGCGA
>JAYSUV010000545.1:0-1257 GCA_043718945.1 Planctomycetota bacterium
GGGGTCAAGGATGACCGCTGAGGATTTGATGTCATTAGGGCCGGAGTTGGCTGAGTATTTGGACGAGTTTCGGGACTGCTTTGGGCGGTCGGAGCCGCGTGGGAAATTGGCGACTTATGTGCGGGGGCAGCTGGGGGAGTTGCCGCGGAAGAGCGTCGAGCCGATGGGTGTACTCGACGGGTCGTGTCATTGGAGTGGGGCTCGTGTCGTTTATTGCTGCACCGATAATCATAGAAGCGGGAGCAGCAATCGGAATCAGCGGCACCGTGATGAGTTACATTGGGTATGGATCGATTGGTTGGGCGACGCTACAAACCGCTCTAAACTGGAAGAATCTCAAGACGGGAGCGGAAAAGTTCGAAGCGGCTGGTAGCTTGATTGCGGCAGTGGTGGGCAGGTGGTATGGATCGAAGCTGGCCCAGGGCGGCAAACCCGCAACATGCTTCACGGCAGAAACTCTCGTGGCGACTTCCGAGGGACTGAAAGAGATTCAGTCGATTCGGCGGGGTGAGTCTGTATGGTCGAGCGATCGACAAGGGAATTGGTCCCTGAGCGAAGTCATTCGTGAGCTTGAGCATAGTTATGACGGCCCGCTGTACCGAATCAGTTTCGGAGCAGAGTCTGTCGAAGCCACGAGTACACACCCCTTCTGGGTGATTGCGGGTGAGAATCTCGCAGATCGTCCGGCCCCCTCGCACGTTCCGACAGAAGAAGACTGGTCGGCGATCGAAGGCCGCTGGGTCGATGCGGAAGACTTGGTGGATGGTGATCGCCTGCGCATGAGGAACGGCGAAGATCTGAGTATTGACACCATCACTTCCCGTGTCGGGCAATTGCAGGTGTTCAACCTTGAGGTGTCTGGAGGACATTCGTATACTGTCGGTCGATCAGGTGTCTTGGTTCACAACAAGGCAGAAGAGGTTCTGCCAGAGAAGCCCAGTGTTCCTGTCGCAGTCCCGAGTGCAGTTGGTGAGACTCCCCCTCTCCCGGTTGAAACTGCCCCCCCAGCTGGGACTGGTCGTCCTCCGCGTACGACTTCTGAATACAATCCTCCTGCTCCTGGTGACGCTGATTACATTCCTGAAGGCCCCCCGAAAACGCCCGCGCCTGGGGAGCCGACGCCGGAAGTTACGCAAGCTCCACTCTCGAAAGTGGGTGGCACCCAACGCCGTTAACCCTTTTGGGGTCTGGAAAGAAGTCTTGATGCGACAGAGGTTTGTGGCGACGCTTCGGTTCTCACACTGAGGTGTCACACAT
>JAYSUV010000546.1:0-1256 GCA_043718945.1 Planctomycetota bacterium
TCTGCAGGGTCGTGCCCTGATCCCGCACCGTATGGTCCGTGGCCACGACGCGCTCGTCTTGCACACCCAGGCTACCGGCGCGAGACGCGGTAAGTTTCAGGATAGATGTCGCGTACTCCTCAGCGAGGGATGCGATGGTTTGCCATGCTCACAGACCGTGCTCCTTGGTTCGACCCATTCAACGTGACGCGTGCGATCCTCGTCCCATTGCATGGGGGACCTGACCATCGCGAGGGATGGGTGCCTTGGGCCGCATGATACACACGGTCTCGGTTGTATAAAATCACGCTGTCCGTGCCGATATGACGTGAGGCCGGGGTCGTGAACCGGATCCCACTGTGTCAATGCTCGTCGTTGTACCTCAGCATAAAGGTGCACCTACGCGTGGGCCGCCTCCAGGCTTGCAACGGGGTGGTCGGATGCAAGGGGCAGTAGTTTAACGTCCGAGATAATGACTCAGAGAACGGATTGTCATTGCTGACCGACGGCATGACACCCAGCCGCTGCATGGTCGCGCCTTTCATCGGCCCCCCGTTGTCCACATGCACGGATACCTGATGCTTCTCGACGCCCTCCGCGTGGCAGATCGTGTCGAGTAACCGCGAGGAGTGGTCCATGGATTCCTCGGCGTGGACTTCCGCGCCTACGGCCTTGCGGGAGAACACATCCACACACAAATACATATAGTAGTATTGTCCACGAATGGAACTCGGCACATATGTGATATCCCAACTGAACAGGGGCCGCGGCTTGCGGTGCCCCCCTGTCGGGGAACCCGGGTGACGTATCCCGTGGCACCATCCGCCGCGCCGCATCGCCCGGCCCCGCATGGGCTGAGCGCCGGCGATCCGCCGATTCTGCATCTCCCGGCTCCCTCCGCGTGAGAGTGACTCCTCCCGCGGCGAAACGGTCGCTCCGTCACCCCCGCATCTCGCCCGCCTCGAACCGCAGCGGTCTCACCTCCTGTCGCACCCGTGCCCGTGTCCTCGTGGTCCTCCTTGAAGGGACCACCATCACCCGGACAGATCTCGGGCTACAAAAACCGGACAGATGATGTGCTATCTACAAGCCTTTTCATAAAAGTTGACGGCAGAGAGGGCTTGCTGTACGATGATTTGAACTTCGGTGTCGCAGTAGTCCGGCGACACCGCTGTATAGACCATAACGGACTTCGCGATCGCATCGCGACCAGATCCTGTCGGAGTTGATGCCTTCCTGGTTTCTCTCCCCTCGGTTCTCTGATCCTGTCTTCATGC
>JAYSUV010000547.1:0-31596 GCA_043718945.1 Planctomycetota bacterium
ACGGATGCTTGAGCAGGATGTAGATGAGGACTTGTCGCATCCGATGTACTTTCAGTGGGTCAGGCGAGCCGGGTGCCGTCAGGCCCCGGAGGATCGGCAGAATGCGGGCAGTCCAGGGGCTGACGCCCCATGGCACTGACTTTAGCTGACCAACCCGACGCGTCAGCGAGGGAAACACCGGGGGAAAGTCGCTTTCGCTCCCCCTCGCTGACGCGTCGGGTTAGTAAAGTCAGTGGCCCACAGACTTCCGAAGTCTTCCGAGACTTCGGAAGTCTTGACCGGCTCCCCACGTTCTGGCGAACGTGGCTACGGGATGGTCAGCAAGCGATTGTCGATCAGCCGGGTCGCCCCGACTCGCGCGGCAATCAAGGCGACCATCCTGGGCTGCGGAGAGGTCAACTCCCCCAGCGAGTCAGGATCGGCGATCACCACGTAGTCGATCTGGATCTCCGAATGAGCTTGCAACTTCGCCTGCATCGCTTGTGTGATGGCCGCGAGATCGCGATCACCCGCGCTCAGCCGTTCCTGAGCGAGGGCCAGCGACTGCGACAGCGACTGAGCGACTGTCCGCTCCTTCTTGCTCAGGTAGACGTTACGACTGCTCAGCGCGAGGCCATCCGGCTCCCGGACCGTCGGGCAGACGACGACCTCGACGGGCAGGTCGAGATCATAGACCATTCGGCGAATGATTGACTGCTGCTGGTAGTCCTTCGCCCCAAAGCACGCGACATCGGGCTGCACAATGTTGAACAGCTTGAGGACGATCGTGGTGACGCCGCGAAAGTGGGTCGCGCGGAACGTCCCTTCGAGGGGCTTGGAGATCTCCTCGACGGTGACCCACGTCTGGAACCCGGCGGGATAGAGCGCGGGCACCTCGGGCACGAACACCAGGTTCACCCCGGCGTCGCGACACATTTGGAGGTCACGCTCCAGCGGGCGCGGGTACTTGGACAGATCCTCATGCGGGGCAAACTGCGACGGGTTCACGAAGATCGTGGCCACCACAAAATCGGTCCGCCGCCGACACTCCTCCATCAGACTGACATGCCCCGCATGCAGCGCTCCCATCGTCGGTACGCACCCGATCGTGCAACCCGACAGTCGCGCCGTCCCGACCGCCTGTCGCAGTTCCGGGATGTGGCAGGTGACGATGAATTCAGCGGCCCTGGTCATGGCTTGCCGGAAAGGGGAGGACGGGAAATGGGAGCAGCCACGGCGGGAGGCTTGATCCCCGGCGTCTCTGCACTTTGCACATCAGCTGTGTAACGAGTCACGACGTTGTTGTGCCAGCGTGGCGAGAGTGGGCCGAAGAACTCGACCTCGGCAGGCAGCAAGCCTTCGATGTCGAGTGCGGTCGGATCGAGCGGGTTTAGCTCGCTCGATGGCTCCGTGCGAGTCGCCACATAGGCCGCCTCTCCGGCCAGATACGAGCCGTTCGACTCAATCTTGATGTCGGGACGCCAGCGACCTCCAGTTGGCCCCAGCGCCTCAACGACTGCGACATCGGAACGCAGAGCGAGTACCGACTGTCTCAAGTCGATCATGATCGGCGTTTGCTTCTGAGGGGTCAACTGATGTTCACGCAGCAGCGGGCCGGTCTCGCGCAAGGTGGTCCTGGTCAAGCTCATTCCCAGCGTCCGCACGCCCGGCGGGGAGAGCAGCTCGCACACCGGCCCCGTGCCCAGACACGCCGTCTCCTGCAACCGAACGGCCTGCGGCACCGAGTCGCAGCTGATCACCGGGCCGCCGCCAATGCACAGGCAGTTCGACAACTCAATCTCGCCCGGCTGGATGTCATTCTCGTCCAGTCGCTGCCAGCGGATGACCACTCGTATGGAGTCACTCGCCGCCTCCTCGTCGTCGTTCGCTGACACCAGTGGTCCGGAGTGAAACTCGCAGCCGGTAAGAATCAGAATCTGCGAGTCGACTTGCAACAGCGGAACATCCGGCGATCCGTTCGCCGCCCGGCGGATGATGACGTTCTCCAGCACGACCCGCTGAGCGGCGAGGCGGAGCGGTTGGTCGCCGATCTCGATCACCGGACGGATCCCCTCGACCGCAGTGATCCGCAATTCGCCGACTGCGGAGTGGGTCGAGGCGGCGTAGGGACCGGCCTTATCGAGAATGATCCGGCCCGAGTGCTTCTTAGTCTCTTGTGGAGCCGGAGCGGAGGCCGTGGTCTTCAGCGGGGGAGCGGGCTGCGGCGACAGACTTCCGAAGTCTGCGGAGACTTCGGAAGTCTTGTTCGGTGGGCTGGCCTCCTCCTGCTTCGCACTCAGCAGTCGTCCCGCTGAATCGAGCATCGACCGACCCGCTCCGGGAAACAGGAACAGCCCCACGGCTCCCAGCAGCACCGCAGCTGTCAGCATCGATTGCAGCGCCGCAGGCTTCCGAGTTCGAGCAGATCGCCCGAGTTGCACCGGCACCATCGATTGAAACGAGATCTGAAACTGGCTGAGCCTCGCTCGTCCGCGTGCGAGACTGGTCCCGCACTCGCGCGAGGCCACCGACAGACTGGTGTACCGCTCGGTCGGATGCTTCGCGACCAGGCGGGAGATCATCTGGGCCAGCGACGACGGGGTCTCGGGAGCAATCGTGCGGATGTCGGGAATCGTCCCCGTCTGATGTGCAGCCAACTGTTCGAGGCGATCCGCAGAGAGATACGGTCGCCGACCCGCCAGCAGTTGCCACAACAGGCACCCGAGGGCGTACATGTCGCTGGCGGAGTTCCGCTCGCTTCGCCCGCCGATCAGTTCCGGAGCGATCCCCTCGTAGCAAGCAATCGGCAGCGTCCCGTGAATCGTGACCTGCGGATGAGCAGCAGCCAGCAAACCCGCGTTGATGATCTGAACGCGACCAGCTGGTCCGAGTAGCAGGTTGCGGGGCCGCACGTCGCCGTGAAACGTTCCCGCTTGTTCGAGACGGCTCAGTCCTTCGAGAGCCTGCCGGGCGATCTCCTCGACGACATCCGCCGGGAACCGACCGCGCCGGACGAGTAACTCGTCGAGCGACTCACCGACGAGGAGTGCGCTGATGGCGACCAGCGATGCAGCGTCATCCTCGACCGAGGTTGCCAGGCAGAGATTCCGGTGCGTGAGCTTCTGGACCGCGGTGAGGTGCCGCTGAAATCTCTCGATCACCCGCTCGCGTTCTGGTTCCAGCACGGGCAGTACCGCAATCGCCACCGGTCGCCCGCCCGTCAAGGCCCGAGCCCGATACCGCACCGGCCAGCCGTCGTGCGGCAACCGATCGACCAGCACGTAGTCACCGAGTTGGAGTGACTCGGGATTCTGCGCCAGGCACTTCGCCTGAAACGGAGTCAGTATGCCCCCCTGAACGAGGGCATCGACCCACACCGAATCAAATGCGGGCAGGTCGCGAACCAGATGGCGAATGTGCGTCTGACACGCGCGGATATCCTTGGCCGTCGCCAGATTCAGCGACTGCAAAGTGTTGACCAGCAACGTTGAAGGCGGCTCGATCGCCATTCCATGGCACCCTGCGAACTGACTCTCCTCGCCAGTCCCCCATGAACCGCGTGTCAGCGGCCCGCGTTATCGCAGAATCGGCAAGTTCAGGGAACAGAAAGTCTTCGGAAAGACGGGGGCGATCTAAGCGTCTGGATTGTCGGCGATCTCTCCGAATTCGCTGTCTAGTTTCTGACACTCCGCGCTGAAGACAACAGCCAGTCAGGAGTGTGCCCGGCTCTCACTGCCGCACACCGAATACCCGGTCGAAGCCGCAGGACAATGAACAGGTACACAGATCGCACAGATTTCCACAGATAGGCCACAGATAGGCCACAGGCTGGGGCTGCGAACTCGGGCGAGTGGTCGCATTGCTCCCTCTGAATCTGTGGTGATCTGCGAGATCTGTGTACAAAACCTTGATCTCGGACGAGTCGAGAGGCCCCAGTGACTCATGCCGTGTGCCTCGCCATTCTCGGTCAGGCTGCTGGCTTCCGCGAGGAGTGTCCCAATTTCCGACCGACTGCCTCACTCCCCCCCCAAGACTCTACTCGGGAGTTGGCTCCACAGGCTGGGTCTCTCCCGTCGTGGGAGCCACCTCATTCAGCGGTCCAGCATAGATCCCAGCATAGCGCTCCAGACTCTCCACCACATTCGCTAGCAACGCCATCGATTTGGTCAGGTCGGATTCCGCGAGCCGCTGGCAACCTGCCATCCGGCCCCGCATTTCGTCGGCCTCATGATGCAGCTTTACCCCCCAGCGTTTGACCAGATCGATCTGCTCCTGGCAGAATTCCAGTCGTCGTTTGGCGGCGGCATGAGCCACCTTTTCTTCAATACAACTGGGGTGACGGCCAGCCACGGTTCGCATTTGGCAGGTCGTGAGAGAGGTGCGAGTTTCCGCCACCTTGTCAAAGGCCCGCTTGAGCTGGGTTTGCCAGTAGCGCGGGCGATCTTGTTCAATCCAGCCAATGGCCCGCTGCATCTCGATCTGAATCGCGGAGAGAACTGCTTTGAGTTCTTCCTGCATCAAGGCAAGGTTCGGAGCGAACTCCTTGACCACCTCGATCGATGTGACTTGAACATTGCCGGACATGGGAGGGAGGATCGTTGAGGGTTGATGGTTGATCGACAGAGGGGAAGAGTGTTAATGGTTTGAGGGCAAGGGCCATCGAACAGAGGGATTACTCTTTCGATAAACCATAAACCATAAACCACAAACCACAAACCATAAACCTCCCCCTCACCGCTGCTGCAAATACTCGTCCAGCCGGTCGGCCTTCCGCAGCAGGTAGGGAATGTGAGTGTTGTTGGCCTCGACAAACTGCCCCAGCAGCCGAATATGCTCCTTGAACTCCTCCGAGAACTTCAGGTTCTCCTGATCGCGCCAGCTGGCGCTCATCACATCCAGCTTGGACAGCAGCATCGCCGCCTGGTCCGTCAAGGTGTTGTTGAACTGCTTCAGCTTGGCGGCAAAAGCCCGCAGGTCGTCCGGATTCGCAATCGCTTGAGGCATGAGTGGAACTCCTGATCGGGGAGTGGCAAGGCTTGGTACGGACAACCGACCATTCCATCATATCGTGCTGTGTGTCCCGAGTCAGCCAGCACGCGACAAGTGTGTGCATTAGAAAAGTCGGTCGGAGGCCAGTTTCTGCTTCCTCACCCTCGCGAGCGGCAAGATTCACAGGGGCTGCTTGACTGCGGGGTGAGGGGGTGTTGGTCCGATCGGATCGACGAACAAAAGTTGAAGACTTTTTCATCAACATATGATCAGAGAGATTGGTCGCATCCAACAAAAAACCCAGGGGTTGCAACCACTGGGTTTTCGTGTGAATCAGAATCTCGCGGGCGAGCGCTACTCCGCGGCCCAGAACTTCACGCACACCGGCGACGGAACCTTGGCCAGGCTGCCGGTCGGGGACAACTTGCCGGTCTCTTGGTCGATCTTGAGGACCACGACGGTATCGGTGTCCTGATTCGCGGCCAGGATGTACTTGCCGCTGGGGTCGATGCAGAAGTTGCGGGGGACGCCGCCCTCGGTGGACTGGTTGCCGACATGGGTGAGCTTCCCGGTCTTCTGGTCCACGGTATAGATCGCCAGGCTGTTGTGGCCACGGTTCGAGACGTACACGAACTTCCCGCTGGGGTGGACCTGGGTCTCGGCAGTGGAGTTGCCGGGGACGGGTTTGCCATCCGGCAGAGTGCTGAGCGTTTGGATGCCCGCCAGGACGCAGCCGGTCTGGACCTGGAAGGCGGTGACCTCGGAGGTCATCTCCAGATTGGTATAGGCGTACTTCCCGCTGGGGTGGAACGCGAAGTGACGCGGTCCGCCACCCGCCTTGGTCGAGGTCGACGGCGGCTCGTTGGCGATCAGTTGGCCGTGGTCGCTGTCGAACTTGTAGACCAGCACCTTGTCGAGTCCGAGATCCGCCACCACCGCATAATCGCCGGTCGGGTCGACGTTGATCGAATGAGCATGCGGAGCTTCCTGCCGCCCCTTGTCGACACTCGTCCCGACATGTTGCACGAAACAACTGGTCGGCTTCAGCGAGCCATCCGCATTGATCGGCAGGCACGCCACGCTGCCACCGCTGTAGTTGGCGATGAGCAGATTCTTCCCGGTCGGATCGACGACCAGATGACACGGAGCCCCGCCGCCAGTGATCTCTCCATTCAGCAGTTCCAGCTTCCCGCTCGCCGCATCGATCTTGTAGGCCGAGACCCCACCGCCCTTCTTGCCGTCGGTCGAGTCGACTTCGCTCACGGCGTAAAGGTACTTGCGGTTCGGACTGATCGCCACGAACGACGGGTCTTTCTGTTTCGCAGCCACCCGCGCCTCGGTCACGGTCCCAGCGTCGCGATCCAGTTCGAGCACGTAGACCCCTTCGCTCCCTTTGCTCGTGTAGGTGCCGACATAGGCCCGCACGGTATCACCCGCATGGCTCATGGCCGAAACTCCCAGTGCCAGACACACACTCCACAGACTCACGTTCCAACGCCGCATCATCGCCCTCGCTCTCGAATGAAGTTCCGCATGTGGCCACAACGGCTCGACACGCTGTGCAGTTGAACGCAGTTGAGACCGGGGGACAAGGGAGCGGGTGACGGGGGGGCATTCTCCCCTTGGCGGTCTCCCTCCGGCCCCCTCTCCCCCGCGATCGATGTCAATCCTGGGGGGGACACGTTGCGGGGGAGAGGGATGGGGTGAGGGGGCCACATCGCCCGCCTTGAACCCCTCACCCCGGCCCTCTCCCCACAGTCCTGTCTGCACAGAAAGTCACGTCGCCAGTAGGGAGAGGGGGCAGAAGGGGCGGGCGGGCTGCTATTCTCATAAACACTCTACCGTCGATCAGTCCCCCTGGGCAGCAGTTGCAGCCCCATCGGGTGGGGTTTCGCCAGCTGCGTCGCGATCAACGCGGAGTGAGTTTTCACCACCTCAACGAGCTGGGGATTGTCAGCTTGATTCACCGTTTCGCCCGGGTCCATCTGCATGTCGTATAGCTCGCGGGCCACGATTGTTCCGTCCTTCTTCTGCCATTCGACATAGCGATAACGGTCGGTGCGGACAGTCTGCCCCAGCATCGGACCGTGTTCTTTGTTCGAGCGGGGGTAGACCTGAAATGCCGTCTGATCGGGGACAGAGTCGTGATCCTGCTCCAGCAGGCCCACCAGGCTCTCTCCCTGGAGATGCAACGGCTTCTCGATCCCCGCCAGATCGCACAGCGTCGGGTAGATGTCGACGAACTCGGTGATCGCTGCCGTACGTCGACCGGCGGGTTTGCCGGGAGCGACGAGAATCAGCGGAGCATGGGTCGCCTGTTCATAGTTCGTGTGCTTGCACCACATCCCGTGATCGCCCAGGTGCCAGCCGTGATCTCCCCACAGGACGATGATCGTGTTCTCCGTGAGTTTCAGCTCGTCGAGGGTGTCCAGCACGCGCCCCAGTTGTGCGTCCATGTAGCTGGTGGCTGCGTAGTAGCCGTGGATCAATTGGCGGGCTTGGGCCTCATCAATTGGTCCCGAGTCGGGAATGCCCGCATACTGCCGCAGCTCTCCGCCGAACTGAGGGGCAAATGCCGGTGCCCCCTCGGGAGGCGTTGAGCGCGCGGGCATTGGCAACTGGGCCGGGTCATGGAGATCCCAATACTTCTTCGGGGCACAGAACGGCAGGTGCGGCTTCAGGAATCCAATCGCCAGAAAGAACGGCTGGTCCGGGCTCTGCTTCGCAGCTTGCAAACGGAGGATCGCCTCATCGGCGATCTTGCCGTCTCCATAGGTATTGTCCGGGACATCGGCATTCTCGAACGCCGCCCCGCGCGGCAGATCGCGGGGATTCTTGTTGTCAAACAGAGCCTCTTCGCGGGTCAGCTGGGCCTTGTTCTCGGGGAGGGCGTACCCGATCGACTGGGCCTGCCAGTGCGGCACGCTCCACGAGATCGGGTCCTCATGGTTCCCGTGCCCGACATGGAACAGCTTCCCGAGGGCTTCGGTCTTCCAGCCGAGCTGTTGGAAGTGTTGAGGCAGGGTCACGACCTCGGGGACGCTCTGGCGGAAGTTCGTCGCGAGGTCATAGATCCGCAGCGTCTGAGGTCGTAACCCGGTGAGGACGCCATTGCGACTGGGAGAGCAGACCGCCTGCATGCAGTAGGCCCGCTCGAACAAGACGCCGCGCGAAGCGAGCCGGTCGATGTTTGGCGTGCGGGCATGCGTGTCGCCGTAACAACCGATGTTCGGTTTGAGGTCATCGACCGCGATGAAGAGTACATTCGGACGGGGCTTCGAGTCAGCGGCCTGAGTCTCAACACCGATGAGTATGGCCCACACGAGGGCTGCGATACGAAAGCACGAGGACATGGATGACCTTCCCTAATGTCCCGTGGCACGGGCGTCCCGCCCGTGAATCTCTGGGAACACGCATGGGCGAGACGCCCATGCCACGTTTTTCAACAAGCTGGGCAGAAGTCTGACGACTTCTGCTAAGGGACAGCCTCACGACTCCAGAATCAGCAGCATCGCCCGACCGATCTGATCGCGGCGTTCGGCGTAGGCGGCGGCTTCGCTCGGCAGGCCATCGTACTCTTTCGGGTCCTCAAACGGCATCGAGACCCGCAGGCTCGCCCCCAAGACGACCGGGCAGTTCTCGTCGGCATCGGTGCAGACCATGATTGCGCAGTAGTCCTGCTGAGGGTTGGAAGCATCGTCGTAGCGTTTGGAGAACTCGACGATCGAGTCGGACTCGCCCGCTCCCCAGCGAACCCGATACCGGGGATTCGGTTCTCCCGCCGGTCCGGAAAGAGCGAGTTCGCCCAGTTCCTCGACACGCACGCCGATCTCTCGCAGAGCCCGTATCGTCCGTGGATTGAAAGCCGAGGGGGCGGTCCCTCCACTAGAGAACCGAATACCACCATCCCCGTGGAACGCAGCTGCGATGTTTCCCAGCATCGCCCCGAAGCTACTCCGCCGGGAGTTGCCGGTACAGACGACAATGACTCTTGCGGTCAGTCCGGCGTCTCGTCGCAGGCGTACCCAATTCCCGACCTGCTGGGCCGCAGCTTGATGTCGTTCACAGAGGGCGGGGCGAGTGGTCACCAGCAAGCTCTCGCAATAGGTTCGCAGTTTGGGAAACAAAGCGGTCGTCATGTGTGGCATCGCAGGACCTCGGGGAGCGATCAGTCCCTGACCATAAGTCGCTGGGGGTGGTTTCACAAGGCAGGGAGACACGGAGCAGAGCTGCGACTTCATCGGAAACTTTCGAAATCATGCCGAACCTCCACTCGAAGTCGACTGTCTACAGCGGAGTATGGTTCAAGTTCAATGTGACATCCCTTTCCCGTCGCCGATTCCAAAGGAATCGCCGGACCGGTGTTCCCGGTGGATGAAACTCGTTAGCTTACCCGTGAGGGATCGAGGCCCGTTGGCCTCTCTCGAAGGAGTAGATCCCTCACACTCTCTGTCACATTTCAGGAATCGCATGGATCCGTTGGAATCTCAGGTACGGGATTATCTTCAAGGGCCGTCTTATCGGCCCATCAGGTTTGCACAACTCGCCAAAAGAATCGGGGTTCGCCAGTCCCAGCTGGAGCCGTTACAGGCTCTGCTGAATCGCATGGCGGACGAGGGGGCTATTCAATGGGCCGAATCGGGCCGGATTGAAAGCCGCAAGCGCGTGGAAGGGATCACGGGGACCATCCGGCGGACCGCCATGGGAGACGGGTATGTCACCCCCATCGCGTCGACCGTCCCCAAGATCGTGGGCGACATCGTCGTCTTCGCGGAGGATATGCGCGATGCCCAGGACAAGGATGAAGTCCTCGTCCGCTTAACTGGTCAGCGGAGGTTCGGCGAACAACGGGTCGCAGTTGTCGAAAAGGTTTTGAAGCGTGCCACCACCACGTTCGTCGGCACCTATGGAGAAGACAATCACGGCGGGTTCGTCCGGATTGATGGTCGCCAGTTCAGCGACCCGATCACGCTCGACGATCCCGAGACCAGTGGGGTGCGGCCCGGCGAGAAGATCGTCGTCGAGATGCTGAAGTTCCCGTCGGCCAAACGCTGCGGGGAAGCGGTCATTCGCACTCGACTGGGGGCTCCGACCGATCTGGGCGTTGACACGATTTCGGTGATCCACGAGTTCAACCTGCCGACCGACTTCCCCGAAGAGGTACTGGCCGAAGCCCACCAGGCCGCTGAGGACTTCGACGACACGAACCTCGCCGGACGTGAAGACCTTACCGGGACCACGATCATCACGATCGACCCGATCGACGCCCGCGACTTCGACGACGCCATCTCGCTCGACCCGCATCCCGATGGCAGCTGGACCCTCGGCGTGCATATCGCCGACGTGTCGCACTTTGTGCCCGCTGGTTCAGCTCTCGATCGCGAGGCCCGCGAACGCGGGAACAGCGTCTACCTGCCGGGTCGCGTGCTGCCGATGCTGCCCGAGATCATTTCGAACGGCTTGGCGAGCCTGCAAGCCGAGCGTATCCGGTTCACGATGTCGGCCTTCATGGAGATCGACAAGCACGGGGCCGTCACTGCCACCCGCTTCTCGAACAGTGCCATCCGGGTTAAGCACCGCTTTGCTTATGAACAAGTGACAGCTCTGGTGAACGGCCCTAAGGAGCGGCCCGACACCCTACCCAAGGACGTGTGGGACACCGTCTGGCGGATGCAAAAACTGGCCCGCGTGCTGCGTGCCCGGCGCATGGAACAGGGGGCCATCAACCTCGAACTTGGCGAGGTAAAGATCGACCTCGATCGCGATGGTCGGATGACCGGGGCGCACCTGGTGCAGGGCGACGAGAGCCACCAGGTGATCGAGGAGTGCATGCTCGCCGCCAACATCGCGGTCGCCCGCAAACTGGCCGAGGCCGGGCTGCTCTTCCCCCGCCGCATCCATCCCGAGCCGACCCCAGCGCGGCTGCAAGTCCTGCAAGATTTCGTGAAGTCGATCGGCTGCCCGGTGCCCCAGCTGCGGTCGCAGGCCGATATGCAGGCTCTGCTGAAAAAAGTCCACGGCACGCCGCAAGAATACGCGGTCAACTTCGCTCTGTTGCGAAGCCTGAAGCAGGCAACCTACTCGACCAAAGAGGAGGGGCACTTCGCGCTGGCGACGCCGGACTACTGCCACTTCACCAGTCCGATCCGGCGGTATCCCGACCTCGTGATTCACCGTCAGCTCAAGCAAGTGATCGCCAAGCGCCCCAAGCGCGAGGGGTTCAGCACCGAGTATCTCGACGCGACCTGCGACATCTGTTCGCAGACCGAACGCCGGGCCGCCGATGCCGAACGGGCCCTGTCGCAGATCAAGCTGTTGCTGTTTTTGAAGGACAGGGTCGGCCTGCGGATGGAGGCCACGATCACCGGCGTCGACCGCTACGGGTTCTTCGCCCGCGGCCTCGAAATCCCGGCTGAGGGATTGGTCCCCGTGGCCACGCTGCCGGGTCCGGAGCAGTACGAGTACGACCGCTCGGCCCAGCGGCTGATCGGCCGCAAGACCGGTCGCTGCTTCCAGCTCGGCGACCGCGTCATGGTCGAGATCACCAAGGTCGACCCCGGTCGCCGGTCGCTCGATTTCAAACTGCTGGATGACCTGCCGAAGAAGCACGGTCGCAAGTCCCCGCCGCCGGAATCCACCGACTATCCCGCCCGCAAAAAGCTCGACAAGCGTAAGCGCGATCAACCCGCCGCTCCACCCGCCAAGGCGGGCAGGAAGCGCAAACGCCCGTCGTAGCCTGGACCCCTAGGTCCGGGCGGAACGGTCGGGGGGGGCGTTCTACTTGTCGGCACTTACGCAATCGTGGCATGATCGAGGCCCCTGATTGACTTACCTCCAAGCAGGAACCATAATGGTGCCTTCATGCTTGGAGAGCCTCATGCCAGCCACCATCACGCTCAAGAACATTCCTGATGAGGTGTACCTCCGCCTCAAGGCCGCTGCCCAGAGCCACCGCCGCAGCTTGAACAGTGAGGCCATCGTGTGTCTGGAGGCGGTGCTGCTGCCGGGGCGAACGACGGCGGAAGAAGTGATTGCTCGCGCTCGCGCAATTCGCGAGTCGCTTCCGAAGGGCAAGTTCACGGCCAAGGACATTGATGCGTACAAGCGCGAGGGACGTCCGTGATCGTCGTGGACACCAACATCGTCGCGTACCTCTACCTGCGCGGCGAGTTCGCGACTCAGGCCGAGGAGTGGTTGAGGCGGGATCGGGAGTGGGTCGCTCCCCGCCTGTGGCGAAGCGAATTCCGCAATCTGCTGGCGGGCTACCTGAGACGCAAGCAATTGTCATTTGATGCGGTCCGGGAAGTTCAACAAGAGGCGGAAGCACTGCTATTCGGGAGCGAGTACGACGTGGACTCGCTGCAGGTTCTCGAACTGGTTCGTGACAGCAACTGCTCAGCCTACGACTGCGAGTTTGTCGCCTTGGCGATCCGGCTGGGTGTGAAGTTGCTGACAGCCGACGGCAAGCTGTTGAAGGCATTCCCGAACCACACCGTGGCGTTCCCTGCGACCTAACGACCAGGACATCCGGGTCCAGTTCATCCGCGAGTTGAGCGGTCGGGTGGCACGCCCTAACCGGCTTTGAGGTGGCGAGCGGCGAGACGACCACGGACATCGCACAGCCTCAGACCGTGTCACGCGACCGCACTCCTTTCTAGGTTTGGAGGATCTGACTCCACTAGCATCTCGCCTCAGTCCAGCAAATCGCGTAAGTGAAAATGATGCTTCCCCAGCTTCCCGCCGTAGTTTCCGGCAGTGACCTGTATCAGGCCCGGGACACGGCAGGCGGCATGTAATCCCTCGCGCATGGCGGTCTTCACCAGCTCGAAATTCTCGCCGTCGATCACCAGTTCGTAGACGGCGTTCGCTCCCTCGGGGAGTTCGGTCTGGGAGAGCGGCCGGAGCGTCGCACAGTACGCTTCGTTCGTACTGGCTTTGAGCTTCTTGTAGATCGAGCCGACCTTGCTCCCCGATCGGACAATGCCTCCCGGGAAGGGCAGAATGACGCCCGGCACCGCTGAGATCGCGTCGCTGGCCGCCTCGGCCGCTGCGAGTGCGGCGGCTTGCGTTTCGCCGCAGAGCAGGAGGTTACCGCCCGCGACCCCGGTGAAGGTGCCGAACTTGTCATCGCAGACGAACTCGCCGTCCATCGTCGGCATCCGCCACATCCGCTGATCGCCGATCTTCTTCGAGGACTGGAACCCATCCCCGAAGAACCGCAGGTTGCCACCGACTGCGATCCGTTTTTCCTTCGGGCACACGGGCACACCGTTGAAGCAGGCCGTCGTCGGGCAGGTCAAAATACACTGCCCGATGCGGTTTGAGACGGCAGCTGACAGGGCATCCCGGCTGAAGGCAAACGCCAGCACGGTGGCTCCCGGCCTGCCGTCTGGTGTCGATTCGGGAGGCAGAATGCGTTCAATCGAGGCCTCGACATCGCAGCCGATGACGCTGGTCGCGTTGCCACAGAATTCGTTGGCCGCCACAATCGCCCACCGCTCCGAAACCGCAGTGACGATCAGCCGTGTCCCCGACATGGAAAACGCCTCGGCAAACGTGTCGACAATCTCCACCCCGTGCAGCTGCATATTCAGTCCGTCAGTTCATTCCACGAGTCGGGGTTTGAAAGGCGATGAGGCGTAGTCCGGATGACCATCGTGCGACTCACCTCTGGGCAGGTTAAGTAGAGCGGTATCACAGAGCAAGCACGTGGCGTTTCCAGGGCGAAATGTGAGTTGGCCCAGTCGATACGTGGAGGATGCGATTTGTCTGTGGGACTCGTTGAACGCCTTCGGGAGAAAAACGGTGATCTCTCGAAATTCGTACGCATCGCCGGCTCGATCTGACCGACACCTGGCACCGTTCAAGCAGAAAAATGCTGGATTTCGGCAGGTCTCGCCGAACCAAATTCGTCGATCGGCGGATTTCTGCAAGAGCCCTCCATTTTTCCGTGAGCCCTCTTGACCCTTTGGAAAAATATCCGGTACATCATCACCCTCGAACGGACACACCTCAGTCTCCTTTCACGAATTCAGGTCGGAACACACTGCAAACGAACGAGATTTTTCCTCAGCCAACTCTGTGCCCCCCACAGACTGACTGCTCCGAAATCCTGATTCGATCAAGTGGTCTCTCCGGATCGACTCCAACCCCGGAACTCCAGGCTGGTGCTTCTATGGCGCGAAAATCTTCTTCTTCACGGAACGCGGACACCGCCCCCACGATGGGCCGGACCCTCAAGCGTTTCCTCGGCCTGATCGCCTGCGGCGGTCTGGTTGCCGCCAGTGTCTGGATCAACTCCCAGACCATTGCCCAGGAGACGGTGTCCGAACCGAATCCGTTTGATCGCTACCGTGCGGGGACATCCGACGGGACCAAGTCGGCGAAGTCGACCGACGTGAATCGTCATCCGGTCGAGGTCCACATGCGAAAGGCTCGGCTCGCTCTCCGGAGCGGAAAGAGCGAAGTCGCCGCCGTGGAGGCCCGCAAGGCCGAACAGTTGGCGCGGCATTGGAAGCTGTCCTTCAAGGACAATGAGGAGACACCGACCGAACTACTGGCTCTGATCCAAGGACCATCCACGGATGTGCAGTTCGCACAGAACGGAGCCGCCGACAGCATGCGGCAGGTCTCGGCCACCGATGATCCGCACGCTGATGTCCAGGCCCTCCTGACCGAAGCTCGCGAAGATGTCCAACGAGGCGACCTCGCGGCGGCCAAGCAGAAGATCGAACAGGCCAGTGCCACCGATGTCGAGTACGGCAACTTCGATCTCCGTCCGGAGCATGTCCTCGCCGAACTGGCTCGCAAGCAGGCCGCCAGCCCGGATGGACCATCCGATGCCTTTGCCGCCAAGCTGAAGGCCCCCAAAGCAAACTGGGCGACATCCGAAGCTCCCGCAACCGAGACAGCGGAATCGCCTGCCCCCGAAGGCGATCTCAGCCTGAATGCACAGGCTCAGGAATTAGTCACTCTGGCACGCGAGTGCCTGGACAAGGGACAATTGGAAGAGGCCCGCGCCTTTGCCAAGGAAGCTCAGAAACTGGATGTCACCTACGGGTTGCTCGATGAGCATCCCGAGCATGTCCTGGCCGAAATTGAGCGGCGTTCCAAGTCGGTCGTGATCACCGGGACTCGCAAGCCAGTCACTCCCGCTGCCAGCAGTAACGAGGGCCAGGCCACCCATGAGGCCGCCTTGCAACTGCTCGCGGAGGCCAAGCAGGCTCTCCGTTCCGGCAATCTCAAGGTCGCCAAGGAAAAGGCCACGCAGGCGGCGGAACTCGATGTCGCTTATGCCATCTTCGATGATCGCCCCGACCTCGTGCTGCAAGAAATTCGCAACGCCGAAAGCCGGGCCTCCATCGCTGCCACTCGCCAAGCGGGCGGACAGTCGGTCGCGGCCTCTGACAAGAAGGCCCAGGCCGATCAGTTGATCGTCCAGGCTCGGCAAGCGCTGAAGTCCGGGGATCTCAAGAAGGCTCAACAGCTCGTTGCGGCAGCCGAAAGCCTGGATGTGGCCTATGAGACATTCGACGACCGTCCCGAGATGGTTCGCGAGGACTTGGAGCGGCTCGTCGCCGGTCGTCCGAATCAGTCGGTCGCGACTCAGGAATCAACGCTGAGCATCGAGGAGCAGAAGCAAGCGGCTCTTTCACTGATTGAGGAAGCACGTTCCGCTCTGGAAGCCGGCCAAGCCGATGTCGCCCGGTCCAAGGCTCTGGCCGCCGCTGAATACAACGTGACTTACGAACTGTTCGAAGACACCCCGGAAATGATGCTGACCGAAATCGATCGGTCGAGCGGGGCTCCCGTGGCCAATCCCGCAGCTCGTCCGAACGGAGTCATGACCGCCGACACCGGATTTGATCGTTCTCCGGTCATCGCCGGTTCTTCGGCTCTGGAACTGTACAACCAGGGGATCGATGCTCTGCGTCAGGGCAATCGCAGCCAAGCCTACGAAGCCTTCCTGGCGGCCTATCAATCGGGCGAGAAGCTCGATGGTTATCGCCAGCAGCAGCTGCAAGACAAGCTGCGTGAACTGGCTCCACGGAACAACAAGATTCAGCAGGTCAGCGGCGAGCAGAGCTTGGACGGAGCAGACCTGACGGCCTCCGATCCGAACAACCTCGATGCGACCGTGCAACGACACGAAGCCAAGTTCGACAAGCTGCGAACGGAGACCTTGAACTCGGTCTTCCGGGCGGAACGCTTGCGAGAGCGGAAACCGGAAGAAGCCAAGGCACTTCTGGAAGGTCAACTCGCTGCGATTGAAGCGAGCGGGTTTGCTCCCGAGCAAGTGGAGCCGCTGGTCGGGTCGGTCCGCAGTTCGCTGTCGGGCGTCGAGACCTACATGAAGCAGCACGCACCGGTCATCGAATTGGAGCGGAAGAACGCAGAGACTCGCGATCTGGTCGAGCGGGAAATTCAAACCCGTGTCCGTGTCGAGCAGGAAATGGCCACTCTGGTCGAGAAGTTCAACGACCTCGAACAACAGAAACGATTTGCTGAAGCTCATGCCGTCGCCAAGCAGGCGAAGGAGCTCGATCCGAACAACGCGGTCGTGGTCCAGATGGAACTGAAGTCTCAGTTCGCGATGCGGAACGATCAGATCGAGCGTCTCAAGTCGGATAAGGAGAAGAACTTCTACGACGTACTGAACGGTGTGGAGCAAGCGGCCATTAATCCGCTGGCGGACGGGCGATTGGTGGCGACCGCCAAGAATTGGGAAGACATCAAGAAGAACCGCAAGGGATCTCCGATTGATGCCCGGGAACACAGCCCCGTCGAGGAGCGGGTCTACGCCTCTCTGAAGACGCCAGTTTCGCTGCACTTCGACAACATGCCGCTGAAGGATGTGCTGGCTCACATCGCCGACTCTCAGGGGATCGGGATCAGCCTCGACTCCGAAGGTCTCAACGAAGAAGGCAACACCGAGAGTACGCCCGTCACCATTAGTGTGGATGGCATCCGTCTCGAAAGTGCCCTGAACCTGATGTTGGAGCAACTGCACCTCGACTACATCGTCGAGAACGAAGTGCTGATGATTACCAGCAAGAATCGTCGCCAGGGGGAAATGAAGCCGGTGGTGTATCAAGTGGCCGACCTGATCGTGCCGTTGTCGGCCCACCAGCCACAGGTCTCCGTCGCCCAGCCGATCGGAAATGCGTACTCGGTGGCAGGCTTTGGAGGCATGGCTCAAGTGCCCGCTGGCGGGGGCAATTCGTTGCTGCCCACCAACTCTTCCGTCCCCGGAGTCAGCAATGACCCGGGTATCGACGGTCACAATTTCCGGGCTCTGTCCGATCTGATTATGACCACGGTGGATCCCGATTCGTGGGAAGAGAATGGCGGTCAAGCTTCCATCTCGAACCATGAAAGCACCTTGAGTCTGGTTGTGCGTCAGACCCAGCGTGTCCATCAGGAAATCGCCGATCTACTGAGTCAACTCCGGCGGTTGCAGGATTTGCAGGTGACGATCGAAGTTCGCTACATCACCGTCAGTGATCGGTTCTTCGAGCAGATCGGAGTCGACTTCGACTTCAACGTCAACGATTCGGCAGGTGGTCCATCGAGCGACTCCTCGTTCAACCCGTTGCGATCCTTCGGACTGGTCGACCCTGTCAACGGCTCCGCAGGAGGGGCTGGCCAGGCAGGCCAGGCGGCTCAAGGTGGTCAACAGGGGGGCCAGCAAGGCCAACAGGGCCAGGCAGCTGCGGGCAACCTCGGTGCTGTGGGGCCGTATGCTCCCGGACCTCAAATCAACGTCGTCGGTCGCGACAGCTGGCCCGCTCGGACAGTCGTCGGGATGAGTGCTCCCGGACAGTTCAGTGGTGACCTGGACATCCCGTTCCGGCAAGGCTCGTTCGATCTGGCAGCTCCCTCGTTCGGAAACTTTGATCCGGGTGCGGGTATCCAGTTCGGCATGGCCATCCTGAGTGATGTGGAAGCCTTCCTGTTTGTGCGGGCCGCTCAGGGCGATCGTCGGTCGAACATCATGCTCGCTCCGAAGGTCACGACCTTTAACGGAATCACGGCCACGGTCCGCAGCGGTGTGGATCGTCCGTTCGTCACCTCGCTGACTCCCGTTTCCTCGGGATTCAGCATCGGCTTCCAGCCCCAGCTGACGACGATTAACGAAGGGGTAACGATGCGAGTTCAGCCGGTGGTCTCTGCGGACCGTCGTTATGTCCGACTGGCAGTTCTGCCGCAGTTCTCTAACGTGACCGACGTGCAGACCTTCTCCTTCGCTGGGGGTGGCGTCGGACAGGGAGCTGGACAAGCCGGACAGCAGGGTCAACAGGGTGGCCAACAGGGTGGTCAGCAGGGTGGCCAACAAGGTGGCCAACAAGGCGGCCAACAACAAGGACAGCAGAACGGTGGCAGCGGTCAGGCTGCGGCGGTTCAGCTGCCCATCGTCGCGATTGTCAGCGTGACCACTGTGGTGAGTGTGCCCGACGGTGGAACGGTTCTCCTCGGCGGCGTGAAGTCGCTGAGCGAAGGCCGCAACATGGCGGGGGTGCCGATCCTGAATAAGATCCCCTACATCAGCCGGTTGTTCCGCAACTCTGGTGTGGGACGTGAAACCGCCAGCTTGATGATGATGGTGACTCCGCGAATCATCATCCAGGAAGAAGAAGAAGAACTGCTCGGCCTGCCCGAGTAAGACCTTCTCACAGCGTACTCTCCGCTCGACCGTCACCCTGTCTCTCCGCAGAGTGGCGGTTTTGTTTTTGGGTGTTCAGTTCTCAGTATTCAGTTGTCAGTAAGAACAAAAGCCCACCGGTTGCCACCGGTGGGCTTTCTGACATTCAACGCTCAACTTGCATCGCTCAACAGTTCTCCCCACGCACATTCAGTCGTACAATGAACTTGAGACGTGAGTGACCGGCGATGCCCCGGACCGCGTGATGTCGCAGGAGTGTGCCGTGAACCGTCCGACGGTGTTGGTGGTCGGGGACCAGGAGTTCCGCATCCCCTTGGGGAACGAGTGTGAAGTCATTCGAGCCCCTTCGCTGAGCGAAGCTCTCGACCGACTCCGGTCCCAGCCGGTCGATGCACTGCTCTTGCAGCAGGTCGGCCGGTGTCCCACCTCACTCGTCCTGGAGGCTGGAGGGTTGCTGGAACAGATCCCCGATGGGATTGCTCTCCTCGACCTCGACACCCGCATTGTCTGGGGCAATCGACAATTAGAGGCACTCTCGGGCCGGGCCACGACTGTCGTTGGCGAGCGGTTCTTTGACGCCTTTCCGACGAATGACATCCTCGGACCGGACTTCGACCCGCTCTCCTCGGCCATTGGCAGCGGAGAGCCAGCCTCCACCATTATGCGGTTGGGGGACAAGTGTTACCTGTCCCTGGAAGTGACCCCGCTCTGTACCGCTAAAGAGGAAATACCGGCGAATCTGATCGTGATTGTCCGCGACTCGTCATCGGAATACATTCAACGGCAGAAGCTCGATGCCATCTATCGGGCGGGATCAGAACTCGGTGACCTCCAGCCAGACGAAGTGACCGATCTGTCCGAGGAGGACCGGATCGAGCTGCTCAAATCGAAGATTCTCCACTACACCAAAGACATTCTGGGGTATGAATCGGTCGAGATTCGGCTCCTCGAGCGGGAGACGGGCGAACTGAAGCTGCTGCTGGCCGTCGGCTTCGAACAGACCGCCGTCGACCGTGAGCTGTATGCCAGTCCGGAAGGGAACGGCGTCACCGGATTCGTGGCCGCCACCGGGCGCAGCTACCTGTGTCTGGATACGGAGTCCGATGGCAAATACATTCCGGGAGCTGCGGGAGCGCGGAGTTCGATTACGGTGCCGCTCGTCCTGCGGAATGAGATTCTGGGGACGTTTAACGTCGAGAGTCCTCGACCGGGAGCCTTTGGCGACAACGACCTGCAATTCCTGGAGCTCTTCTGTCGCGAGGTGGCTCAGGCCCTGAATACGCTGGAACTGCTCGTGGCCGAGCAAGCGACCACCGTCGCCGAAAACACCACACGAATCCTGTGCGAGGTGGCCGACCCCGTCGATGAGATCCTCAACGATGCGACCTGGCTCAAGGAAAAAATCACCAGCGAAGATCCGCGAGTCGCGGAACGCTTACAGCAGATTCTCGATCATGTCCGCGAAATTCGGAAGTCGATCCTCCAGGTCGGTGACGAAATCGTCGCGTGTGACGGCCAGAGCCTAGGTCAGACGATGGCCTTTGGAATGCTCAAGGGAAAGCGGCTCTTGATCGTTGATGGAGACAAGGACATTCGTCGCTCGGGCCATGAACTGCTGGGGCGGTTCGGGTGTATTGTCGAGACGGCCCAGGATGGATCCGGGGCCCTCATGATGGCCCGGACTCACAAGTACGATGTCGTCATCGCCGATATCCGGCTGGCCGACCTCAAGGGGGACGAGATGTTCCGCCGCCTGCGCGAGTTCGATCCCAGGCAGCAGGTGATCCTGATGGCGGGCTTCGGCTACGACTCGAATCACACGATCGTCAAAGCCCGCCAGATGGGGCTGCAATCGGTGATCTACAAACCATTCCGCCGGGAGCAGCTGCTGAAAGCCCTCGAACTGGCGATTACGACGCGAGCCCTGGAAGGGCCCTGACGTGGGAGAGACTTCCAGCCTGTCTTCCTCATCCTCAGCGACAAAAATTGCCCGGCAGGGATTCGAACCCCGACTAAGGGATTCAGAATCCCTCGTGCTACCGTTACACCACCAGGCAGGCCGTGAACCCGAAGTTTAAGCGGGAAGGCGATCTCTGCCAAGTGAGTTCTTGGAGATGCCTACGGCTGGCCAGTTTATGAATCTCGGTTTGTGGTTTTTTCTCACACAAAGTTGCGAAGACACACAGGGAATTCTCCGCGGCCTCAAATTGACACATTTCCATGATTTCTTCGTGCCTTTGTGCCTTTGTGAGAGACATCTTCCGGGCACTTCTTGCCCCGGAGTGTGTAACTGGGCCAGCCATGTGAAAATACACGCAGAGACGCTCGGTGACGGCTGTCCCCGCGCTGATACGTGACTCGTTTGCTCGCATTTCCGCTCTCCACTGTATACCCTTTTCTGTCCGCTGGCTCTGTTCGACTGCGGAAAACTGCTGCCTCGGAGTTGAACTACCCGAGGGGCCACAACACGACCGCCTCACGTCTTTGGATGACCCCCGGGTCAGCACCGCATGTCGCAATCTTTGGACGATCCGAACCGCATTGTCATCACGGGTGTGGGGCTGACCTCACCCAATGGGGACACGTTGGACGAGTTTCGGACCTCATTGCTGGCTGGCAAGTCGGGCGTGGTGCAGTACGAAACCCGCTATATGGGGGCCGTGCTGGCCGGGGTCTGCTGCTTTGACGAGTTCAAGTACCAGAAGAAAAAGGACCGCCGCCGAGGCACCCGCGCGGGGTCGATCTCGATCTACTGCGCCAACGAGGCGATCCGCGATTCCGGCTGGGACTGGGCCAACGTCGACAAATCCCAGATCGGCGTGTACCTGGGCATTACCGAACATGGCAACGTCGAGACCGAAAACGAGATCTTCGAAATCTCCAAATTCGGCTACGATACCAAGGTTTGGTCCCACCACCACAATCCCCGCACCGTCGCCAACAACGCAGCGGGGGAGGTCACGATCAACCTCGGGATTTCGGGTCCGCACCTGACGCTGGGGGCCGCTTGCGCTGCCGGGAACGCCGGGTTTATCCACGGCGTGCAGATGCTGCGACTCGGCGAGGTCGACAAGGCCCTCGTCGGCGGGATCTCCGAGAGCATTCACACGTTTGGCATCTTCGCCAGCTTTGCCAGTCAGGGGGCGCTGGCCTGGGACGAGAACGCCGCGATCGCCTGCCGCCCGTTCGACATCAACCGTAAGGGAATTGTCGTGGCCGAGGGCGGCGCGATCTGCACGCTGGAGCGGCTCCCGGATGCGATCAAGCGCGGGGCAAAAATCTACGCCGAGATCGTCGGTTACGGCATGAACTCCGATGCCACCGACTTCGTGCTGCCGTTTGCCACACGCCAGGCCGAGTGTCTGCGGCTGGCCCTGAAACGTGCCCAGCTGAATGCCGAAGACATCGACATCATCAGCAGCCACGCCACCGCCACTGAGCAGGGCGACATCGAAGAATCGAAAGCCCTGCTCGCAGTCTTCGGCGATTGCCCGAATCTCGCCATCAACAACACCAAGAGCTTCATCGGTCACGCCATGGGGGCAGCTGGGGCCTTGGAACTGCTGGGTAATGTGCCGTCGTTCGGCGACAACATCTGCCACGCGACGATCAACCTCGACGAGCAAGACCCTCGCTGCGCCCTGACCCAGATCGTGGCTAACGTGCCCCGAAAAATGGAGCGAGTGGAACATATCCTCAATAACTCGTTCGGCATGTTGGGGATCAACTCGGTCTTGATCGTGAAGAAGTTCCCCAAAGAACACGGCGGAGTTTACGCCTGAGTGATGGCCCCTAGAGCAGATTCAGAATGCGTCTTCAGTTCGCACAGACAGGAATGTCTGTGCCACTGATCAGTGGGGCAGACATTCCTGTCTGCCTTTCCTGCAAACCAATTCTGAATCTGCCCTAAGGGGATTCGTCGTGAGCAGCGCTGTCGAAATGCGAAAGCGGTGAGTGTGATGGCACAGCGACTTCAAGTCATCGTGATCTGGGCTCTACTGGTGACAAGCAGCTGGGCAACTGAGCCGCTGCGTTTTCGCGTCACTCTTTCCCAGACCGCCGCGAGTCAGCCGATCACGGGGCGACTCCTCGTGTTCATCTCGGGCACGAAGTCGAATCGTCCCATGCAATCATTGGACTGGTTTCACCCCGAGCCCTTTTGTGCCACCGAAGTGACCGGCCTCGAACCGGGTCAGTCGGTCACGCTGGATGATCAGGCGGACTCGTTTCCCGTACCCCTGTCTCAGCTGCCTCTGGGACAGTACCGAGTGCAGGCTGTACTCGACCAGGACTTCTATTATCCGGAACCCGCAGTGGGGCCGGGGAATGTTCATAGTGGTGTCATCGATCTGGACCTGCGGGCCAATGCCGCTCCGATGGTGGAGATCACCTTGGATCAGGTGATCCCCGAGCACGAGTACAAAGATCACGAGCTGTTGAAGTTCATTCAGATCAAGAGTCCGCTGCTTTCAGCGTTTCATGGTCGTGAAGTGATTGATCGAGCGGCTGTCGTTCTGCCCGCCTCGTACCTCAAGAATCCGAACCGACGCTATCCGGTGTACTATGAGGTGTCCGGCTTTGGAGACTCACTGGATCGGGTGGCGAAGAGCGGAGCTCCGCAGGGGTGGACCAAGGCGGGGCAGGTGGAATTCATTCAGGTGATCCTGACCGGGGAATGCAAGTGGGGGCATCATGTCTATGCAAATAGTGCCACAAATGGACCTCGTGGGGACGCACTGATCCAGGAGATGGTCCCGCACATCGATACCATATTTCGGACTGTCGCTGACCCGCGAGCCCGGTTCGTGGGCGGACACAGCAGCGGCGGTTGGTCAAGCTTGTGGCTGCAAGTTCATTATCCGAATTCATTCGGCGGCGTGTGGAGTTCCTCGCCCGATCCCGTCGACTTCCGCGACTGGCAAGGGACTGATCTTTACGCGGTGCCCACGCTCAGCGTCTTCATCGACCCCGCGGGAGATCGTCGGCCGCTGGCTCGGTTCGGCACGCGCGTCGTCTTGTACTACGACAGCTTTTGCCAGATGGATGATGTCCTCGGTCGCGGTGGCCAGTTGCGATCTTTCGAGGCGGTGTTCAGCGCGCGGGATGCACATGGGCAGCCTGCCCGGTGCTGGAATCGCAGTACCGGGCAGCTCGATCCAGCCACCGTGGAACAGTGGAAGGCATACGATATCAGTCTGTATCTCAAACAGAACTGGCCGACTCTCCAGGATCAACTGGCCGGCAAGATCCATATCGTGATGGGGGATCTGGATACGTTTTACCTGAATGGTGCGACACGAAAACTCGACGAACGGTTGACCGCCCTCGGCAGCGATGCGGTGATTGAGTTTCTCCCCGAAGGTGACCATGGCGTGACACACAGTGTCATGTCCAGAAAACGGGGTGTTGAGATGTCAGCCGCCTATCTCAAGGACTTTGATTCCAAAGGGAATGAGAAGAACTGAGGTGGGCGATCAGACGTGATGATCGCGATTGGTCAATGGGAGCTTTATTGGTGTCAGCCCGAACGCACTGGCACTGCGAGCATAATTCATATTCGCTGAACCGCTGTCGGGTTGGCGCCAAGCGACCGCTCGCAAGCGCCGGACCAACGCGGCGTCGACTGGCAATTCCAGATTACCGCCGCCCGCACCAAGCTGCAGCGGCTGTCCCCCGTGATTAAGGGTGGATGAGGCAGTCGCCAAATGGCTGGTCCTTTGGGCATCAAGAGAACGCTTCCTTTCTCGCTTGATGCCAATTCCAGTTTGCCACCGTAGCTCTTGCCATAAAAGTTGGCCGCACAGGGCTGAACTGACCACGCTCGCATCCCGGCCATTCAAATGTTACATCTCCTGTTGTGACTCACCACGTCTTCCGGCAGACGAGATCAATACCCAGCAAGGAGGCCAGCATGGCCAAGAAACGAGCGTCTCAACCCAAGTCGTCCCGCACGAATTCCTCGATGAAGACAATCGCTGGTCTCCAAGACCAACTGAGCAGCGTTTGCCAGGCGCTGGGCGTCTCCCAAGAGGAATTGATGGAGCGATTCATGGGCATGATGGGGGACGAGGGGCAACCGGAGCAGCCTCGTGCCCCTCGTCAGACCCGCCCGATTGACCCGTCTGCGAAAGAGTGGGAAGCGTTCGAGATCGCCATGAGTATCGATCCCGACGATCCGCGTTCGCTCAAGCGGGACTTGACTCGCGTCCGGAAGATTGACCCCCGGTGTGCCATGCTTCCGATCATCCAGGCCATTCATGCGGCCACTCATGAAGAGGAGCTGGCCCTGCATCGTGAGGCTTTGGCCCTCCTCGGTGATCGAATCAACCGGGACAGCATTGAGGATCTCTGTGGGGAAGGAAACCTACTGGATCATCCGTACGGGGCTCCCTTTCTCACAGCTCATCGCTTTTTGGCGAGAGATGAGATGTACCTGCATCACTACTCCGTTGCGATTCCCCATCTGGAAATACTGTTTGACTTGGAATTCGACCCGCTCGACCGGAGTATACCCGCCTGCTGTCTCGCTCTCTGTCATCTGCACCAGGGAAAAATTCCAGCAGCCCAAGCGTGTCTTGGCACACCCGGAGATGTGGACTCGATTGATCCCAGCGAGTGCCTGACGCGAGCATTGCTGGAGTTCCGGGTCAACGGTGACACTCCTGCTGCCAATCGCTGGCTTGAACTGGCTGAAGACCAGAATCCCTATATTGTGAAGATGTTTCTTCGCGGTGAGAATGACCCCGAATTTGAGCAGGTGGATATTCAAGCGGAAGCCGAGATGTACTGGGCTATGGCGATGCCGGTCTGGCGCGAGACCGAGGGGACCATGCCTTGGATTCGCCAGCGAGTGATCCTCACCAAGCCCGAGCGGAAGCCCAGCCTGACCGAGCGGAAGGAACGAGCGGAGGAACTCGTCGAAGCATTAAACGAATTCCCCCTCGGGGACGACACATGGCGGATCGTGGTTCGCGAGGGAGTTGACAAAAGCGATGACCTGCCCGACGGGATCATCGTCGCATACGTGACTTCTGCGGACGGCACCGATTTGATTCACACGACGATCTTCAACGACCGACCGAAGACCGAAGATCTCCTGCAAGTCCTGCTCGAAACTTGCGAGGACCATGAAGACCTGCCTCGTCCCGCTGAAGTTCTTTTCGAAGACAAACGGCTGGTCCGGTTGGCCGAACGTGGACTGAAAATGTGCGAGATGACGGTCCGCTTGACGGCCCCGCTCCCCGCACTTGATCGCGTGATCGAACAACACCTGGAGAGTCTCCGCGAGGCCACCACCCTGCCCGCTGACACGCTCGCCGATGTCGCGGATCTTTCCTCGCTGGAGGAACCCTGGATGGTGGGATTCGGGAGAATCCACGCCTGGATCGATGTCGAGGGCCGATTGATTCGCCCCTGGTTCGGCGTCGTGATCAGCCCCGAGGGTGTCCGGCGGTTCCTGCAACTCACCACCCCGGCAGTCACAGCTGCGGATTGGGAAGGATTGCTCTGTGCGGCGATGTGCCATCCGCTGACGGGAGGACCGGGAGTCCCCCAGAAAATCATCTTCCGGAACGAGGCGCAGAAGGCGGCAGCTCGCGAGGTGTGGGAAGCTCTGGAGATTGAGACTCTTGAACTCGGCTCCATCGAACTCGATGAGGATCAGCCCGATCCAGTGATGAGCTTCATCCTCGATTTCTCCCGCAACATGGAGCCCGAGTCTGAACTGCATCACGCACTGTCCACCATTGACGGCATCACCGATGCGGAGTTGCAACAGTTCTACGCAGCTGCGTGCGAGTACCATCGCGCGGCGCCGTGGCGACTGTGCGGTGAGCAGACGGCACTGGTTCTGAAAGGCGGAAATTGGCCCGAAGGACGAGTCATGTGTACGATGGGCGAGGCCGGTGTCACCCAAGGACTTGCCGTGTATCCCACCCAGCTGGACTTCGCGACGGCCCGCCGCGGGGATCGCACAACCAGCCTGGTCGTGTTGTTCGACGAGCCGCAGCTGGCTGCCTTTCCCGACCTTGATCTGATGGAAGCCCGCGGTTGGCCAATCTCCAGCGAGCAAGCGTATCCCGTCGCGTTCTTGAATCATGGTCCCCATTCGTTGGAACTCCCCTCGCGCAGCGATATCCAGATGCTCACCGCCGCGCTACGCATGATTCCTCAGCTGGTCAAGAATCCGCTGCAACCGGTCGTCACGACCGATGCCCAGGGGCAACCGCTGACGCTGTCCCCTCAATTGGAAATCTTCAATATGGCCAGCAAGCCCACTTCGGGCTCGAAGAAAGGGAAGAAGAAGTAGAAGGACTGCGGCAGGACTCTCGTCCTGGACCAGCTCGAATGTCGGCGGTTTCTCTGATCTCGCTGGTCCGGTCCCGATTCGCTGCGACGCGAAGTCTTCGAAGCGGAGCAATTCACACCCCGGATGTTCCTTACGTCGCCTCATGATCGAGTTTCCGAAACTCCTTCCCGGCAGCCTTGAGCTTCTTCTTCGACTCCGCAATCGGCTCCGCCAAGGGGATGCTCTCGGGCTTCTGGCCGCTGATTTCGATCATCGTCTTTCGTACCTGTTTGCCGACTTTTTTCGCGATCTCCTCCAGCATCAACTGACCGGTTGCTCCGACGCTCTTGATCTTGGCATCGGTCTGGGTGATGCGGAATAGGTGGGCGGCCAGTTCGGTCTTGTCCATCCGGTCGATCAGGCTCTCGCCACTCTTGACCCCCTTCTTCAGCTTGAGGGCCTTGAGATTCATGTTGTACATGCCGCGATACCCGGCGTTCTGAAAGAACGAGTAGTTCTCCACCCCGTGCCGACTCGCCGAACTCGACAGCGACTTTTCTCCGTGACTTACCTCTTCGCGAATCAGCACCCGATCCACAGCTTGCGAGTGCTCGATGGCCGTCTGAAACGTATGGGCCAGAGTTGCGAAGTAGACCTGGGCTGCGGCGACCTGCGGCTTTTGAGAATCCCCGTTGATCGCGATCAGGTAGCACGCGAACCGCGTGAAGAGATGTGAACTGTCCGCCTGCCGTACGAAGTTGTCTTCGATCTCGATATCGAGCGAGAGGCACGCATGCAGCGCCTTATGAACGACAGGCTTAAACGAGTCCGCCGCCTCATACCCCAGCGCCGCCATCAACGTGGCCTCGCTCCACAGATGGACCCCGTTCCTGATGGCCAGGTCTTCAAACCCTCCGGGTCCATCGTCAAATTGAAACAGCTGAGGCAGTTCCGCCATGACCGCGACTCCTTCTGAGACCGAGTGGCAGTTTACCCCTTCACTACAAAGTTCACCATCCGGCCCGGCACTCGGAACCGCGAAGCGGTGGCAGCGTGTCGCCGTGGGTGAAACCCACGGAATTCGAATCCCGGACTCACCGCAGCCGCGAAGCGGCGACAGAAGGATCGGCGTGGATTCGCTGGGGCGGAGCGACCTTTGCGAGGAAGGTGGGTGATCGGTGTCGCCGCTTCGCGGCTGAGGAAAAGCATCATCCGGCCTCACACCGACGTTGGCGTTTTACTCCGTGCCAATTGGCTCAATCGCTTTCGCCAATAGTCCGGATCATGCTGAATCTCGTCCATCAGTCGGCAAGCAATCTCCTGCGGAATGTTGGTTCCCTGCTCCCAGGCTCGAACGGTTTTGACGGAGACCCCCAGGAATCGAGCGAAGAGCATCTGACTCAGCCCCAAAGTCTTGCGAGCCTTCAAGACCCGCTTCGCGTCGTACGACTTGGGCTCCAAGTCGAGGACAATCTGGCGACAGGTGTACTTCTTCGCGATATCAACGCCACTCTCCAGGTCGTTCGCGAATCGCTCCAGGCGGTCAATGATCTTCTTGCCGATGCGTGACATGGTTCACTCCTGAGTTTCAATTGGGCTGATTCTGTGCCATAGGATAGTACATGTCAAGCTCATGAGGTCAAGATCCTGCATCACATGTGTGCATCAGAAAAGCAGGTGGAGTTTCCTCTCGTCATCGACCGGGATCGGAGCCGCGAAGCGGTGGCAGCATGTCGCCGTGGGTGAAACCCACGGAATTCGAATCCCGGACTCACCGCAGCCGCGAAGCGGCGACAGAAGGATCGGCGTGGATTCGCTGAGGCAGAGTAACCATTAGGAGAAACGGTGGGGATCGCTGTCGCCGCTTCGCGGCTAGAGATCGTGCGGGACGTTGGTCCGTGGGCTGCGCCCACGGCTACATGCTGTCGCCGCTTCGCGGCTGAGGAACAGCCTGGCGATCTGAGTCATATGGTGTGATCAGACCTCACCGACGTTACAGACTCTCATGCCTTCACGACGAAGTTCCCCATCCGCCCGGCACGGCAACGACCTTCACGACCCGCCTCACGGTCATTGTTCAAGAGGAACCGGCTTCCAAGGCACATAACGCTCCTGTGTTCCATCCGGAAGATATTTCGTTCCGTCTGCATGCTGGATCACAATGCGATCCTTGGAGAGTTCGACAATGCGCTTTGGCTTTGTTGTCAGCCATAGTTCGTGCCTGTCAAAGATCCAGACGACTCGTTGCCACCATCTGGGCAAAACGGGAACATGAGATGTGATGTAAAACTGATCGCCTTGGGCGGACCAACTGCCTGTTCGAATGATTCCTTTGGTGCCCCGAACGGAGGTCGTCCGGTTGGTGTGATAGGTCACGAGCTGTGGCGGTTGTCGGAGATCATCTTCTGGCCGCCATGTCCCAATGAATTGTCGTTCGACGGAATTCAGTGGACGGTACGAATACGCCACCCATGCGAGAATCACGAACGACACCAGAATACAACTCCACCGCAAGATCCGCTTGCGGCGTGATGGGCGAACAACAACAGGAGATGTGCCGGTATTCAATCGCGCTACCCCTTCACCACGAAGTTCACCATCCGGCCCGGCACGGCGACGACCTTGACGATCTGCTTCCCGGACAGTTGGCTCTGGATCGTCGCGTGGCTCTCGGCCAGCTTCTGGATCGCTGCCGCATCGGCACCGGCCGGGACCATGATCTTCGCTCGCAGCTTGCCGTTGATCTGGATGGGGATCTCGATCTCGGACTCCACGAGGTGTTTCTCGTCCCAGGTCGGCCACGGGGCGTACGAGAGCGACTCGCTGTGGCCGAGCAGTTGCCACAGTTCTTCCGCGATGTGCGGGGCGAATGGGGAGAGCAGTTGCACGAACGGGGCCAGGACCGCGCGGGGGCGGGGTTCGAGGGTGCCGAACTCGTTGCAGAACTCCATCATGCGGCTGATGGCGGTGTTGAAGCTGAGCTTCTCGATGTCTTCGGTGACGGCTTTGATGGTCTTGTGCAGCGTGCGGAGTTGCTCATCGGTGGGGGCGATATCATGAATGGCCGGGTGCAATGCGACCTCATCGGCCCGCTCGTCGACGAACATCCGCCACGAGCGCCCGAGGAACCGCGAGACCCCCTCGACACCACTCATCGACCACGGCTTCACCTGCTCCAGCGGACCCATGAACATCTCGTACAGCCGCAGCGAATCGGCCCCGTATTCCTTGACGACATCATCGGGGTTGATGACGTTGCCGCGAGATTTGGACATTTTGAAGGCGCGGCTCTCGACGACGATATCGGTGCCTTTCAGAACGAGATTGCCGCCTTGCTTCTCGACTTGATCGGGAGTGAGCTTCACAGTCACGAGTGGTTCACCCGTGTCGCGCCGCACCCGCCCTTCGCCCTCGCGTGACTCCGTGGTGTCTTTCAGTGACACATACTCGTGCAGTTCCGGAATCACAGTGAACGACCCGGCGGTGTCGCTCGTCTTGGTCTCTTTCCAACGATGTTGTAACTCGGGTGTCGATGGCAATTTGAGGCCTAGATAAGCGGTCAGCTCTGCCTCCCCCAGAATCATCCCCTGATTCACGAGCTTCCCAAACGGCTCTGGCCCGGTCACATGCCCGCGATCAAACAGCACCTTGTGCCAGAACCGCGAGTAGAGCAAATGCAGCACCGCATGCTCCGCCCCACCGACGTACAGGTCGACCGGCAGCCAGTATTTCTCCAGGGCCGGATCGATGAACTGCTCGCTGTTCTGGTTGTCACAGAACCGCAGGTAGTACCAGCACGACCCGGCCCACTGCGGCATGCTGTTCGTCTCGCGTTTGAGCTTCACGCCATCGGAAGCGGTCTTGTAGAGCCACGTATCGGGGGCCTTGGCCAGCATCGGCTCCGGCGTCCCCGTCGGCTTGAAGTCCTCCATGTGCGGGTGCAACACCGGCAATTCCGCAGCTGTGTCGGCCCGCATCAGACCGGTCGGGTTGCCCGCCTCGTCGAGTTCGTGCCAGATCGGGAACGGCTCGCCCCAGTACCGCTGGCGAGAGAAGAGCCAGTCGCGGAGGCGATAGTTGACGGCTTCTTTGCCCAGGCCCGCAGTGGTGAGGTCGGCGGTAATCTTCGCTTTGAACTCAGCGGTGGGGAGGCCGTTGTACTTGTCGGAGTTGATGGCGATGCCCAGGTCGGTGAAGGGCGGAGTATGGAGAGGGGGAGGCTGAGGAGCAGGTTTTCCATTCGAGACCACCGCCTTGATCTCAATGCCGAACGTCTTCGCAAACTCCCAATCCCGCTCATCATGCGCCGGCACCGCCATAATCGCCCCGGTGCCGTAGCTGATCAGCACGTAGTCCGCGATCCAGACCGGGACTCGTTCGCCGTTGACCGGGTTGATGGCGTAACCGCCGGTGAAGACGCCGGACTTGTCCTTGGCGAGGTCGGTGCGGTCGAGGTCGCTCTTGAGCGATGCCTTGCGGCGGTACTCGTCGACGGCGGGCCTCTGCTCCGGCGTGGTGATCGGATCGACCAGCGGATGCTCGGGGGCGAGGACCATGTAGGTCACGCCGAAGAGGGTGTCGGGACGGGTCGTGTAGACGCGGATCGTGCCGCTCACGGAGTTGGCGATGGCGAAATCGACCTCGGCTCCGACGCTGCGACCGATCCAGTTCCGCTGGA
>JAYSUV010000548.1:0-3450 GCA_043718945.1 Planctomycetota bacterium
TGTTCGAGGGAGAGTACCACGGGTAGTCCTGTCGCCGCTGTCGCGGCTGGGACGAGTCTGTGGAATAGGGTCCGTGGGCTGGCGGCTATCGCCGCTGCGCCCACGGCTACATGCTGCTGCCGCTCTCGCGGCCCAGAGAAATTCGACTCTCGTGACCAAGCTCCGGCTTGGTCACGCCGATTCTCGAAGCTCTGCTTCGCCGCGTCACGCAGGGCTCACTCTACTGTCTGTCCGTCACGCCCTCAATCGTTGCCGTTGTCGCGAGTCATTCCACTCTCTCGGCGCGTTGGTCTCGACACAGCTCTTCTTCGCCCCGAAGGGGCAGCCACAGATCAGCCTGGGGCACAGCGCAGCGCAGCCCCAGGACACGTCCGAGGAAGTGGATATCAGCCCTGAAAGGGCGAAACAGCTTCGCGTGAGATTGTGTCGCCCTTTCAGGGCTTCGAACTCCGCGCCCGCCGTTGACCCAGGGCGGCGCTGCATGACTGACGCCATTTCGCTCTGCCCTGGGCTGGTGTGTGGCTGCCCCTGCGGGGCGTCGGAGGACTTCAAGTGAAGATAGCCTGAGTTTATCACATCTGCGAACCTATGGGGGTCGTGTTCGACCTGGGCCTGAGTCCGTCTGGTTGAGTCCGCGAGGCGTGGCCTTTCTCCAAGTGATGGCTGGAGGGTATTCTTGAGGAGCATTCCACACCGTTGCATGCATACACCGCGAGGAGACGAACATGGACGATGCTCCGAAACCGTCGGTCTATCTCGAAACCAGCATCATCGGCTGCATGGCCATGCGATTGAGCGGTGTCCTGCGGATGGCCGCCAATCAACAAATGACTCGTGATTGGTGGGACAATCAGCGTCAGCAGTATGAGTTGTTCGTGTCTCGCTATGTGATCGATGAATGTTCGAGAGGCGATCCGGTCGCGGCGCAGGAGCGGCGTCTTTCTCGACGGGATCCCACTGTTGGAGGTGAGTGAGGACGCCGAAGCACTCGCGGACGCACTGGTCCGCAAAGTCCCACTGCCTCCCAAAGCGGTCATCGATGCGTATCACATTTCCGTCGCTGCAGTGCATGGCATAGAATTGATGCTGACGTGGAATTGCAAACACATCGCCAATCCGGCACTCCAAAAACGGATTGCGTCGGTCTGTCGCGAATTGGGCTGTGAGCCTCCCGTGATCTGTACTCCGCAAGAAATCTTGGAGATCGACGATGCCTACTGATCCCGTGGTGGCCGAAATTCGAATGATTCGCGAACAGCTCGCCGCGCAGTTCAACTCTCGTGACCAAGCTCCGGCTTGGTCACGCCGTTCCCCGAAGCTCTGCTTCGCTGCATCCGCAGGACTCACTCTACACCCAGTCAGCCATGTAGGCCAGGCTTCGCCTGAGCGCTCAGGCAAAGCCTGACTACCTGACTGGTGGTAGCGGAGCTCTAAATGATCCTGCGACAACTTGCCGGGTTCAACGATCGTGTCGGATCAAGTGACGTGGGAACTCGCGGGCTCGTCAATCCGCTTCCAGCATCTGATCCGCAGCTCGAATTCCGGACAGGTACGCTCCGTGGGCTGTGCCGAAGTAGTCTCGCTCGGTGGCTTCTCCAGCAAAGAAGAGGGTTCCGTTCAGGGGCGCTGCCAATTGCCCCCGCAGCGCGGGTTTCGCCCCGACTGGATTGTACGAGTAGGAACCGCATGCCAGCGGGTCGGATGCCCAGCGTGTGATTTGAAAGTCGATGGGGGCCGGGATCTGGTTTCCGAAGAGTTTCCGGAGTGTTTCCATAGCACTCGCCACAATCTCCGGGTCGGTCCAAGATTCGATCTCTCGTCCGCGATCCCCGGCATTGAAGCCCAACAGGATCGGCTGACCAGTGGTCCGCAGCAGGCTGACCCATTCGGTCCATTCGCCATGTTGCTCAGGGATATACTCCATCCAGTCGATGTCTTTCGGCCAGAATGCCTTTGCGAATTTCAGGTAGCACTTGTTGAGTACACCCATCTCCAGGCCAGAAATCGCCTGCTGGGTGGCAGCAGGCAGTTCCGGGGCGAATGTGACGCTGCCGGCCTTGAGCACTCCTAATGGCAACGTCACCAGGACGAGATCAGCAGTGAACTCAGAGCGGCTTGTGACAATCCGGGCAGGCTCCTCCTTCCAGTGAATCTGTTGGACCACCTGTTCGGTCTTGATCTCCAGATCTCGGGCCAGAGAGTCGGTGATCACGCGGAAGCCCTCCGCGAACAGCACATCCTCACCGCCGAACGATTTCGCGCTGTCATACCAGTGAGCGGACAGTCGTGCGGCGCTTCCGGCATACTCCTGCTCCAGTTCTGAGCTGACAATAAAGTTGAGCAGGCGGACCGATTCATCGGTCGCCTGGAGTTCATCGACAAGATCATCCACGACATCGCGGACACTCTGGTCATCCTCTTCAGCCTGGGCCGACTTCAGTGCTTCACGGAATCGCTTCTGCAAGCGGGCCAGCGCGCGTTGCTGGTCAGCGGTGAGTTCATTTCCATCTGAGGCAAAGGTAATGCTCTTCTCGTAACTTGTTGCGAGAGTCCGGGCCTGGGCCAACTTCGCCAACTCAGTGAGCGGATTACCGGTTGTGCCATGGATCCAACTGGCGCCCAGATCGACAGGGAGTTCAGACCATTTTGTGCTGGTCCAAAGCCGCCCACCGACGCGATCGCGCCCCTCAAGAATCACAACATGATGCCCTTCGGCCACCAGACGGCGCGCAGCTGCCAGTCCCGCGAGTCCCGCTCCCACGATGATGATCGACAGTTTTTCCTCATCACTCAAGGAGCCAGCCGGGACCGGTTGAATGTCGAGCCCCAGTGACAGGGCACTCAACAACTGCAATATCTGGCGGCGGCGAATCAAGACTTTGCCTCCCCATCAACGCTCTCGAGTGAACCCGGTGGCGACCCGGTTGATTTGATGGTAACCAGAAAATGCGACAGACACCAACCTCCTGGCAGCGAGAGCTGCCGCAGCGTGTAGCCGTGGGCGCAGCGGCGGCAGCCGCCAGCCCACGGGACCAGTTCCGCCAACACAGAACCAGCCGCGAAAGCGGCGACAGGAATGCGTCGTGGGAGCGTTCACCAAGCTCGGCGAATCGCAGTCGCCACTTACGCGGCTGGGACGATCTTTGTGAATCGGGACCGTGGGCTGGCGGCAAAAGCCGCTGCGCCCACGGCTATATGCTGCTGCCGCTCTCGCGGCCAAGAACAATCTGGAAAGATACAGGATCGCATCATCTCAATGGGTGGCGGGGTCAGGAGGCCTTACCCTTACCCACATTTCTTTCGTGCATCATGTCCTCTGAGGCACAGGATGAGTTTATCGAGGCCGCGCCAGAGCCGGGCTCTCCGTCGCTTTTTCGGCCCAGGTGACCTCCCAGGCCGGCCAGTTCTCGAACGAAGTCGTGGACTGTGATGATCGGGCGTTTTCGGAGT
>JAYSUV010000549.1:0-9753 GCA_043718945.1 Planctomycetota bacterium
TGGATCGATCGTCAAGGACAGATCGTCATCGAACCGCAATGGGAGAGCGTAAGGAATTTCGACACGGCAGGCATGGCACTGGTCTACCGCGATGGAAAATACGGCTGGATCGATCGTCAGAGACAGATTGTCATCGAACCGGAATGGGGGCTCGCAGGGGATTTCGACACAGCAGGCTGGGCACTCGTCCGACGCAATGGCAAACACGGCTGGATCGATCGCCAAGGACAGATTGTCATCGAACCGGAATGGGACGGCGCAGGGAATTTCGACACGGCAGGCTGGGCACGTGTCTACCGCGATGGCAAATACCGCTGGATCGATCGCCAGGGACAGACTGTCATCGAACCGCAATTGGGGTCCGTAGGGGATTTTGACGCAGCAGGCTTGGCGATCGTACAACGCAATGGTAAGTGCGGCTGGATCGATCGACAAGGACAGATTGCCATCCCACCACAGTGGGACAGTGTCGAGGATTTCGACTCGCTAGGCCTGGCACAGGTAGAGCGCGATGGCAAACGCGGCTGGATCAATCGCCAGGGACAGGTGGTCATCGAACCGCAATGGAATCGGGCAGGAGTTTTCGACGCGGCAGGCATGGCGTGGGTGCAACGGGAAAACAAGATTGGCTACATGAATCGCGAAGGACGAGTTGTCATCGAACCGCAATGGGGTGTGGACAACCAGAAGTATGAGTATCAAAGAAAGAGTTGGTATGTCGTCTCCGCCAAACGCGACTCGCCGCTAAAAAGGCTGTGGGCCAGGCTTCCCACATGGTTTCCAAATCCTCCCTTTCCATCTGACCAAGAGCACTCCGCTTGCTACGACTCGACGGGGCGAATGATCTGGTCGAGTGAAGATCGCTTTCGCTGTCGGTTCATCGCGGGGGCGTGTGCCGCGATCCTGCTCTTGTATGGCGTTTACGCGGGCATTCGCAGGCTTCGTTCCTCTCGCAACAAGCCAATCCTGCCAGTGGAGTCCTCCGCCCCACCGAGTCGTTGTCTGGCCGTGTCACGCCGGAGAAGTCGGAAGTCTCAACCCGGGCGGGCGAGGCTCCTGCCGAGCCGCTGCGGTGAGTAAGCGTTGTCTCCCGCTCGCGGCAGTCGAGGATCCGGCTGGTCGCTGTCATTTTCCCGAAGGGAATTTAGCCTGTAGCCGGGGTGAGGAGTGGTGTCGAAAACGATAACAATGGGAGGTCATTAGACTTCACGCGGGCCAGATGGAGATGTACGACGGACATCCTCGTCCGTCGATCTCCGGGGTTTTCGAAACGGACGGACGAGGACATCCGTCCTACTGACACAAATCGGAGGAGGTCAACGCAAAGACGCGAAGGCGCAAGGTCGCGAAGGGGACAAGACCTTGCGCACAGCCAAGAAGCCTAAAAACGTCTGAATTTCCCCAGCCGCCTGCAGCGTGTCAATCCACCCTCTGGAAAGGTCGGCCTCTTGCTTTGCGTCTCTGCGCCTTGGCGACTTTGCGTTAAATTCTGGCTTCCCTGGTCATTCTCGCGGGGATCAGCTGCGCGATGAAGAGGTGTAGACACGGACGGACGAGGACGTCCGTCCTACGACATTACGGCGAGACGGTGTCCACTTTTAACTCATTGACCACTGATCGCACGCCGGGTTCGAGGCGGGCCAGGGCTTCGGCGAGTTTGCGGGAGTCGTCCGATGTGACCATGCCGGTCAGCGTGACTACGCCTTCATCCGAGATCGAGGCGCTCGCTCCGGAGGCCCCTGTCATCCGCTGGAAGCGGTCGCTCATCTGGACCTGGGTCGCGACGAGATTGGCCTTGGGGTAGGTAAAGGCGATCCGCTGCTGAGGTCGGGCCCGAATGATATTCGATCGTCCGGTGTTGCCTTGATTCGTCGTGTTCCCTTGATTCCCCAGCTGATTGAATTGGGGGAGCAGGCTGGTGTTGCCGCCCTGCGTCGCATTGCGGTTGCCCGCGAAGGCGGTGTTGGTGCGACCGGTGAACCCGTTCTGGCCGACCTGGGCTCCGACGGAGCCATCTCCGGCATTGAACTCCGGTTGATTCCCGGTGCTCATCTGGGTCGAACTACCGCCGCCCCCCCCAGCACTGCCACTGCCACCCGCCGTGGTCCCCGTGGTACTCGCATTCGAGTTCAGGCTGGTTGACTGCGTCGGCGTTAGCTGGGTCACGCCCGATGAACCGGTGGAGCCCGTCGCGCGGGTCTGAGCAGTGGCCAGAGTCGCAGACATGCCGAAACCGGCCCACAGAACACCAGCCCAAACAGCCAGAGTGGAAACTCGAATGGTCATGTTCACTCCCGGATCGCGAGGCCCTCGCCCCGTACAGACAACTCTCCGCGCGTTGACCACTCTATCAGATTTTCAGTGCTCGCAAGATCATTCCGAGTCGGAATCCGCCAGGGGATGCCGACGATTCGTGTCCGCCGGAACAGGGGAATCAGACAATTCGGGCGACGGATCGGCAGATTCCGGCACGGAATCCGATTCTGCTTCCGGTTCCGAGTCGGACTGCAACGGATGTAATCGCTTTAATTTCAGTCCCGTGACCGTCGCGGGAAGTTCCTGCGGTGGCTCCTCCGGAGCGACATGATTGGCCTGATCCGCAGCTTGCCGCAAGGACTGCCAGTTGTTGGATTGGCGGGTCGCCTGCTGGTGGGTCGCCAGAGAGATCCCCGGCGTCCGGGACGGGGCGAGTTGGGAGGCCGACTCGGGATTGTGGATTAGTTCGGACCAGTCAGCGGTCATGATCCCTTGGCCCGATCCGTGTGCCAATTCATTGGACACGGTCACGACCTGTTTGTCTTCGGGCTTCATGGCGGGAGCGGTCCCCGGCAGATCGACGCTGGCGGTCTTCGAGTAGACGGGCAGTCCGCCTTCTGGAGTGAAGCTGACTCGGACGGAGCAGGTCGTCTGGTTCTGCCCCTTGCGGGTATAGGGGATAAAGATCTGGTAGGAGGTCCCCAGATTCGAAGGCCGCAGCAGTGCGTTCCAGGCTGCGCCCGGGAAGTCAAACTGGTGGAGCGGCAAGGACGGGTCGCCGTTGACGCCTTCGTTATCGAACACATACACGCGGACATCCCCATTCACTTTGACCGGAGCTTTTCGCCCGGCTGCGAAGAAGAGGATCTGGCCGCCGAATCCTCGACACGGATGATTGTCGAGCCCGCGTCCTTCCGCCGCTTCCCAGATGCAGAGGATCTCCCCGACCGGGTGCTTGGCGTCGGCTTCGACGACCCGTGGTCCAAACAGCTGGAGCGAACTGCACCCGGAGGCGAGGATGAGCGTGAGGCCGAGCCAGGCGAAGAGTGGAGTGCGGAGCATGGGGGGGAGGCCGTTGAGGGGGAGTGGGAAGATGAGCGACTTGCGACGAGAGAGTGGACATCGTGTCACCTCTTCTATCCCGAAGGGATGTCAGCTCATAGCCGGTGGTCAGCGCAGCGCCACCACCGGACGGAGCAGTCCGAGATGATTGCTATCCCGTCAGGGATTGCAGCCATTCGTCGATACGCAAGGTTTCCAGAATTGTCTTGAGGCTGACGTGGGGAACCGGCTCTAGATCGAGTGCGGCTTCAATCCCTTCGGGATAGGGATCAACTCGTGATGGTTCTCCGGTGGTGTCGCTCCGCTCACCACCGGCTATGGGCTGAAATCCCTTCGGGATAGGAGGGACAACGCTCGGCACCTAACCCTCAACGTTCCTTCACCGCGTTGCTTTGGAGCTCTTCTTGAAGAAGTTGCGGGGCTTGTGAACGGGGGTCCGGACGGTGACCTCTGTGGACTCGCCCTTCATCTGTTGGATCGACTGGGATGAGGACTCCTCGAAGATCGAGGAGGGAGCGAGCGTCGGGGCCGGGACAGATCCAGGAGTTTGCGGGATCGGCAGGGGCTGAATTGTCGCCTCCCAGGTGGGTGGTCCTTCGGGGCCCGATTCGCCGGGGATCGCGAACAGCGGTCCGTGCATCAACTCGGCCTCGTCCTCAAAGAAGTGAATTCGTTGAGCTTCGATCTGCTTGATCTGTTCCGCATCCTGATCATTCCGGATCACGCGGGGGGTCAGGAAGATCAACAGTTCGGTCCGGCGGTGGGCATGCGAGTCGTACCGGAACGCGGCACCGACGAGCGGGATATCCCCGAGCCAGGGAACCTTGCGTTCGATGGTGTCTTCGGAGTTCGTAATCATCCCACCCAGAACGATGGTCTGGCCGTCGGGCACCTTGACCGTGGTGCTGGCGGTGGTGATGTCCTTGATCGGCGAGGTCACATCGCGTCCATTGGCATCGGTCAGAATGGTGACACCGGCCCCGGTGTACTGGCTCTTTTCGGCGGCAACTTCCATCACGACTTGGCCCTCATCGCTGATGCGAGGAGTCACGGTCAGAATGATGCCCGCGTTGTCGCGGGTGATCGTCGGGATTACGTTTCCGTTGGTTCCAATCGTCGCGCCATCGGTGACCGGGACGACCTGCCCGACCTGAATCTCGGCGATCTGACTATCAAGGACGGTGACCGACGGACGGCTCAAGACCCGCACATTCCGGCGGGCGGCCAGCGCCCGAATCAGGACGTTGACCGAGTCCGAACTCGCCGACAACACGAGACCGCCATAGCCCAAGTCACCATTGGTGCGGCCGAGTGAGAAGTTGCTCAACCCTTGCGAACCGACCCGTCCTGGCCTGACCGAGGTGTTGTTCCCCAGCGGTAGATTGTTGAACGGGAAGCCAGGAGTGGCCGACTGTGAAATGATCGTGTTGGTCGTCGTCTGCACGCCGTTGGGAGCGGTGTTCGTCACCGGGATCGTCAGGATGTTGTCAATCACACTGCGGTCAAACAGCAACGAGTCCTGGAACCCCAGCTCGACACCGAACTCATCATTGTCTTCCAGCGTGACTTCAACCAGCAGTGCCTGGATCGATACCTGTGACGGATCACGGTCGAGCTGATTGGTCAGGTCGAGAATCGAATCGTAGTAACGCGGGGTCGCACTGATGATCAGGCTGTTGCTCAGCGGTTCGGGAGTGACAATCACCTCCTGATCGAGTAGCTGGGAACTGCTGGTTCGCGTCGGATCGATCTGGGCCAGATCCCGCTGAGACTGCAGGAATTGATTGATGGCGGTGGCGATGTCGGTGGCCGGATTGTTCTTGAGCTTCACGACCGAGGTCTTGCGATTGCGAGCATCGTTGTCGTCCAGCCGGAACAGCACCGCTTCGACGATCCGCAGCGCATCCCCGCCACCCATGGCGATGACGCTGTTGGTCCGCCCATCGGTCGAGAACTTGAGCGGAACCAGGTTGCTCCCCGCGTCCGAGGTTCCGGCGAGTTGGACTCCAATCGCTCCCTGCTGGGCGGTGGCGGTCTCCGTAAACAGAGCGGTCAGCAGTGTCACGGCATCGGCGGCGTCGGCGTTCTTGAGCTGGAAGACCTTGATCTCGGCCACAGCGGAACTCGGCATATCGAGCACGCGGACGAGTTCTTCCATCAGAATCATGCTCTGCTTGGGAGCGGTGAGCATGATCGTGTTGGTGCGGGGGTCGGCGTTGACTCGCACATCGGTGAGCAGGCCGGAGCGGATCATCTCCTGGGCACTCTTGTCATGGGCCAGGAACTCCAGCACGACCGATTTCGTTTCTCGCAGCTGTTGACTGTTTTGCCCGCCGCCGCCGCCACCGCCGCCGGTGGTCGAAGTCTGCCCGGTGAGGATGCTTTGCAGGGCCTCTTGCAGGAAGGTCGCCAGCTCTTCGGCATTGGCACTCTTGAGCTTGATGATCTTGGCCTGGACCGCTGATCCGGCTTCGTCGCGGTCAATCTTCTTGATGACGGAGCGGACTTCTTCCATGTCACGCGGGGTGGCCTGGATGATGACCGAGTTGGTGCGCGTGTCCGCCGAGATGCGGATGCGTGCGGAAAGTCCCGGACGCTGCGTGGCGTCAACGGGATAGAAATCTTCGATCGTGCTGACCACTTGCGAAGCGATGGCGTACTCAAGGGGGAAGACTTCGACCTGGTGCAGAGGGTCGACCTCGCGATCCAGTTCCTCGGTCAGTAGCAGGACTGACTCCAGCGCGCTCGCCGGTGCCAGGATCAGCACGGCATTGGGAGTGACAACAGGGATCACCGCGATCTGAGCTTCGCTCTTCTGAGCGGTGGTGCCACGGAGCGTAATCATCCGGTCGTAGACCTGGGTCAGCAGGGTCGAGAGTGACTGGGAGTCGACATGCTCCAGTCGGCGGAGGTGAATCTCCGGCGTACTGCCCTCGGCCATCTGCTCGATCGTGCGGATGACCCGCATGACGGCTTCGACATCTTTCTCGTTGCCGCGCAGGATCAGCAAATCCAGATCGGGCATCGATTCGAGCGAGACATCGCCCTTGAGAGTATCGAGGAGGGCCGGCAACTGATCCTGTGCGGATTGATTGCCTGAACCCTCCTCGCTCATCGCCCCCGGCTGAGGCCCCGCGGCCTCCTTCGTGGACTTGCTTCCTCGGTTGAACAGTTCTTCAGCGGACCCGACTTCGGGAGCTGGGTCGGTCGTCTCGGACTCGCCTTGAGCCATGTCCGGTCCGCGCCCCTTCGTGGACTTGGCCTCAGCGGCTTGCTTGTCGGCGACCAGCTGAGAGAGCTGAGGTTGCAGCTTCTCGGCCACTGCGGCATTGTTCCCCGCGACGATCTCTTGCTTCTGCCCCTTGGCCGTGGAAGCCTTGTCGAGCATGCGAATCAAGCTCTCCAGATTGCCGACCATCGTTTCGCTAGCGGTCAGGATCAGCTCGTTGCGGTCGGCATCGATCTCGACCGTAAAGTGCGGATCGAGAGGATGCCCGGCGTCTTTAGCGTCCTTGGCTTGCGGGTGAGTGACGATGAACGCGGGAAGGTCATGCGGCCCCGCATTCGACAGCTGGGATCGATCCCCGAAGGCGGCGTGAATCTGCTTGGCGATATCGGCGGCGCGGCGTTTGGTGGGCTTGATGGTGACGGAGGTGAGTTCCTCGGGAGCGGCGGCCTCGGGGGTGGTGACCTTCGGCTGGGCGGAGGGAGTGGTCCCCTCTTCCGCATCGACGTGCTGAATCTGTGTGACCCGGTTGTCGCGTGAATTGTGGGCGGGCTGAATCGTGGTGGAGCGAGGGACGGACGGGCGAGCCTTGGCCGGCACGGTATGCTGGACGACCTGGATTTCCTCTGAGGACTCATCGGTGACGGAGTCGATCGGCAACTGCTCCTTGACGACGACGGGAGTCCGACGTTCACCGACCACGTGACGTTCGTAATCGACATGGGCCTGCTGCACCTCGATCACGGTGAGGAACTGCCCCTTCTCCAGAATGCGATACCCGAGTTTTTCCAGATCGCGGTTCAGAATCCGCACCGCTTCAGTCCGCGTGTGCTTGTGCCAATCGTGTCGGCTGAACCGTCCCGAGGGAGCGTCGTGCATCACCAGCGTCGAGTGGGTCCCATCGGCCAGATCTTGCAGCACCTTAGTCCACGGTGCCGACATGTGGTTCAGATGGACCGTGCTTTCCGGGGTGGCCGTGCGGGGGGCTGCCTGCTTCGAGGGAGTCGTATCCAATTCCTCGGGCGGAGCGGCCCAAGCACTCCACTCGAAGGCCGGGACCAGCAACGCAGCTGCCAAAGTGCCCGCCAGGGACCAAGAATGGCGACGAATGAAATCGGGGCGACCAAACATGGAAGGGGTATCTTTCGCGAGAATGTGAGAGAGGGTTCCGCGCCTCCCGGAATGCCGCTCCACAGTAGTCCTTCCAGTCGGTTGCCCCCCGAAACCGGAAAAACCGCGCAGTGCGGCACACACATTCAGAGTTATCGGCAAAGTCGCTCCAGCTTGTGCAGCTTTTCAAGGACTGTCGCTCGCGAATCCAATAACGCCGTAACCGCATTTGCCTCAGAGAGATAGGCAGTGGAAATCAATCGCCAGTGAGGCGGCTGCGCGACTTCATTCTGGCACTTTGTGCCAACGGCTGGCAGAGACTCGACAAGAAGAAGAACTGGAGTGGATGAGCCGCAGATGAACGCAGATGAACACAGGTGAACGCAGATTTAGAGATGAATCGGGGCGATGTTCTCTCGTGGTGGAGCCTCTTGATCTGCGTTCATCCGTGTTTATCTGCGGCTCACTTTGAATCATGTCGCGCAGCGTGGAATAGCTGCCACCTTTCCTGGCGCACACTCCGTAACTGTTTACCTAAAGAGGATATGTGCAGTATCGGCAAAGCAGAATTCAAAATCAGTGATATTGGTCCACGGGCAACCCGCACTTCGCCATGGATCGTGGGAATCGGGGCGAATTCCTCCAACACCTCTCCCGTGATCGACGTATCCCATCTATAACAGAGGTGTTGAGACCGGCCACAGACTCCACAGGAGCCGGACATGAAGATCGATCAGCGGCGAATGATGGTTCCAGATGAGACGACTCTCGAGGGGGACGACCGGGCGGGTGATGCCCGACTGGTCGAGGAGACCCGGCGCGGGAAGCGCGACTCGTTTGGGACACTGGTCAAGCGGTACGAGCGGCGACTGCTGCGCGTGATCGGACGCTTCATCCGCGATCCGGATGTGGCGGAGGATCTTGCGCAGGAGACGTTCCTGCGGGTTTACGAGCGGATCGCCCAGTTCGACCCGTCTCGCCGTTTTGCTCCGTGGCTATTCCAGATTGGAGTGAATCTCACTCTGGACTACCATCGGCGGCAGAAGCGGCGGCGACGTATCTGGTCGTTCTTCTTCACCGACTACGCGGGTGACCGCTCCCCCGACCCGTCCACAGCTGACCCGAAAGTCCAGCAGGAACTGCATGAAGAGATTCGCCATGTCATCGACCAGATCCCGGAACAGTTTCGCACGGTGCTGATCCTGCGCGACTTGGAAGGGTTCTCTTCCAGCGAGATCGCCGCGATCCTCGACCGCAAAGAAGCCACCATCCGCTGGCGATTGGCCGAAGCCCGCAACCGATTCCAGGAAGCCTGGACCCGGCGAAAAATCGTTGAGCGATGAGCGACAGAATCGGACCCTCACCCAGAAGAAGTTTTGCCGCAGATGAACACGGATGAACACAGATGGGGAAGCGGAAAGTGGGCGGTGCTGGTTGTGGATCTTGCGACGTATCATCCCAGTGCGATCGCCGAGTAGAACCTTCCTGATCCGTGTTCATCTGTGTTCATCCGTGGCCAAACCCTCAACCCTTAACGGCTCCCCCAGAATGTACTGCGACGAAGTCAGACTCGAATTGGCGCTGTGGGTCGGGAACGATCTCGACGACCGCGCGCGCATTGAGGAGCTGCGTCGTCATATTGCCACCTGTCCTGATTGTCGACTGAAGGCCAAATCGTTGCAGTCGTCGATGGTGCTGCTGGGAGCCTCCGACCCCGATACGACTTTTGATACTCCCGAGAGTCTCTGGCCAGAGCTGAATGCCCGGATTGAGTATCTCGAAAAGATGCCGAAGAATCCGCCGCCGTACGGCTCTTGGGCCTTGGCGATCGCCTGTGGCGTCGCGGTCTGCGGCGGAACATGGGCCTGGATGAATCGTGCGACGCCCTCCAGCCCGCCGCCCATCACCTCCCCCGCTCCACTCCCCATCACCCTCCCCAGCCCCGGCTCATCGCCTGGCAATGGGCCAGTGACGAACCCGTAGGAATTGGTCCGGGTTCAGGACACTCCGCGCGGAAGCCGACAGCCTGTCAGCGAATGGCGAGGCTCACGGGGTAGGTCACTTGGCTCGCCCGACTCGTCCGAGGCTGAGGTTTCGTA
>JAYSUV010000550.1:0-9752 GCA_043718945.1 Planctomycetota bacterium
CCAGAAACCGGCGGCTAGCGCCCTGCCGCTCACAATCCCCTCTTCTCCGTGCCTCCGTGCCTCCGTGGTCAATCCTGCCTCGGATGCTGCCGTTGAAAACGCCATTCGCTGGTTGATCAATCTCCAAAACCGTGATGGCGGCTTCCCGACCTTCTGTCGCGGCTGGGGGACACTGCCGTTTGATCGCAGCTCACCGGACATCACGGCTCATTGCCTGCGGGCGATCAATGCCTGGCTGCAACCACCGAAGCCGGAAGATGATCCCGACTTCATGTGGGCTTGTGGCCTGGATGATCTCCAACACCAGGCCCTCGAAGCGATCCGCAGGGGAGAAGTTTTTCTGTCAAAGGTCCGACGCCCGAACGGTTCCTGGCTCCCACTCTGGTTCGGTAACCAGCATGCCCCGAATGACGAGAACCCGGTCTACGGCACATCCCGAGTCTTGCGGGCCTTCTCTGATCTGGCGGTGAACGATCCTGACATCTGGCCCATCTATGCCCAGCACGGCGCTGACTGGCTTTACTCCGTTCAGAACCCGGATGGCGGCTGGGGCGGGGATCGAGGGGCACCGTCGACGGTGGAGGAGACAGCACTAGCACTCGATGCCTTGCTCGACTGTCCGGCAGACATGGCAGACAGGAATGTCTGCCCCACTCCTGACCTCAACGCCTCCCTCGCGCGCGGCGTCGAGTGGCTGATCGCACGGGTCGAAGATGGCACCTGGACCACTCCCTCACCGATCGGGTTCTACTTCGCCAAGCTCTGGTATTCCGAATCGCTGTACCCGGTCGTTTGGACCGTGGCTGCGCTGCGAAAGGCCGCCGAAATCTCGCCACGGCTCCCGTGTGCCTCACAAAAGTAGGTCGCCGTCAGAAATTTCACCGCAGAGGCACGGAGACACGGAGAACGCCAGGCTTTCGAGTGGAGTGGGAGTCATACAGCTCAGAAGTTTTGACAGGATAGACAGGATCACATCGGCGTCTCGCCGCACGTCTGGGCATCCGGTTTTCTCTTGTGAATCCTGTCAAAACCTTCCTCGCCCCCTGTTGATGTCGTGAAAGTCACCCGAGTGAAAGTCCAGCTCCGTAACTCCTTGGTGATTTTCTGCCGACTTGATGGACGCACACGCCCAGTCCCTGCCAGCCCCTTCCACCGGGGATCGACAGGATTGCGTTTGCGGTTTTTGTCAGCGGTCATCATGATGGATCACTCATTCAGCGATGAGATCTCGTCGCTTGCCATCTGTGGAACTGTGGTTCAGTCCTTCGACTTCTTCCCGTTGATCCGAAAACACCGTCACTCATGTCCGCACCCGTTCCTCGTCCATCTTGGTTGAATTCACGCGTCGTCTTATGGCTCTTTGGCATGACAGCCGCTTTTGCAGTCATGTACTTCTCGTTGCCGACAAAGCAGCCATCTGGTGTGACTGGACCGACTTCCTTGAATGGGGCGGGGGGGGGCAACAGTAGCCAGTGTGAGGCCAAGCTGGCCAAATGGATTCAAAGTGTGAATCCCGAGCGGTTGCAGTTCAACACCGATATCGAAAGCCGCATCCAGGAACTGAATCGATACTGGACCACCTGCGGATCGAAGGGAGATGCCCCGATCGTTTCGGATCTGAAGCCGATCCAGGCAGAGGTGAGCACAGAGTCCCTCAAGCGTGTGTTGGATTCGCAATTCGGGCGCCGGGACGTTGAGCACATTCGGCAGTCTCTGCTTCTGACTCAGATGGCGATCCGCATCGGCGAGTCTCAGACAAATGATCTCCAGCGAGTGTTAGCAGCACTGGATCTGATTTCTCAGAACGTCGAGCCTGTCCCGACAGAATCTGCCATGATTCGCCCACTGACACCATTCGAATGCCTGCTACTGGGGGAAGGGACGACTGCAGATCGAGCCTGGATCTTGGCAGAACTTCTGCGTCAATTGCATCTCGACACTTTCGTATTGACCACGAAAGACACTGCCACTTCGCCGTTAGTGGGGGTGGTCATTCAAAACGAAGTTTATCTGTTTGATCCGCACACGGGGCTCGCTGTGCCGGCCGCTGGCGAGAGTCAGCGGAACACCCTGTACCGGGAGCCAGCGACCCTCAAGGAGGCCGTTGCCGATGACTCGATTCTCCGTCAACTTGATGTGGAAGGGGCTCCATTTCCATGGACATCAGAACAACTCAAGGGGGCCCAGGTCGGGCTTGTCGGGACAAGTAACACATGGGCTCCACGACTGGCCGAGCTGCAGTTTCAATGGCCCATTGGCCAGCCATGCGTCATCTTCGACGGACTCGGAGCGAGTGCCGGGCGTGAACAGGGGCTATTGGAACGAGTCACTCGCGCAGTCGTTCCTCTCGGATACAAAGTGGAGGACATCAAAGTCTGGGACTACCCGGAACAGCAGTGTGTCAGGTATGACGCCCTCGGATCCGAGGCTGCGGAACACATGGCTCAGCTGGTCGCCGTCATGGCAGGTCCGACCACGTTTGAAGAGGTGCAAGACCCGAAAACCGGCCTGTGGACTGTGTATTCGAAGCGTACGAATCCCGCCTTGCAACAAGCCCGAGTCAAACAGTTGCTCGGTGATCGGACGGAAGCGATCGGAGGCTACCTGCCGATGATGGGAGCACATCTAGCCGCACCAAAACTCAGTGGGAAAATCGATGGCGCGACCCAGGTCGCCATGGACCGCAATCGAGCGGTCTCGGACAAAGCCACTTACTGGATGGCATCCACCCAATTCGAAAATCATGACATGGACGCCTGCGCCAGGACTCTCAAACGTTACGCCCGTTATTTTCCTCTCGGCGAGAGGCGAGAGGCCGCCGCCATGCGACTGGCTGCCACCCTGACACAAGCTCAGCAATTTGAATCCGCTTCGCAAGTGTTGGCTGGGATCGGCCCGGGCCCCCATCAGGCGAGGAGAATGTTACTGATTCGTCGTTTGCTCGAGTTGAGTCGGCAGCCAAATCCAACTTCGGAAACTCCCTCCCCCAAACCCGCCCCTGAACCGGCCACGACCACTGAATGAAAAGCCGCTCACTCCTGCAAACACCAGTTGTGAATGTCATTCGGTTCATTGTGATTTCAATACAGTCACGGAGGCGATCCCGTCGATGACGACCTCGGCCAGAGGTCGTCATGCCTCTGAATCGGTGTCGTCCTCGATGGATTTGGCGTGATCGCACATCCGTGAGTTGTCTGTTCTACATCAAATACGATACGTCGCCAGCCTCGATTCACTGACATCTTATCGGAGCGACTCGCCCCTGTCCTGCCCCTCAAGTCCCAGGAATCCATAACACCCTGCGATGTTCGTTCGCGGTTGTACTGCCGCCCACCGCAAGGGACAATCAATACACACTCTTGAAAACACGGACGCCTCATGGAACTCGATGACGAAGTCTGTCTCTGCTTCCATGTCAGCAAGCGCAAGCTGCTGAACTACATGCGGATCAACAAGGTCCGCATGCGACGGGCGAGTCAGCTGAGCGAGTGTGGCGGGGCAGGGACGGGGTGCGGGTGGTGCGTGGGGTATCTCAAGTGGCTGTTCGTTCAGCAGAATCCCGAAGCTGCGGAGGCTGAGGCGGCTCACCGTGCCGAGCCGAGTTCCGAAGAACATCGAGCGGGGCGGACGGTCTACCTCAAGAGGAAAGAGGAGGGTTGAGCGATGAATCTCCACTCGCAATCGCCCAATGGGATTGGTCGTAGCGTGGGCTTTAGCCCACGTAAGCAGATAGACACGGCTCTCGCGTGGGCTAACGCCCACGCTACGAAACCGAATCGCCGCGAAGCGCTGTGGCAGATCGGCGGCGGGTTCGGCGGGATCGCCCTGGCTGGATTGCTCACGCAGGAAGGTCTGCTCGCGGACGATCAGCCCCTGATGCGCTCCGTCGGAATCCATTATCCCGCGAAAGCCAAGTACGTCATCCAACTGTTTATGAATGGCGGCGCGAGCCAGATGGACACGTTTGATTACAAGCCGGAACTCGACCGGCTGCATGGTCAGGCATTCGATCCCGGCCAAGGAGTGCGAGTCGAGGCAGCCACCAGCGTCCCCGGCCAGGTGATGAAGTCGCCGTTCCCGTTTCAGCAGTACGGCGAGTGCGGGCGCTGGGTCAGCAGCATGTTCCCACAGGTGGCCCGGCATGTCGATGACCTCGCGTTCGTCATGTCGATGCAGTCGCGGACCAACGTGCATGGTCCGGCGAGTTACCTGATGAACACAGGCTTCTTGCTGCCGGGGTTTCCGTGTCTGGGGTCGTGGGTGTCGTATGGGTTGGGTCGGCTGACGGATGATCTGCCGACGTTTGTGGTACTCCCCGATCCGAAGGGGCTGCCGTACAACCAGAAGGGGAATTTCAGTGCAGGGTTCCTGCCGGTCGCACATACAGGGACTTCGCTCAACCTGAGTGCGGCCTCGCCGATCAATGATCTGTTGCCTCCGGTCGAGGCGAAACAGATCACCGCGGCCAGTGAGCGCGAGGGGCTCGATCTGCTGCGGGAGCTGAATGCCAAGCACCTCGCCGAGCATCCCGGCGACACCCGACTCGAAGCCCGCATCTCCAGCTACGAACTCGCTGCCAAGATGCAGCTGGCCGCTCCCGAGGCGTTCGACCTCACGCGAGAGAGCCAGCCGACGCAACAGCTGTACGGGATCGATGACCCGGTGACGGCGGACTTTGGGAAGCGCTGCCTGACCGCGCGCCGGCTGGTCGAGCGCGGGGTGCGGTTCGTGCAGATCTGGAGCGGAGCCGGGGGGGCGAGCAACAATTGGGATAACCACACCGACATCATCAATGAGCTGCCGAAGATGGCCAATGCAACCGACAAACCGATCGCCGCTTTGTTGGTCGACTTGAAGGCGCGCGGGATGTTAGAGGAGACGCTCGTGCTGTGGAGCACTGAGTTCGGCCGCATGCCGTTTACCCAGGGAGCCACGGGTCGCGATCACAACGGGGGGACGTTTACGAGTTGGATGGCCGGGGCCGGGGTGAAGCCCGGCGTCTCGGTCGGCGAGAGTGACCCCTGGTCGTGGAAGACCGGGGAGGCGAAGCTCACCACGTACGACTTCCATGCGACGGTGATGCACCTGCTGGGGATCGATCACGAACGGCTGACGTTCCGGCACAACGGGGCCAACCGACGGCTGACCGATGTGCATGGGCATGTGCTGACGGGGTTGGTGGACTCCTGAAGTAGAACGGAATTTATTCCGTTCCGAAGGGCGCTGCCGACGCCGCCAACTTCAGAAGTCTTCGCCTTTCAGAATGGAGAAAAGCGTGTCTATGCCTCCGATTACGACCTCACTGCGAAACAAATTGTTGGTCATCCGCGCTCGACAGCTTCAACATCCCAATGCTGATGATGTGCTACTGACACAGGACGTTGTAGTTCTCACTCTCGGAATGGGGCCAGCACTTTATCTCGGTCTGGATGGACGCATCACCATTTGGCATTACGAGGAGTTATGGGGAATCGAGCCGCCTCGGTTCACCGACAGGATTGAAGAGATCGCTCCCGCCTTGGTGAGAGGTATCGATAATCTGCAGCTGCCAGAACTGCTGGAACTATTGCCAACCCGCCCCATCGACAGCATCCTCTGCCCGACTTGCTCCGGGGAACGTTGGATGCGTCTGAGGATTCAATCCGATGAAAATACCGGATGCGTAGTCTGCCCCCACTGTTACGGCTTGGGCTGGCTGTCAGCCTGAAACATACCTAATTCTTTTGGCACTTCTCGCTGAAGCCGACAGAGTCATCCGAGTGTTTCCACCGATGCCCCTCGCACCGCAATTCAATCATGGTGCCAGAGGCAGATTGTCGTACACAGATTCCACAGATTGTCACAGATTCGACGCCAGCGGGTGCGGTGATTGCAGACAGGAGATCTCTCCTCCCCCCTCTGAATCTGTGCCAATCTGCGAAATCTGTGGACCACTCCTCTGTCATGGGAGAGAGGTTTGAGGGAACAGCGGTGGGATCTTGCTCGATCTGCCATCTGCCCAGTGAGAGGCTGTCGGCTTTGGCGAGGTGTGTCATTCTTTTCCATCCAAAGCCAAGCCCCCACGTATTGGAGAACTTGGCAACGCGAGAGTCGCAGGAACGGAATGAATTCCGTTCTACGGACCAGAGCCCATGAACTCGACGATGACGCGATCGGCCATGCAGCGTCCGTTACGGGTCAGGCGGACGAGATCCCCGGCCAGTTCGAGTAGACCTTCGGCGATGAATCTGGGGAAGGCCTCTCCGGCGAGGGACTCCAGTTCGACGCCGTACCGCTCGCGAAATGCGGTGCGGCAGATCCCCACGCACGGGCGGAAGCCCAGCATCACCGCCTCGCGAGCGGAACCTTTCCGGTCGAGTTCTTCTGATTCGCCAACAGCGGGTTCGCCAGCCAGCGTCCGTTTCAGCCAAGTCGTCACGCTGCGGTGATTCGTACGCCGCACGCCATCCACATACGCCGCTGCTCCGGGGCCGAAGCCGTAGAACGGCTCGGATCTCCAGTAGACCTGGTTGTGGCGGCATTCGCAGCCGGGGTGGGCGAAGTTGGAGATCTCGTACTGCGGGTAGCCAGCTGCGGGGAGGCGGTCCATCACGGCCTCGTACATCGCCCGTTCGAGGTCGTCGGGAAGCTGGCTCAACTGGCCTTTCAAGCGCCGCGACCAGAAGGCGGTCCCGGCCTCGAACGTCAGTCCATAGGTCGAAATGTGCTGCACCCCGAGACGGGTCGCTCGGTCGATCGTGTCGATCCAGTGCGCGAGCGTCTGCCCCGGGATGCCAAAGATCAGATCCACCGAGACGTTGGAGAAACTCTCCTTCAATCGCCGAACCGCATCGATCGCGATCTCGCCATCGTGGTCGCGCTCGAGCAGCTTCAGCAGCTCTGAGTCGAACGTCTGCACCCCCAGGCTGACCCGGTTGACCCCCGCCGCCCGCAACACCGCCAGCTTGTCATCGGTCAGTCCGGTGGGGTTCGCCTCAATGCTCCACTCGTAGCCGGGAGCCAGCCGGAACTTGCTGAGGAGCAGCGAGAAGAGCCGGTCGAGTTGGTTGGCAGACAGGTACGTCGGCGTGCCACCTCCGAAGAACAACGTGTCAATCTCCGGAGTCCCATCGAGCGCCCCCAGCTCAATCTCCATCGCCCGCAAGTAGTCCTCGACCAGATCCCCTCGCCGCGCAATCAGCGTGAAGTCGCAATACCCACAGCGATGCGAGCAGAACGGGACGTGGATGTAACACGCCCGAGGTAGAGCGGAGACAAGTCGCTGATGATCGAGTGCAGGTGGAGACATAGTGGCGAGAGCCGCATGACTTGGACGGGTACGTCTCTTGTAGCTGCAAGAGAGTGCCATCGCTGGAACTCAATCTGTCACGGGCACACAATGAAAACAGGCACGGTAAGCTCACAGCTTAGCGTGCCTGTTGTGATCACAGTGTGGTTGCTGGCGTCAAGACGCAGAGGCGATTCAGTTACTCGTCAGCGACGTAAGGCAGCAGACCAATGAATCGAGCCCGCATGACGGCCTCGCGAACTGCCCGCTGGAAGATGGCTGACGTGCCACTGCGGCGACGAGGCTGAATCCGACCTTCGCGGTCGACCAGTCCCTTGAGCAGTTTCACGTCCTTGTAGTCGACGTAGACAGGACGCGGAATCACGCCGTCCGGAGCGAACCGGCACTTCAGTTTCTTCTTCAGGCGTTGCCGCTTCTTGCGAAGCTTGCGAACGTCTGTCTTGGTCATCGGATTGGTGGTATTGGGCGCATAGGCCATGGATTGATCCTTCGATCAAGGTCCCACCCACCTCACAGCGAGGAGAGGAACCGGCACAATGAATGGCCGCCACACACCGTGGCCAGCCGATTCGTTCATTATGTACGATCTGAGCGAGAAGATCAACTCATGCGTGACCGTGCTTCCAGCCGCGTGTGTGCATCAGAAACGCAAATAGTCGGTAAAATACGCGATAATCCCTGTGTTTCAGGACACCGGTGATACATTTCATGGCCCCAGATGCGTACAATTTGTATCACCGATCGTATCACGCCGGGGGATTTTGCGATGCCTAGGAAGCTGGAGTTGACGTTTCAGCGGGGGGCTGAGGGGCGGGTGGGGCGGTGGAAGAAGTTTTATCGGGGGAAGGCGTATTACCTCGGGAATGGGCGGGGGAAGTCGGATGTGGCGAGCTATCGGGAGGCGGTGGCGGCTTGGTCGGCGCTGAAGGTCAAGCTGGATGCGGAGATCGTCCGATTGCCGCGGGCTCGCGATGCGGAATATGACGAGGTGATCCGCGAATGGGAGTTGGTTCTCAGCTGGTCGCTGCAGCATGGGGCGGATGAGGAAGCGGTGGTGGCTCGCGAGATGTTGGTGGAGCTTCGCGAGCGGCGGGAGCAGCCTCGACAACCGCCGGTCACACACTCGGATCGGTTGTGGAGTCGGTTTCGGCCCGAACAAAAGGTGCTCGACGAGTTGGCCGCTCTGGCGACCTCCCGCAGCACCGGCGACCTCGAACAGTTCCGGTTCGAGATGCTAAAGCGGCGCGGCAAGATCGCAATCTCGGGACTGCCATCGAAGACTCAATCGTTCGGCGAAGTCTCCTCGCTCCAACGAGCGGAGATCCAGTGGCAGGACCGGCTAGCGAATCAATCTCAAATCACAGCTTCGGAGCAGCCTCATTCGTTGGGCGGTTGGGTGAAGATATTCTTGGGCAAGGAGCAACAACGAGTCGGTGCGGGCACTCTGTCGGCGGGGCGTTTCACCTCAATGAAGGCGTCGATCTTTTACTTTCGCAATTGGGCGGGAGCCGATGTCGACGTGTCGACCATCGCGGGCCAGACGCTGACGCGATACCACTCTCACCTGCTGGAACTGATGGCCGCTGATCGCTGTGCCGCGACGTACGCGCGAGACCGATTGGTGGCCGTCAAGACCCTCATCCGCTGGCTGTGGGGCCAGGATGCGATTGAGAACCTGCCGAAGAACATCGACTCCAAAGAGCTGAAGATCACGCGCCGCACCACGACGCCCGAGACCATGACGCATGCGGAGGTCGCCACGCTGCTGCGCGAGACGACCGGTCTGAATCGGCTCTGCATCCTGCTGGGTTTGAACTGTGGGATGATCCAGAAAGACATCTCTGACTTGCTAGACAGCGACGTGTCATGGCAGACAGGCACGATCACTCGCAAACGCAGCAAGACGGCCAGCCATGCAGGCGTGCCGACCGTCACCTACCAGCTGTGGCCGGAGACGTTCCGACTCCTCCAACAGCATCGCAGCCAGACGGAGGTAGTCCTGCTCACGAAAGCGGGCAAGCGGCTGGTTGAAGAACGACTCGACGAGACCGGTGCGTACCGCAAATCGGACTCCGTCAAGAGTGCCTACGACCGGGGGATGGCCAAGCTGCCGTTCTCGAAGCCGTTCAAACTGCTGCGTAAGACCTCCGCCACTCTGATTCACTCGCACCCTCAGTTCCGAGGTCTCGACCAACTCTTCCTCGGCCACGCCCCCGCATCGATCGCCGAGAGGCACTACGTGGCCACCAGCAAGTCGGCACTCGATGCCGCACTGGAGTGGCTGCGGATCGCGTACCGTGTGGCGGACAGCCTCGCTATCGATTCGGGGGAATGAGGCACGATATCTGGTTCGGTCTCATGGACGCATCACACGCCCTCACCCCTCAAACTGATAATCAAAATCCGCAAACCGTTGCCGGTCGATTCCGGCGTCTTCCCAGCTGTAGGCGTAGTCGCCGATGTG
>JAYSUV010000056.1:0-6355 GCA_043718945.1 Planctomycetota bacterium
GATCGGAGCCGACTCCCATGACCGCACCGCATGCTCATGCACAGGCACCCGCGAACACCCGCAAGCGCGACACCGCAATGCCCTCGTACGGAGCCTCGACCCGCACCCACACCCGACCGCCTGTGCTGTTATCTCTTGCTGGTGGATTTCGGAATCCCCAGCTTCTCCAGAGCCTGCTCAGCTTCATAACGCTGATCGAAATCCCGCCGCTGGGACAAACGCTGGAGGTAGTCGAGGGGCTGGGGGTTTTGCGAATCGAGCTTCACGAGCGCGTATGCTGCTTGGCAACGCAGCTTACTATCGAGGAAGGGGGCGTTGAAGAGACGCTGAAGTTCGGGAATCGCATGGCGACCCGCTTCGGGTTGGTCGATCAGCGTTTGGATCACATCATCCACACCGATCGAATCGAGACCGAACATCTCGGTTCGGAGACCGTTGTGCCGCACCCGACGGTTGTAGTCAGCGGCCACGCGCCAGGTCTCGGGCCGTTCAGGGGTGACACGAATCGCAATCTCGACGGCTTTCGCATGAAGTCTGGCGTCGTTGTGATCGAAGTAAGGTTCGATACGAGGCAGCAGTTCATCCGCCGGACCACCGATCCTAGCGACGGCCCCCAGGACATATGACGCAGCATGTTGGTGCGGGGCATCCAGCCGTTCCCAAAGCCGGGGGAGGGTCGACCGTGCGCTGGGACCAATCTTGCCCAATGCCCACGCCGCGTTCAGCCACACGGGGTCCATATACTCGGGGCGAGGCACGGCTTCATCACCCAGCAGTTCCGCCAGAGCCTCAACGGCTCCGCTCGCTTGGGGACCAAGTTCACCCAACGCCTGGCATGCTTGATCGCGTACAACCTCGTTTTCATCCTTCAGCTTCTCGATCCAAAACGGCACGGCGTCGACGCCGACCGCAGCGAGAGCCATTGAAAGTGATCCCGAGGAGTCTTTTGGAAAAGTCGCAAGCCATTGATCAAGCTGGCCATGAAACGCAGGAGCCGCAGCCGGACCGAGTTCCTTCAACAGAGATAAGATGTTGAAGGCAAACTTGTTGTTTTCTTTCCCCGATTTGGCCAGTTCCATAATCAGCTCCTGCACAATCGCTTCTGGGGCTTCACCGAGCTGCTGGCGTAACCGCAGGGCATCCACTCGGACCATGGAACCAGACACCTTCGAAATCTCTCTCAAGGCGATGCGGAGTGGCTCACGTACTGCCGCGACCGTCGGTGGCGTCTCCAGCAACGACTCAATAAGTGTTTTCCGGTCCCGCTCTTCCTCATGTTTCAAGACGCGGAGACACGCGACCAGTAGACGTTGGTCGTCACGTCCAACCTTGCACAGAGTCTCGATGGCCTCCTGATCTCCCAACTCGACGTGACGCTCGATGATTGGCAGGGCTGAGGCAGCAGCGGGACCGAAGTGTGCCAGTACCCACAAGACCTGTTCCCAGGCCTCTTCCGGAAACCGCTTCGCGTCTTCTTGCTCTGCGACAAATCGCAGCAGCTCTGGGATCACCGTGGGGCCCACATTCTCCAGTGGATCGCGAAAGTAGACACGGTATTGCCGGTCTTCATGCAGCAGGCCGTGGAATAGCTCCGCCAGAACGGGTCGGCCATTCACCCCCGATTCCCCTAATGCAATGGCCACTGAAAGGGACACTTCATCGTCTGAACTTCGCAGCTGTTCTCGTAACACGCTCCAGGCACGAGCGTCTGCTTGCTGAGTGACGAGCAGTCCCAGTGCTGCCGACTGACGCACGCCGATATCGGTGTGTGTCAACAACCGAACGAATGCCACTTGAACTTCCGGCAGCTGGGCCAAATCTCGCCCCATCAGCATGGTCGCCATCAGGACATGCATGCGGTTGGTGCTTTCCGATAATTTCAGCAGCCGAGGAGCAAGTGAGGCATCCATGACAAAAGAGGTGCCGAGAATGATCCAGGGGACCTGCCGGAGTGGCAATTCGTCAACTGGTTCGAGCTCGTCAGAGTCTTTCTCCGCGAGTGACAGCAGTTCGTGCATCACAGGCAGGGTGAGCGTGGGGGACATCTGCCCAAACGCTGTCACAGCTTCGATGTGATATTGAGTATACGCCTTCACCAGAGTCGCCACGGGTTGTTCGACGCGGTCGGAATAAGCCAGGAGAGCCTTCGCCGCACTGCTGGCGACTTCAATGTCAGAGTGCTGAAGTAACGGCTCGACGAGTTCTGGTCGCCCACCCATCGCCATGTACGCATAGGCCGTGGCCTGACAGACCTTGGGGTCGGCATCCTGAAGCAGTGGCTCCAGACGAGCACGAACCGCTGCCGCTTCAGGACTTTCAGTACTCCAATTGTGAGAGCCCAGTCGATTGATGGCAGCGACTCGCGTTTCCTCATCACTGCCATCAATCGCTGACAACCACCTCTCAATGCGATCCTCGGCGGGCGCAGGGCAGACCAGCATGCAGCTCAATGCAACAACAAATAACAGCTTCCAGTGCATCTGACACTCCTTTGGCCCTCTCGTGCCCAAGCTCCGGTTTGGGAACGCCTCTCCTCGAAGCTCCGCTTCGCCGTGCTACTCATGAGGTTCGCCTTGACGACGATCCAGTGCCTCACTCATCGCGACTTACTTTGTACCAAGTCCACCTCTCCGATGTCGAAGCGAAGCTTCGGGGATATGCAGTCCCAAGCAGAGCTTAAGACTGAGAGCCGCATGCGTAGAGACGGACGGGCAAATGTGCCCGTCCCACACCTCACGCGGCGAACATGTTCTTGAACCGCGGGTCGCGGCTCAGGTCGCTCTCTTTGCTGGGCGTTTCGGCGATCATGCGTTCCACCACGCGGTCGGTCGTGATCCCTTCACTCTCAGCGGCGAAGTTCACGACGATGCGGTGACGCAGCACGGGGGCGGCGAGGGCGGCGATGTCTTCGGTCGTGACGTGAGTGCGGCCTTGCAGCAGGGCACGGGCCTTGGAACCCAGCAGCAGGAACTGCACCGCGCGCGGGCCAGCACCCCAGCTGAGCCACTCGGTGATGAAGGCGGGAGTTTCGGGCTGGTTCAGGCGGGTCTGCCGGACGAGGGCGAGGGCGTAGTTGACGACGTGGTCCGAGACGGGCACCTCGCGCACGAGCAGCTGGAGTTCGAGGACATCGGCGGCGTCGAGGACGGGGACGATATCCTTGGCCTTGCCGCCGGTGGTCTGGATGGCGATCTGCTTTTCCTCGGCGAAGGACGGGTAGGTCACGAAGACCTTGAACATGAACCGGTCTTGCTGGGCTTCGGGCAGGTGGTAGGTCCCTTCCTGCTCGATCGGGTTCTGCGTCGCCAGGACGAAGAACGGGTCATTGAGGACGTGCCGAGTCTGGCCCACGGTGACTTGCCGCTCCTGCATCGCTTCGAGAAGGGCAGCCTGCGTCTTGGGCGGCGTGCGGTTGATTTCGTCGGCGAGGACCACATTGTGGAACAGCGGGCCCTGGATGAAGCGGAACTCGCGCTCGCCGGTGGTCTTGTTCTGTTGCAGCACATCGGTCCCGGTGATGTCCGCAGGCATCAGGTCGGGCGTGAACTGAATGCGGCTAAACGTCATCGATAATGTCCGGGCCAGCGTGCTGATCATCAGCGTCTTGGCCAGCCCGGGCACCCCTTCCAGCAGACAGTGTCCCCGGCTAAACAGCGAGATCAACAGCTGATCGATGACATCCGATTGCCCGACGATGACCTTCGACATCTGCTCGCGGATCGCGGCGTACGCCTTCTGGAGCTTGGCGATCGATTCTCGTGCGGCGTCGGTCTGGAGTGGGGTCGAGGTGTCGGACATGGATCGGTGTACCGAAGTATGGGACGTGGCGGGATATGCGCTAGGTGAATAGTAAGGCATTGAGGGGAAGTTGTCAGTGGTCAGTTTTCAGTTATCAGAACATCGGGCGGGCCTCTGAGACATACTGAAAGGCACCGGCACGATTCCACTGACGACTAAAAACTGATGACTGACAACTTCTGCCATGAAAGATTCCCGACCCTCGGTCGTGTATACCTATCGAATGGAGGAAACGATGCCTCGTGTGCCGGACACTCGTGCGAGTCTGATCCTGCGTCTGCCGACCAAGGCGGATGCCCAGGCGTGGCGGGAGTTCGTCTCGATCTACGAGCCGTTTCTGCATCGGTTTGTGCTGCGGCAGGGGCTACAAGATGCCGACGCTCGCGAGCTGGTGCAGGATGTGCTGCTCTCCGTGGTGCAGGCGGTCGGGCATTGGCAGAACGACGCCACACGGGCGAAGTTTCGCACTTGGCTCTTTCGGATTGCTCGCAACAAACTGATTGATTTGCTAAGCAAGCGGCAGCGGCAGGCGACACGCAACGGGGTGAGCGGCCTGTATGAGGTCGCCCAGTCCGAGGGGCTCGTCGAGCAGGCGTTGCTCGCTCATCGCCGCGAACTGTTTCGGTGGGCCGCCGCGCGGGTGAAGGAGCAGGTGCAGCCTGCGACCTGGCTCGCCTTTTGGAGGACTAGCGTCGAGGAGGCCCCCGTGGCCGATGTCGCCCGCGAACTCAAGATCACCACGGGTGCGGTCTACATCGCCCGCAGCCGCGTGTTGTCCCGCCTCAAAGAGGAGCTGAAAACGCTGGAGGCTGATGATGTCTTGTAACCAGTGCAAAGCCCGTAGGGTGGGACCAGCCGCTCTGGGCGCAGGCCCACCATTCCTTGAGTCACGTCGAACATGGTGGGCCTGCGCTCCAAAGCGAGCTTGTCCCACCCTACGGGAGTGTCCACATGTCCTGTGAACCCGCCCGCCTGAATGTGTTACTGGTCGGCGACGAAGACTCGGCTGACTTTCGCGAGGCTCAGCACCACATCGACAGCTGTCCGCAGTGTCAGCAGCGGTTGCTCGAACTGTCGGGGGACAGCCCGCTGGTGCGTGAGGCGTGCGAGACTTTGCGACAAGAGGGCGAGGCCGACACTGAGGCGGAGTGGGCGAGTTCGTCGGTTGTCATCCAACTCGATTCACTGCAAAACCCGGACAACCCCATCGACTCCGAATCGATCTCGCTCGACTTTCTCTCGCCCCCGAGCCAACCCGACCTGCTCGGTCGATTGGGGCGTTACGAGATCGAACGGCTGATCGGCACGGGGGGCATGGGGGTGGTCCTCAAGGGCTACGACACCGAGCTGCACCGCGTGGTGGCCATCAAGGTCTTGCTCCCGCATCTCGCCAACAGTGGAGCCGCCCGCAGACGCTTCGCCCGCGAGGCACAAGCCGCAGCTGCGGTGGTCCATGAACATGTGATCCCGATCTACAACGTCGAGGTCGAGGGCGATGTTTCGTATCTGGTGATGCAGTATGTGCCGGGGAGGTCGTTGCAAGCTCGCGTCGATGAGCAGGGACCGCTGCGGGTGCCGGAGATTCTGCGGCTCGCCCGGCAGGCGGCTCTGGGGCTGGCAGCTGCGCATGAACAGGGGGTCGTCCATCGCGATGTGAAGCCCGCGAACATGCTGCTGGAGGAGTCGGTCGACCGGCTGTTGATCTCGGACTTTGGTCTCGCTCGGACGGTCGACGATGCCACGCTGACCCGCACGGGGATCGTCGCGGGGACGCCGCACTACATGTCTCCCGAGCAGGCCGAGGGAGAGGTCGTCGACCAGCGGAGCGACCTGTTCAGCCTGGGGAGCGTGATCTACTTCATGAGTACGGGGCGGCCTCCGTTTCGAGCGCCCTCGCCGATGGCGGTGCTGCATCGCATCTGCCACGAGACGCACCGTCCCGTCGATGAGGTCAACGCCGACATCCCGGTGGAACTCGCCGAGGTGATCGAACAGCTGCTTTCGAAGAAGCCGCAAGATCGGTTCACTGATGCGAAGGCGGTGGCTGCCAGGCTGGATGAACTGCTGACGGAACTCCAGCGGGGAGGCCAGCTGCGGCGACGGAATTGGAAGCGCCGGTGGTTACGAGCGATTCAGCAGTGGCGCGGTCGGTTGGCTCTGGGAGCAGCGGGTCTGGCGTGCGTGCTGCTGGGCGTGTGGGTCAGTCGTTGGTTCGGCGGGTCGATGGTGACGAGGGAGGTCGTTCCGCCCTCGTTGCCGGTCGCCGCGTCTGTGTCCCCCGAGCCGACCGAACCCGCAGCGAAACTGCGCGAGCCCACCACCCTCGACCCGGATACGTTCGCCCACGATCTGCGCGAGGCCCAAGAACTTCTCAACCGGATCGAAGCCCGCGACATCCCGCAGCCGAGTCCGTCTCTCGACACCCGCTGGGAAGCGGAAGTCTCGGAACTCAAGACAAGATTGGAGCCATGAACAGAGACCACCTCGTGGGACGGGCACATCTTCCCGTCCTGACAAGAGACGTTCCCGCGTGGGCTAAAGCCCACGCTACGAGGAC
>JAYSUV010000551.1:0-1220 GCA_043718945.1 Planctomycetota bacterium
GGGCAACTCGGGTCTCACTGTTCTCATTCCGACGATCAGCCAGTGAACAACCAATCAGGCATTTGCCTCACCGACCGTGTGCAGAGTTTTCACACCTCGCGCGGGGCGGCGGAGAATGCTCCGCTTCGAAGACTTCGCGTCGCAGCTAAACGGGGGCACATGTCGAGGTCGTCCGTCTCACTCGCCCGCCCACTGTGAGAGATACTCGAAATCCCGAAATTCGAACTCGATTGAGTTTCATTGCGAACCAACCCCTTGCCCCTTACACTATGGGGCTTCTGTTTCATCCAGACCCGTGGAGCCCGTGATGGTTTACCGACCGCGTACCAAGGCGAAGATCGCCAAAAAGCAGAAGCGTTGCGGCAAGTGCAACGCTCTGGTCAGCTACCGATCCCGCTGCAAGAAGTGCCACAAGATCGTAAGCTAACTCCTGACAGCAGAACGGGTTGCCATGAGTGCTGAATCTCGACTGACTGAGCTGGGTTTGGTTCTGCCGCCGGTTCCCAAGGCGGGCGGGATCTACAAACCCGTGGTTCAGGTGGGCAACCTGCTGTACGTGTCGGGCCACGGCCCGATGCGTGCCGATGGAACGCTGATCACCGGAAAGGTCGGACTCGACCTGACCGAGGAGCAGGGTTTCGAGGCCGCGCGAGCGGTCGGACTCACCCTGCTGGCGACCGTACGAAACGCCTTGGGATCTCTGGATCGCATTCAGCGAACGATCAAGACGCTGGGGATGGTCAATGCCACACCCGAGTTTATGCGGCACCCAGCTGTCATCAATGGGTTCAGCCAGCTGTTGAAGGATTTGTTTGGTGAGGATGGCGTGGGAGCCCGCAGTGCCGTTGGCATGGGGTCACTGCCTGGGAATATCGCTGTGGAAGTCGAAGTGATTTTCGAGTTGAAGGGTTGATCGCCCCTCCCCACACGATTTCCAGGGGGCTTCCAGTAAATGACGTTTCCTTGAAGATAACGCTCGCGCGTGGGCTGATGCCCAATGGTGCTGACTTTAGCTCACTCACCCGACGCGTCAGCGAGGGAAACGCAGCGAAAAGTCGCTTTTGCTCCCCCTCGCTGACGCGTGGGTTTGTTAAAGTCAGTCCCATTGGGCTCAAGCCCACTCGACTGGGACTTTTGCCAGAATTGCGGGCAAATAGGTATCCCCTTCGCTCAAGTGACCCCCATAGGTGGCGTGAGTGTCCCGGCTGTGGGGAATCGGA
>JAYSUV010000552.1:0-31388 GCA_043718945.1 Planctomycetota bacterium
AACCCCAACGCCCGAGACAATCCCTCTGCGGACAGGCTGCGCTCTCCCCCTGGTCTGTCGTGCCGCTCAACACAACCCCCGTGGTGACCAGCATGTCCGTTCTTGCAACTCATCCCCCAAATAGTCGGATGAACCGGAATTCTTACGAATTCTGCTACGCCATCTCTCCCCTCGAAACCCGGCCTGCCTCGGGGTACAGTGTGTTCTCAGTGATTCATGGCAACGGTGAGGAGCAATTCGGATGTGGAACTGGCGTGCATGTGTGGGCGTGGTCGGGCTGTGCGTGGCCACGGCAGTCACAGCGGCGGACTGGACCGAGTTTCGTGGTCCGACCGGGCAGGGCGTGAGTGATCAGACCGGTCTGCCGCTGACCTGGAGCGAGACCGAGAACGTTGCCTGGAAGATCCCGATCCCTGGGTTGGGCTGGTCCTCTCCGGTCGTGTCGAAGGGGAAGGTTTACCTCTCGACGAGCGTCGACGTGCCCAAGGATGGCGACAACCCCGAGGCTCATGAGCTGCGCGGCTTGTGCGTCAATGCGGCCACTGGCGAGGTGGAGTGGAACATCGAGCTGTTCCATCGAGTGGGGCCGCTCAAGATGCACTCCAAGAATAGCCACGCCAGCGGGTCGCCGTTGATCGATGGCGAGGTGGTCTACTTCCACTTCGGCCCGCACGGCACAGCTTGTCTGAAAACCGGCGGCGAGGTGGTCTGGAAGAACGAAGAGTTGGTCTACGCCCCACAGCATGGGACTGGGGGTTCGCCTGCACTGGTCGATGACCTACTCGTGATCTGCTGCGATGGGGCTGACAAGCAGTTCGTGGTCGGCCTCGACAAGGCGACCGGGAAGATCCGCTGGAACACACCGCGCGACACGAAGCCCGACCGGGGGTTCTCGTTCTGTACTCCGCTCATCATCACGGTGAATGGCCAGAAGCAGGCCATCTGCCCCGGTAGCACAGCCGTCTTCTCTTACGAGCCCGCCACTGGCAAAGAGATCTGGCGCTGCCAATACGGCTCTGGTTACAGCGTCGTCCCCCGACCTGTGTTTTCCCAGGGCCTCGTCTTCGTCAGCTCCAGTTACGACAAGCCGAATCTGCTCGCCATCGACCCGACCGGGAAGGGGGACATCACCGAGTCTCACATCCGCTGGCAGACCGATAAGCAGGCCCCGCACAACCCGTCGATGGTGGCTGTCGACGACATGCTGTTCTACGTCTCGGATGGCGGGATCGCGACCTGTGCCGATGCGAGGAGTGGCGAGGTCCACTGGCAGGAACGCATCGAGGGGAACTACTCCGCTTCACCCACAGCTGCTGATGGACGGGTCTACTTCCAGGACGAGCACGGCACAGCCACCGTTGTGGCAGCTGCCAGTAAGTATGAGGTGCTGGCGACCAACAAGTTTGCTGAGGGCGAGCGGACGTTCGCCTCGTACGCGGTGATCGACAAGTCGCTGCTGATTCGCAGCGAGCGTCACTTGTATCGCATTGGGACCAAGCAATCCGCAAGTGCGAAGTAACCAACCAGCGAGCGGCTGGACGTCAGTCCGCCGTGCCTGGGCGACGCGATCACGCTCACCGATCGCTCTGGAGTCGGAACGCGTCGCTCGGGCACGGGGGGCTGACGCCGCCCCGCTCGCTGCGGGTGAGCGACTTCAAAGTGTTTGGCACGCGACGAAGCGGAGCTTGGGAACGAGGGACACGAGGGAAAAACACCCATGACCATCACACTCATTGGTTATCGCGGCGTCGGCAAGTCGACGATCGCTCCGTTACTCGCCGCGCGACTGGGCTGGAACTGGGCCGATGCCGATGCGCTGATCGAGCAGCAGGCGGGGCGGTCGATTGCCGAGATCTTTGCCGACGAGGGCGAGCCGGGCTTCCGCGCGAGAGAGGCGGGTGTCCTCTCCGAGCTGCTCGCGCAGGACCGCCTCGTCATCGCGGCGGGCGGCGGGGCGATCCTCGATTCCTACTCACGACAGGCCATTCGCGCGTCCGGTCCCGCCATCTGGCTCACCGCCAGCCTCGACAGCATCTTCGCCCGCATCCACGGCGACGCGACCACAGCTGGGCGGCGACCGTCTCTCACCGGGACTGACCCGCGCACGGAGATTCAAACGCTGCTCGCGGTGCGGACCCCGCTCTACGCCGAGACCGCGACGCACACGATCGACACCGAAGGCCGCACCCCCGCAGCGATCGTCGACGAGATCCTGCTCGCTCTGCCCCGCCCGATCACCAGCGGGAGCCCCCGGTGAAGATCTTCGTCAACCAAGATCTCCCTCCGTGGCTGATCCTCCCGTTCATGTTCTGGATGGGAGCCTGCATCGGCAGCTTCCTCAACGTCTGCGTCTTCCGCATCCCGCAGCACCTCACGCTGTGGGGCCAGTTGAAGAGCATCGCCAATCGCGGGTCGTATTGCCCCCGCTGCCTGACGCCGATCAAGTGGTATGACAACATTCCGATCTTCGGGTGGTTGTCATTGAGAGGCCGCTGCCGGGCATGCGGACTGACGATCTCGATGCGGTATCCGCTGGTTGAGTTGTTCAACGCGTTGCTGTTCGTACTGGTCTACTGGTTGGAGGTGCCGATTGGTGGCGGCTATTTATCGGCGAGTACCGTGTTCGCCGATCTCGGCCCGCAGGAGATCCCCGGACTCGGCAGCTTGTCTCCGCTGATGTTCCTGCATCTCCGCGTCGCGTTCCATCTCGTACTCATCGAGGCGCTGCTGGTCGCCACGCTGATCGACTGGGATCTAATGATTATCCCGGACGCCACCACGATCCCGCAGACGATCTTCGCGGTGGTGGCCTCGACGGCGTTGGGACGCTTGCATCTGGTTCCGGCTTGGCATCAAGACCCGTACCTGCTGCGAGATTTTCGGATCACGATCCCCAAGGCCCTACACCCCTGGCTGACTCCGGAATGGAGCGTCCCCGAGTGGTTCAGCACCTCGCCGCATCTGCATGGGCTGCTGGTCAGTCTGGCCGGTCTAGCGGTCGGGGCCATCATGGTGGCTGTGGTCCGCAGCATCGGGACGAAGGTCTTGGGCCGCGAGGCAATGGGCGATGGCGACATCTTTCTGATGGCGATGGTCGGGGCCTTCATCGGCTGGCAGGCCACCGTCCTCGCCTTCTTCCTCGCTTCATTCCTGGCGACCGCAGCTCACCTGGTCACCTTCTCGTTCCGCCTCGACAAGGAGATCCCTTACGGCCCATACTTGAGCCTCGGGACGCTGCTGGTTCTGCTCGGGTGGCGGGATGTCTGGGAGCATTTCGCCAAGCGGTTCTTCAGCCTGGGCCCGATGTTGATTCCGCTGACGCTCATGATGCTCGTCATGTTCCCGCTACTGCTGTTCATGATGCAGGGCGTCAAGTGGATTCTCGGCATCCCCCTCCATCCTCCGGCCCCCGTCGGTGTCTGGACAGCTGCGGATCAGAACCTATTCGTGTCCGGTGAGAACGTCGACCGGCACCAAGGCCGCTGGAAGCTGGACACCGACTGGCCAGGTAACGCCGCCGCGCGCGGAACCACGTTCGAGGAGCAGTGGAAGAACCCGGAGTAGCACATTACGCAGTGGCGATTTCGGGGAATGAGGCTCCCCTAGCTTGGACCCCCAAGTCCGGGCGAAACAGACATGCGAGCAGGCACCCCAGCGACTCACTCCTTCGGTAGTCCGAGCTTCTCTCGCAGGGACTTCCGCAGTTTCTCGTCCTTCGATTTCTTTTTTGTCATCAGTTCGAGGGCCTTGGCCCAGGTCTTCTTAGCGTCCTCGGTGCGGCCCAGTTTGGCGTAGCAATCGCCGAGATGTTCATTCAGCGTCGGGTCGTCTCCGCTCTTGGTGCCGCAGGCTTGCTCCAGCTTCTTGACGGCCTCTTCGGTCTGGCCGAGCTTGAACAAGACCCAGCCGAGGCTGTCGAGGTACGCGGCGTTGTCCGGCTCCTTGGTGAGCGCCTTGTTGATCATGACCAGAGCTTGGTCGAGGTTCTTCCCTTGATCGGCCCACAGGTAGCCGAGGTCGTTATTGGCCTGCGTGTTCTCGGGGTCGGTCTTCAGCACTTCCTGCAACAGGGCCTCGCCCTTTTCCATCTCCCCTTTCAGCACATAGACGGCGGAGAGACTAAAGCGGGCGCTCACCTGAACCTTCGCTTGCTTGGGGTACTTCTGCAGGACTTCTTGGTAGACGGAGATGGCCATGTCCAAGTTGTGGGCGTGGTAATGAATCCACGCGAGCTGGGCGTGTAGCGCCGCTCCGGCGTTTTCTCCGGCGTTCGACTGATCCGCAACTGTGCGGGCCTCCGCGACTGTGGCCAGGGCCTCCTCCGTTTTACCGTCGAACTCATAGGCAGACGACAGGAAGTACAGTGACTGCCAACGGCTTTCTTGAAGCGATGTGGACGGGTGGTCCGCAGACTCTCGATAGAGCGCGATCGCTTCCTCATAACGATCGGCCCCGAGCAGGATCAGACCGAGTTCGTAGTACAGCTGGAACTCTGGCTCATTCCGCAGTTCGATCGCTTGGCGATAGAAGACCACCGCATCATCGACTCGTGACGCCATGCCACACAATTCGCCCAGCACCCACGCCTGCGGGAACTGGATTTTCGGCTCGTCACCCTTCTGCCATTCCTTGCCGAGTTGGGTGAGCCCTTCCATGGCCTCGGTGTCTTCTGTCATGGCCTCCCGCTCCTTGCCGTATCTCTTGACGAGAGATTGCAGCTCAGGTTCGAGGGCCAGCAGTTGGTCTTCACTCTCCGGATCGGGCAGTCCCTTTGCAGTGATCATCAGACCCAGCAGCGGTTCGTACTTTTTCAGGCCGCGATAGACCGGGATCAACGCCACCAGACCGAACGGGTCTCGTGTCTCGGCTTGGCCATTGAGGATCAGCTTCTCGGCCTCTTCAAACCGCTTCTGCTCGACATACTGCTCGGCCAGATAGAACCGCAGAGGCGAATTCTGCGCATCTTTTTCCCGCAACTTCTCCAAGCGGTTGGTCAGCTCTGATTCCCGCTTCAGGTCGGTCAGGAGACCCTTGAGCAACTCATACGCCCCGCGTCCTCGCGACTGCAATTCGGCATCGAGGTACTTCTGCAATTCTTCCAGCCCTTCGGCGGGTTTCTTGGTTTCGCGGAAGACCTGGGCGAGGTTGTAGCTGTGCGCGGCGGAACGGCTACCCCGGATGTCGGCGGCTCGATTGAAGGCTTGGAGGGCTAAGTCGGGCTGTTTCGCAGCCAGGAAAACTTCCCCCATCTCTTCATAGAGGGCGGCGGGATCGGCCATAATCTCTTTGACCTGCTCGGCATTAAACAGAGCGGGGTCGGTCTTGGTCACCGCATCGAAGACAACCTTGTAGGATTCCGCCGCTTTGTCAGGCTTGCTCCCCAGCCGGTAGAACAGTCCGAGATCTCGCTGTAACTGAAAGTATCTCACGGATTGAGGAACCAAGCTGGGCAGGACCAGTGCATCGGTCAGCATCGCCGTGCCCCGATCCATCTGCTGCAACTGCACGAGCCGTCCGGCGAGCTGGCGAATCAGGGTGAAGCCATCCGCCGAGTGTTCTGCCGCTTGAAACGCGACCTTCTGAGCGTCGAGGAGCCGCTCGTCACTCAAGGGAGGAGTGCTGATGAGCAGACTGACCAGCATTTGATAGCTGCGGATGAAGGCGGGATCGGCTGCGATGGCCTTGCGGAAGCAATCCTCGGCGGTCTTCAGCTGCGCCTTGTCGGTCGCGGCATTGGAGAGATGCAACTGCCCCGCCAGTTGCCAGGTGATCGCTTCGCGGCGGCTCTTGCTGGTGGAATCTTCGGGAGTGATGGGGTCAAACGGGACCGGCTCCTCGTCACCGATCTGGAGTTTGAATCTCGCATCGGGATTGGGGACGACGGCGGGCTCCGCTTCGGTGGCCTCCTCGGCCACGGCATCCGCAGCTTGCAAGCTCGCAGGCGACTGGCAAACGGGCAGTACCCAAGCACTCACCCAGCACACGACGAACAAACGAACCAGATCCATGGTCAACGGCTCCTGCAATGCAATGCAGCTGCGAGAATGATGCAGCGGGACCGGAGTGATGTCTGGTCCAGAAAGGGATATTCACAAATTCCGGTGAATTTGGCCACTGTAGATGAGTCGAGGGACTGGAGCCCCACCAGAGGTGCATCCGCCCCTACTCCCATTCCCTACTCCCATTCCCTACTCCCTACTCCCTACTCCCTACTCCCCATTCCCCCAAAGACAGATCGAATCGACTGACGACAGGCATCAGCCGACGCCGATAGTTCCCACTGAGGGCGGGGGCAGCGATCCAGGAGGCGGTCGTGATGTATTGTGAGCAGGGGACAACACTCCTCCAGAAAACGGTGCATCTGACAACCAGCGATGGACTTCCACTGCTCGTCCGGCAGACGACTAGTGCTGGTTCGACTCCGCGACGTACGGTCGTTGTCGTGCATGGGGCCGGTGAGCATAGTCAGCGGTATGAGCCTTGGACGCGACTGCTGGCTCAGAACAATTGGCGAGTGGTATCACTCGACCACCGAGGATACGGGCTCTCGGGGGGACTGCCGGGACATGTTGATCGGTTTGAGCAATACCTCACCGATCTCGATCAAGTCTGGCAGGAACTCGCCATCCGACCGCAGGAAACGGTTGTCTTCGGCCATAGTCTGGGGGGACTGATCGCGGTGCGGTATGCCCAGACTCGACCGGACTCGATGCGCGGACTGGTACTATCCGGCCCGCTGCTCGCGCTGCAGCTGAAGGTGCCAGTCTGGAAGCGGACGCTGGCTCGCCTCTGTACGGTCTTCGCCCCGCGCACCCGCTTTCGGTCATCCATCCGGCCCGACCAATTGACCCGCGACCCCGCGGCGCGACACGTCCTGGAGAACGACCCGTTACGATGCCACTCAGTGACCGCGAATTGGTACTTCCAAGTGCTGGATGCGATGGTCGCAGCCTGGGAGGAGGCCAGCCGACTGACGCTGCCGACGCTACTGCTGCAAGGGGAGTTGGACGAGGTGGTCAATCCCGAGGCGGCCATGCGATGGTGGCTGACACTTCCCTCAAAGGATAAGACGCTGCGAGTTCTGACAGGGCACGTTCACGAGTTGCTGAGCGAACCGGACTGGGAGCAAACCGCTGGCGGGATCCTCACCTGGTTGGAGCATCGATTTCCCGAGGCGGATCCGCTGGCATTCTTGACATGGATCAATCGTCCGACGGTATCGCTCCCAGGGCAGAACAGAATGTACTCGCTGGCCGATTAAGAGCTGTCAGGCGAGCGGCCAGACTTGGCGTACCCAAAGACTTCCGAAGTCTTCCGAGACTTCGGAAGTCTGGCAGGTCACCTTGCACTCGCTGGTTGATTTAAGGGGAAGATCCACGTGGGTGGAGCAACGCCTATCGATTGCACTACGGCTGCGCATCTGTGACCAGTTCCGATTCGGCATCATCACCCACAGCGGTCAGGGCCATGGTCTCGATGATTTCCATGGATGGTGCGAACGTCGTTCGAGCGGCGGTCGATTGCTTGGTTTCCGTCGTAATCTTGGCGGTCCATTTGGCGAGCCCGAACGGGGATTCGTCCGCGCGGTACATCTCGGCCTCGGTCGTGGTCCGGAGAGTCGGTGTCTCGGTGGCGACCATTCCCTTCTGAAGTTTACCGGTCAAATCCTTGAAGGGGGTTTGGACCACTTCATCATCGCCAGTCGACTCCAGGCTCCGAAAGTGACGCAGGTACGACACCATCGGATAGAGGTCAAACACGGTGCCTTCGATGGCAGCTGCGGGCTCGTCGCCGATCTTGCGATAGCCCTTCACGAGCGGGATGTACGAGACGAACATCTCGCGGTTCCCGGTCAGCGGCTCAGTGACCGTCCCGCGAATCTCGCTGACGGGGACGAGCAGCTTGTAGATGCGGTTGCCACCGGGGCCAGCGTCGACGATGCCTTCGTTGACGTGGCCAGTCAGCAGCTTGATCTCAATCCAGCGACACGGAACGGTTTTGCCTTTGTAGTCGGCGTCCTCCTGGCTGAGTGATTTAATGGTCAGATGCCGGACCCACTCCAGGACGAGATCGCCTTCTGCGGAATCGGGACGGCGGACCGTTTGCTTGTAGGTGCCTTCGTACTGGCACCATGTCTTTTCCCCCTCAGGGAGCTTCCACAGGAGTCCCTGCGCACGCGCCGAGGAACTGATCAGAACCAGCGCCAAAACCATTGAACCGATGAGGCGCATCTCGCACTCCTGACAGGCACACCACGGACTCAAACAACGAGGAACGATCGAGGGGAATGCCCCCGCCAGCGTTCATGCGAACAAGTCTGACACACGATTCCAGACGCCGCAAGAGGGCTTGTCGCAGACAGTTCCGAAGCCTTGACCGGCTCTTCAGAGGATAGCGATCCGTGAAACACAACCGGCTGGGGGAAGTCTGGCACCCCTGTCGATCGTCCGGTTCCTGATGCCCCAACCAGTCAAACGAAAAACGGCCCCGTGCGTTTCCACACGAGGCCGTTTCTGCTCATGACTGAGGAGACGAGCCGAGATTAACGGCAGCTGTTACAAGGAGCAGCTGGGGCTGCACCGCAGGCATTGCATCCACCGCAAGGAGCGGCAGTTGCACAACCACCGCAGCTTGGCACAGCGACCTGGACCGTAACGGTCTTCGGCACCATGCGGCAAACCTGAACGGTGATTTCCTTCTGGACCTGAACAGGGACACAGACGGTGTAAGTCTGGGTCTTTTCTTCAGCGACACAGTCGTAGACGGTCACAGAGTACTTCTCTTCGCGGGTCTTCGGGATGCAGACCGTGAAGTTCACGGTACGGGTCTTGGCGACTGGAACTTGCTTGCAGACGGTGTACTTCCGCTCGCGTTGTTCCTGACGGCAACCAGCGACGGTGTAGGTGTATTCCTGTGGCTCAGCCACCTGCTTGCAGACCTGGACCGTACGGGTCCGGGTTTCTTGACGGCAGCCAGCGACCTGGTAGGTGTATTCCTGTGGCTCAGCCACCTGCTTGCAAACCTGGACCGTACGGGTCCGGGTTTCTTGACGGCAGCCAGCGACTTGGTAGGAGTATTCCTGGGTCGAAGGAACTTGCTTGCAGACCTGAATCGTGCGGGTCCGCTGTTCTGGACGGCAGCCGGTCACGACGTAGGTGTATTCTTGCGTCGAAGGAACCTGCTTGCAGACCTGAACCGTGCGGGTCCGGGTTTCTGGGTGACACACGGTCACGTTGTAGTTGTAAGCTTCCTGGCGACAGACACGACGGCAAGTCGTGTAAGGCACCTGCTCACACACCACATTTGGACACCACTTCTTGCAGCAACGGGTGCAGCAAGGATTGCATGGATCGGCAATCTGAGTGGTGACCCACTGGCCAGCGTCGCGAGACACGGTCCGGTGATGGGTTTCCTGAACGGTGTCGTAAACAGTCTTCATGGCGGTCCGGGTTTCCGTGGAGGGAACCATGACCGTGTAGGGCTGCTCGACATTTTCGGAAACGGTGGTGTACACAGTCCGGGTGGCCGTCTTCGTTTCCGAAGTCGGAACCATGACGGTGTAAGCCGATTCGACGTTCTCGGTCACGGTGTTGTACACCGTGCGAGTTCCGGTCTTCGTTTCCGAAGTCGGGACGTTCACGGAGTAGCTCTCTTCACGAGGCTCCATGACGTTCCTGTACACCGTCCGGGTGCCGGTCTTCGTTTCCGAAGTCGGAACATTGACGGTGTAGCTCTCTTCACGAGGCTCCATGACGGTCTTGTACACGGTCCGGGTGCCGGTCTTCGTTTCCGAAGTCGGGACGTTCACTGTGTAGGTGTCGGTCTTTTCTTCCGAAGCGGTCTCGTAAACCGTGTAGTTTTCTTCACGGGTCCGAGCTTCGTTTTCCGAGTAGTTGACCATCCGGGTCTTCTCTTCGGTGCGCGGAACTTGGCGATTCACGGTGTACTTCCGTTCACGCTGCTCTTGACGCATTTCGGTGGCGGTGACGGTTCGCGTTTCCGTCGCCATTTCCGAAACCATCACGGTCCGCTCTTCGGTCGTGTATTGCGGGCCGCACGGGGCGGCTGCAACACCGCATCCGCCAGCTGCAGCGTAACCGCCGCCGCATGGGCTACAGGCACTGGCACAAGGGGCTGGACAGCAGCGGGCACGATGCCGACCATGTCCTCCCGCTTGTGAATACGTCGCCGTCAAGGCCAAAGCCAGGACCGGCACCAACATCATAATTCTTCTCATCAGCAGTTCTCCTCAGGAACAGATGCCAATTGTGCGGCTACACACCGCATTCTTGATCGGGAAACAGTGGTCAAGTCGAATTGAACAGGTAACAACGAATGATTGCGACCCGTGCGGACCCTGCACTATCTGGATAAGATAAGCGGGATGCAAGGGTTTGCAAGTGGCAACCTCCTACACTTCAGCGATTTTGGAAAGAGACATCAATGTGGCCCTTTGTCGTGCTCGCCGTACTGAATGTGCTTGATGGCGGGGCGGCACAACCCGCAACTCCGCTCGACCCAGCCACCTATTCTCCCAGCCGCACAGTCATTGTTCTCTCTCAGAATACCCAAGTTTACGCCGCCGACAAGCCCATTGGAGTCATTCCGCCGGGGGCGGTCCTCCATTTTTCCAAGGTCCACGAAAAATGGCTCATGGTCCCCCGGTTTGGCGGCTGGGTCTTCGCGGACGATGTTGTGCCGATCGAAAATGCCGTGAAGCACTACACCTCCTTGATCGAACAGCAGCCATTTGCCACGGTGTTTCTGCATCGCGGGATCGCGCACCTCCAGCTCGACGAACTTGATGACGCGAAGGCCGACTTCGAGGAAGCCATTCGCCGCGGCACGAAGGACGGAGCAGCCTACATCAATCTCGGTAACGTCTTACAGCGACGGGGGTTCGCTCAAGAAGCTTTGGTGAACTACTCCAAGGGAATCGAACTCACCCCCGATATGGCACTTCCCTACATCGAGCGCAGCTCAGTTCTCATGGAAATGAAACAGTACCCCGAGGCCGCCGCCGATTTGGAAAAGGCGATCGCCCTCGATCCCAATTCTCCAGAAGCGTACAACAATCGAGGTGTGCTGCATCGACTCCAGGGCCGCTACGAAGACTCCCTCAAGGACTACTCTAAGGCCATCGAGCTATTCGCCAAGTATGCAGAAGCCTATGCCAACAGGGGGTTCGCTCTCCGGCAACTCGGGCGGTATGCTGAGTCTCTGGCCGACTTCGAAATGGCGCTGGGGTACGACCCCGTTTCAGTCGAAATCGCCAACGATGCCGCCTGGCTCCTCGCGACCTGCCCCGATGAAAAAATCCGCAACCCGGACCGGGCCATCGAACTGGCTGACCGAGCCTGCAAATCGACCAATCGCGAATACGGCTCTTACTTGGATACCCTGGCAGCAGCCTACGCAGCTGCGGGAAAATATGACGAAGCCGTCAAGATCGGTGAAGAGGCTTTGGAGCGTCTGAAAACCGATAATCAAGCGCTGGATGTCCACGTCCGGTTGGAACTCTATCGCCTGAAGAAGCCCTACACAGAGGCAAGCGAGAAGCAATAGCAGACTGGGGGAGAGTCATCAGTCGTCAGTTCTCAGTCGTCAGCGAGAGGCGGAGAGCCCAGGTTGAGACAGTGCGTCGTCGTGCCAATTCCTACCGAAAAGACTTCCGAAGTCTCGGAAGACTTCAGAGGTCTGAGGTTCAGTTTCTACGTGCTGCTCGCCTCACAACCGACCACTCCGCAGCACTCCGTAAATCAGCCAGATCCCCAGCATCCCGGACAGCGTAAACACCGGGACCGTGATCCACGGCGACGCCCCCGAGCTGCGGATGATGAGCGACGACGACACCACCAATGACGCCACGACCAGTGCCACCACGATCCGGTTGCTGGACCGGTCGAACTCCGAAATCAACTTGTCCAGCGACCGATGCTCTAACTGAATCTTGAGGTCGTCGCGGCTCAGCTTCTCCAGCGTCCGAGCCAGCGACACCGGCATCCCGTGCAGCGTCCCCGCCAGCATTTTGAGGTCGTCCGCCACCTTGCGAGCCACGCGCCGCGGGTCGTATCGCCGCTTGACCAGCCCCTCGACAAACGGGGCCAGTTCGCCCGCCATATTGAACTTGGGGTCGAGGCCCCGACCCACGCCCTCCAGCGTCACGGTGGCTCGAATCAGCAGCATCAAATCTCCCGGACATCGCAGCCCATGCGCCGAGAGAATATGTACAAAATCCTGCAACATCCGCCCGACGCGCAGCTGCTCCAGTGAGATGCCGTAGTAGGTCTCCACGAAGTCCTTGATATCAATCCGCAGCAGCGATTCATCGAGCGGTCGCGACGGCTGGCCCAGGTTCTGCACCACGCGAACTGCCAGCGAGACATCACTCTTCGAAACGGCCACGATCAAGTCGACGAGCAGCTCCCGCTTGTCATCATCCAGAAAGCCCACCATCCCATAATCAATGAGAGCAATCGACCCATTGGGCAGGATTCGCATATTCCCCGGATGCGGGTCACCATGAAAGATCCCGAGATCGAACACCTGCTTCATAAACAGCCTGGCCCCCACAGCTGCGACCTGACACGGATCGAGGCCGAATGCGCGGACTTGTTCGATGTCTGTCGGACGACACCCGTCCACGAACTCCATCGTCAACACGGCCGAGGTACACAGGTCTTCGTAAATGCGAGGAACCAGCAGGTTCGGGTCGTTCCGGTAGAGCCGCCGAAACTGCTCCATCGTGCGGGCTTCACGCAGGAAATTCACCTCACGCCGAATCGTGCGGTTGAAGTGCTGCACCAGCCCCACCGGGTCGAACACCTGCGATTCGGGCATATGCCGCTCGATCAGCAGAGCGATTTCCTCCATCAGCGACAGATCGCGCTCGATGTCCCGCTCGACGTTGGGACGCCGGATCTTGATCGCCAGCCGGGTGCCATCAAAGTGCCGAGCGCGATGCACCTGCCCCAGCGAACCCGCCGCCAGCGGCTCTATCTCGAACTCGGCGAACAGCTGGGCGATCGGGCGATGGAGTTCCGCTTCGACCAGTCGGGCCGCTTCCTCACCGGGAAATGGAGGCACCTGTTCCTGCAAGTGGGACAGTTCGTTGATCACATCTTGAGGGACCAGATCGGGCCGCGTACTGATGACCTGCCCGAACTTGATGAACGTCGGCCCGAGATCCTCCAGTGCCCTCCGAATCCGCTGCGGCGTCCCCAGTGAGTCCGCCGCCGGATCGCGGCGAAAGAACAACCGCTTGCCCCACTGCAAATACCGCCGCAGCCCAATCCGCTCAATCAGATCATCAAACCCATGGCGCAGCAACACCCCCACAATCTCGCGACTGCGAGCGAGGTTCCGCAGAAACCGGAAAGGGGAGTATTCGAACGACACTGGCGGCCCTCGATTGGGAGTGAACAAGGTTCTGGTCAATGGTCCATTGTGAGTGTCATGCTGACGATCGTCTTGTCCAATCAGAGCGAATTCGCCAGTCGCACCCGAATTCGCATTAGGGTCTGGTGCGAAACATTTTTCGATAGTGCTGAAGAGGATTCACCGCAGAGGGCGAGGAGGACCGCAGAAGTCCGAGTGATCTCCGGAATATCCCTCTGCGAACCTCTGCGCCCTCAGCGGTGCATGTATCGAGACTGTTCCTTACCGGCTCGAAAATCCCGCCTGCCAGCCGCAGAAGTACATCGCTCGTGGGGTACTCGCGTCGAGCAGCTGTTGCAGGGGGTCGATCGGTTTGGCTTGGGCTTGGGAACTGAGCAGGGTGTCGAGCAGGGTCTGCGGGAATTGGTGGCGGACGACGCGGACGGAGGTGAGCTTCAAGTGGGTTTTGAGAGCCTCAATGGCGTCCTCTTCGAAGCCGATGTTGTCGACAAGGCCGACGGCGAGGGCTTGATTGGCGGTGAAGATGCGACCGGTGGCGAGCGGGGCGACCTGCTCGAGGGTGAGATTGCCGCGTCCTTCATCGATGACGCCTTTGAAGCGGTCGAACGAGTCGGCCATGATCTCCCGCCAGAGGGCATCTTCAGCCGGTGTCATCTCGCGAAACGGGCTGAGCGAGTCCTTGAACTCCCCGGTGACCAGTGGTTCCGACTTCACCCCATAGTCAGCGGCCAACTTCGAGACATCGTATCGGGGAATGATGACGCCGATCGATCCGGTCCAGGTGGTCGGCTCGGCGAAGATTTTCCCGTCGGGCCCGGCTCCCATCGCCACATAGTACCCTCCGCTGGCGGCGATCCGCCCCATCGACACGAAAATCGGCTTCTTCTGCCGGAGCTTCAAGAGACGGGCATAGATTTGATGGCTGTCGGCCACGAAACCGCCGGGGCTGTCGACGGAGAGCAGTACCCCCTTCACCCCATCGTCGGCGATGAGGGTATCAATCGTCTTCAGCGTCCGAGCTGTGAAAGGGGGCATGATCGTCCCGGAGATCTCCAAGATGGCAATCTTGTCGGCACTGGTCTGATCCCCTGAGACGAAAGTTTCGTCCCCGCTGGCACTTCCGCCCATGGTCATGGCATTCGCCACGAGCAGAATTAAGTTCAGCAGAGCGGAGAGCAGCAGCAGGACCAAGAGGAACCGGCCCCACCAGCGGCGCGGGTTGACGATCTCCACGCGGACCACGGGTGCTGGCTTGCTGTTGGGAAAGAGTGAATCTGCGGCGCTCATAGGCTTGTGTCACACTGCGAGGGATGTGAAGACTCTACCTCATGTGCCGACTGTAGCAGTTCTTCATGAGGAAGCGGTCGTAATCGCTGGAGCGGGTCTCACCACCGTCAAATCCGGAACAACCGATCGTCGATAGAACCAGTGAGACACTCTGCGACGGATTATCGCGAGAGTCGCCACGGAAACAAAGCCTCGGGCAGAAAGCAGTCCTTTCTGGTTCAGGCAGACGAGGAGTCGGATTACGATGAGACCGGCGTTCAACACACATTCGCGAACTCTGTTCACTGCCGCCACAGCTGTGGTCCTGGGACTCCAAGTGGCTCCGTGGCCCACGCATCTCCAGGCTCAGGAGAACGCTCCGGGCCAGTTGCTGGTCCAGTCGCAGGCCAAGCCGATCACTCCCCCGGCTCAGACGGGGCAGCAGCAGTTCAACAACATCCAGCGCCCGGCGCAGCCACCGCAGCAGCCTCAGCCGAGGTCCGGTCCACCGCAGTATCCCAAGTCCGAAGTCCGGCGGGAACTCGAGAAGCTCTACGAGCAGGATGGCCGGGCGGTCCCCGAAATGGTGGACCCGCAGTTCTCTCAACCGGCCCAAGGTCAACCGGGAGTGATGTCCCCGGCGACCCCGCCCCAGATGCAGTCATCTTCACAGCCCTACTCGGCCACGCCAGTCTCGGCTCCCAAAAAGAAGGGATTCTTTAGTAAGCTCTTCGGCAGCAAGAACGACGGCCCAACCCAGCCGCCCGCCGAACAGCCCTATATTCCACCGACAGCGTCCCTGCCGATGACGCCGCCCGCAGCTATGCCGAGTGGTCAAGCGGCGACTCCCAAGCCGGGAACGCCCAACTATAGCCAGCTCTTCCAACCCGGTCAGACTGCGGTTGGTCCATCGCCTCAACTGCAAGCGCCACCGCAGCAGTTTGCCCAGCAACCGCTGCAGCCGCCGCCCGAGCTGCAAGCTCCGGTGCTGAGTCCCCCTCCCGCAGCCACACTGACTCCCGCGACCGATGGGTTCGAAGCCCCGTTGTATGTCGAGTCACCTGCCACGAATCCGGGCAATGGTTTGCCAGCGATCGACTTCAGTGCTCCTCTCGCGGAACCAGATACGGTCGATCTCGGCCAACCCGCTCCGTTGACGGCGGTCGAGAAGCCCGTTGCACCCGCCGACCCATTCAGCGATGACTCGCTGTTCCCGGGTGCCTCGACTGCCGCCCCAGCCGCTCGTGGTGTGGAGCCGGATGACGTGGCTGCGGTGGAAGCGGCTCCCGCAGTGGAGGTTCCTCCCGCGATCGAAGCGGCTCCGGTGGAGGAGAATCCCTACAGCGGCCTGACGCTCGATGAAGATCCGTACTCGAATCCGTCAACGTTGAACGTGGCCAAACCCGCTCCCCTCGAACTCCCGAACGAAGAGTTGTCCGCTCCTGTGGAGACCGTGGAGACGAGTCCACCCGCGTTGATGGTGCCGCCGAATCCCGAATCCAGCTCCGATGAGCCACCTCTCGTTCTCGATGAATCGGAAGCCACGCCACCGGCATCATTGACTCCGGCTCCGCGCTCCGGGAACGAGCGGACCCGTGCCAAGCAGGAGATGATCGCCGCTCGCAAGGGCCTGCGAGGACTGAAGGGATTCTGCCCAGTCGTGTTGCGAGAGGACCGCGATCTGATCGACGCCCACAGCGAGTACCGCGTGATCTACAACAGCAAGACGTACTACCTGAGTTCGAGCCAGGCGGTCACCGCGTTTCACTCGGACCCGGCCAAGTACGCTCCAGCGGCACGCGGCTGTGACGTGATCCAACAAGCGGTCACGGGCGAAGAGGTCGAAGGGTCGCTCGACTTTGCCGTCTGGTACAAGGGCCGCCTGTACATGTTCTCCTCTGCGGAAACGATGGATACCTTTGTCTCCGCCCCGAGTAGCCATGCGACGCTCGATTGAGTGTCTTCCCAGTTCGAAAAATGACAACGATCCGCTGGCCTGGCTCAGGTCAGCGGATCGTTTCGTTGGAATACCGGGCAGACTACGCCGTCCGCACATGCGCAAATTCACGACGGCGTTTCAGCGTCCGCGTCACCGCGACCGACACGCGATCCGCCAGGCTGGCCACAGCTGCCAGGAGATTCGCCCCGACCTCGGAGACCGTGATGTGAGTGCCATTGTTCAGATGCACATGCACCCGGCACTCCTGGTCGATCCCACCGCGTGGACCGTTGCTGTCCTTCATCGTGAGTCGGATCGAATCGATTCTCGGCTCGAACCGGGACAGGGCATGGTGGAGCTGCCGCTCGATCGTCTCGTACACAGTCTCTGGCAGCTTCGCATTCAGACTTCGAATCATCAGTCGCATGGGAAACATCCCTTCAGAAGGGGGATGCCCGGACGCAGGGTAGGACACCCTGTCGCACCCGAATCCGGGCTGGTGAGGTGAAACCCCACTGCGTTAAGAATACGTTGCGTGGCGGGTTAAGGTGTCATGAAATGCGCGAGCCGTTGCTCCGATTTTGAGAAATTCTGAAAGCGGTCCCTTGTGCCCCGTCCATGTTTGGAATGGGGGTTGAGTGTCGGCGTTTTCTCCGAAATCGTTGCTTCGGTTGGCGACTCCACCAACCGCCAGCCATCGCGCATACTCGCTAGACTTCCGAAGGAGTGTAGTCGCCATTCTACGTAGAAACCCCTGGCTTCGAGCAGCTCTTCCGCCTTGCAGGGTCACGGCGGCAAGGCCCGTGTTCCCAGAGGAAACTCCCCTCTTTGTCCCGGCAGGGACACCCGACAGTAGCCCACCGTTTCAACGGTGGGGGGGCGATCCCGACGAATCGACAAGTCCCGTCAAGGACGGCAGACTCCCACGAAAGCCGTGAGCGCGCGGCAGTTGATGCGAAGTCACCGTGCGAGATTCTGTCGCCCCTTGCGGGGCTGCGAACTGCGAGCGACTCGTGCTCCCACCGCTGAAGCGGTGGGCTACTGTCGGGTGTCCCTGGCGGGACAAAGAGGGCCAGCGGTGGCCTTTCTCTTGTGAGTCGGCGTGTGATATCCCAGTGGTGCAAACCTTGGAAGCCCTCGGGTGGAGGAGCGAAAACCTGCGTACAATGGCGACCACACTCCTTCGGGTGTCTTGGAGGACGCGAAGTCTGGCCGCTCGCCTTACCGTGTGGCGGGAGTGATCCGCGGCCCATCGAAGCTCTGACCGTAAGTATTTGCCGACCGGGTTCCACTGCTGTATGCGGAAGGGGACTGGACTCCCGGGGAATAGATCGGTGCGGGTTCCGAGTACATCGCCCCAGCGGAATTGTTTCCGCGACTCATTGGATTTGAGTCCCCGGAGTAAGTCCCAGCTCCTCCGGACATCGCGGGACGATCATCACCTTGCAACTGGGTTTGACCTCCCCGATAAGGAGGAGGCGTCAGACTCGGGGTGTATTGCTGCTGGTTCCAGCTCGGAGTCATCAACTGGTTCGGGTTCTCGATTTGGGGTTGATTCGGCAAACCATTCGCCGGAGTCGGAGTGTGGTTCCAGCTGTTGGAGTTGTACTGGGCGGGATTGTGCTGGAACGACTGACCGTACTGGTTCAGTTCCGCGTTGACGCGATGGCGAGAATCGTATCTCGGGGGGTATTCGTTCTGTGTGCCGAGTGCATAGTTCGGATTCCCCGACCGCTGGGAACCGTCCTGTTCAGGCTGGCCATAGTCGGGCGACTGTTGTGGCTGCTGCCCATTCCGCTGGGCAGAGTAGACCTCATCTCGGTAACCCATCCCCTGGCTGCCTAGCGGACTCTCGATCGGAATCTGAGGTGAGAGTCGCTGATCGAAGTTGGGGTTGCTGAAACTGCGACCGGCGGGCGAGTTCAGCATACCCATGTCATTGGGCTGGACCGTCAGATTTCCCGAGGGAGACTGCATCAGCTGTTGGAGATCATGAGGGGCCGCGTCCGTGGGGAGCATTCGCTGCGGGGCCGGAAACTGACCTCCGTTGAACGTGCTTCCGGAACCAGGGGCCATGCGATTGCCACCCTCGGGAGTGGTCATTGGGAACATCATTTCCGGTCCGCCGAGCCCCGCCATGGCCGCACGGCGTTTGGCTTCTTCAAAGCTGGCCACACGACCCGCGGGAGACGCCCCTGGGGAGTTTGCGCCTTGGCTCGAACTCCCCATCCCATTCGGGATGAGGAGTGGCGGCTGGCCATCCGTCTGTTGAATCTGGGTGTTCAGCGGCATGCCCGTGCGTGGGTCGATCCCGCGATCTGTCTCATGAAAAGCTTGGTCCACGGTCCGCTGACCATTGCGGTCCATGGGCTGAGTCTGACCGCTCGCTTGTTCGACACCCTCACGACCCGGTCCTCGTTGTGATCCCGATCCGTCGGGATACAAGGTATTCTGAGCCCGGCGTCCTCCCGCATTGGAGGTCAGTTGATTCGGGCGTGCATTCGACTGTCGCGAGTCGAATGACATCGAGTCACTGGCAGGCGAGGATGAAGCATCGTTCTGTGGCCGAATCTGCATGCCCGGCACCCCTCCTGGGGACGGTGAGGCCGAGTTGCCCAACACCAGCGGCGTGTTCGCCGACTGCTGGGTACGTGCCTCTGCCAAGCGGAGGGCCTCGTCTCGCTCCCACGTCAACTGAGCGATCATCGCCTGCTGTTGCTCGACCGTATACGTCTGTGGCGTGGCCCTTTCCAGCGCAGTGCGTTTGTCCCGCATTTCACTCATGCTCTGCTCGCGTGCCGTCGACATCCGATCGGAAAACTCTTCCGTCGTGATCCCCGCATTCTTCTGCCACGGCAGCTTGCTCCGCTCCCCCTCACGTGCCATATCGGGGCGACCGTTCGGGAACAGCTGGGCCATCTCTTGCCGGACTTCGACATCGTTCAAGACCTTGCGGAACGTCGAATCCGCCAGGTTGTAGTTTCCTTGCTTCGCGTAAACGTAAGCCAGATTCTTGGTGGCTTGCGAGTTGCCGGGATCACTCTGGGTGGCCTGGGTGAGTAGTGCTTCGCTCTCGGACAGTCGATTCTGGAGCAGGTAGGAATACCCGAGATCACCGAGCACTTTGCCGTTGTCCGGATCGCCTGCGAGGGCCGCTCGATAATGGAGTTCTGCCGACTCGTAATCTTTCTGCAGATCGCACACGATCGCCAGTCCGTGATGCGATTCCGGGTTGCCGGATTCCCGAGCCAGAGCTTGCTGATAGCAGCGATGGGCTTCCGTTAAGTGTGCCGGATTTCCATCCTTGTAATACGTCGACAGGGCGTCTTGTCCCTGATCCAGTAGCTTGGTCGGCGATCCCGATGGAGCTGTGGATTTGGCTTTCGAAGCGAGTGGTAGACCGGCTTCGCTGCTCTCCTCGTCCTTGTCCAGAATGGACAGAACAGATTTGTCCTGCTCCACCTTCGGCTTGTGAAAAAAGCGGGACAGACTCAGAGACGACTGGCAACCCCCCGCGAGCAAAATGGCGCTGAACAGTAGGGCGCAATGGGGTCGAGTCGCCGTGGGCTGCACGACGGAGAGACTCACCTCGGAGACCGAGAGGAGTTCGGTGATCAGCGAGGGACGCCGCATCGAGGTCTCCGGGGCCATAATTGTTCTCGGGAAGGAACGCCGCCTGCACTGCATGGGATCACACAGTGAAGGTGAATCGAGGCGGACGAACGTGCCCGGCCTCGAGGTCGAAGCGTGAAAGACTGTCACGCCCATCACACTTGTAAGTCGACTTCCCCCATCGTGTCGAGAGGGAATTAGAGTCCTCGCAAGACCAGATATCCGGTTTTGTCATTATGACCAATGAAATCCGGAAGCTTGCGACAACTCATCTTTCCCCAACCGGCAGTTTTTGCTATTCCACGCCTACGCACGCGGTGGACCAGGCACTCTAGGAAGATCAGCCGGAGGATCTTCAGGCTCCAAAACACCCCTGCGGCGCGTCACTCAGGAGTCGGACCGTGCCCAGAAAAGGACGTCTGGTACAGCCTCGCCACATCTTCCCGTGGATCGCTGCGCCCTATATCGAGATGCTGCGCATCCTGCTGCGGATCGAGCGTTTCTTCTTCCTGCCGATCCGCTATTTACAGGCGTGGACCGTCTCGGCCATCTTCGGCGTGATGGGTGTGCTGTTCTCCGTCGCGCTGTTCATTCCGCGACTGGCAGCGACCTCCGCACAAGCATCATCGGGTAGCCACCGTGAATTACTACGCTTGCGAGACATGCCTTACATCCCCGACGAGGACCTCGTCCTGCCGGAATCAGACAACCCCGGCATGGTCGACTTGTCCGTCCGGATGCAACGGACCCAGGTCGAAGACTTTGACCAGAATGAACGGGTGACGACCTTCTCGAAGGCGTGGATCCCCAAACGGTCATCGATCGCCCGGCGCGACGCCTGGACCCGGCATTTCATGCGCCAGACAGAGCCGGAAGAACAGACGTTCCAAGCATACATTCAGCAGGCCCGCGTCCGCTCCAATCCACTCGCCCCGGTGATCCCCGAGTACCTCTACGACCCCGGTGTCGGCGACTACCGCACTCAATCGAAAAAGGCCCCCACCCTGCTCATTAAAAAGAGCGTGCCCCGGGTACTCTCTCCCGATGAGCCGTTGACCTACATCATTACCGTCACCAACAACGGGGACGAACCCGTCGAGTCCGCCACGGTCGAGGAATTCGTCTCCGACATCAATCGCGTTGTCGATTGCGAACCTCGCGCCATGGTCTCGCCCGACTATGGACACCTGATTTGGGATCTCACTCGAGTCCAACCCGGCGAGACCAGAAACCTCAGTGTCACCATCCAGCCCGATAAGCGTCGCCCGATCACCCAGGACACCCTCGTCACCTTCTCGTCCGCTCCGATCATCGCTGAGACGTTAATTCGAGAGACTCAACCGGAACTCCCCGTGGTTCCTGTCGAACCGGATCCAGAACCAGTTGTGCCTTCCGTCATCCCAGAAGCGGTGAAGCGCCCCGCGATTGCCGGTCGCCCGAAACTCGTCATTCAGTTCGATCCACCGCAGGCCGTCAAGGTCGGCGAAGAACTCGAAGCGTTCTACACCGTCACCAACGTCGGCACCGCCGATGCCACGGGCATCCGCCTGCTCGTCGAAGTCCCCGCCCAGCTGCGGCATCGGTTCGGAGAACTGGTCGAGCACAAGATCAGCCGGTTGACTCCGAACGAGTCGCGTCGCGCTCTGTTCGCCGCCCTGGCGGAAGGCTCGGGGCGGTTGCCGCTGAACTGGACCTTGGAAGCGAATGAACTCGACACCCAGTCCGATGCCGAATGGCTGGCCGTCCTGCCGGGGCCGAGACCCGCGCCCGAGAGATCGTCTCCCACGATCATCAACCCGCCGATCGAAAAGAGCTCAATCCCGGCCACCGATCCGACGCCCGTCGACGAGATCGAACCAACTCTCATCGACAACAACTGGAACGGAGACCGTACGATCCCGCCCAACAAGAGCAGCATTCCTGGTACGCCCCTCGGCCCGCGCCCACTGACCGAACCGTCCTCAATCCCCTCGTGGGCTGATCCGGTCCTGGGAGGCGATCCCGCCTTCGAGGCGGACCCAGAAATGACCCAGCCGATCGACCCCGAGCTAGCTCCGGACGCGCCCCCAGTCCGGGGCCACGGCATCGAACCCCCAGCTGATCTGCTCCCCCTCGACGCCGAGCCCCCGCTGACCCTCCCGAGTACCATCCCTCTGGAAGGACTGCCGACCGAGGGGACTGACGGGGTCAAAGAACAGTAGCCGACCTCACGATCTGTCGCGCTGCCCCGACGTGTTTCGCGTTCCCTTACCGATCCCGTGGCGGCTGGTCCCACATCCGCCACGGGTCGTGCAGCCGACGCATCTCCGAGAGCAGCAACGCCTCCATCTCGGCCTGCTTCTCGGCGTACTTCGGGTTCCCCGCCAAGTTGACCTGATCCGGGTTGAACGCCAATCCGGTCAGGCGAGTGACCTCGGGCTGGGCATGCTCGCGCAGGCACTCCTGCGGGTTCTCCGCCAGATTAAACAGCTGCTTCTCGCGGACTTTTCCGTCGAGAACATCGTACTGGATCAGCTTCCAGTCCCCCTTCTGGACGCACCGCATGCCGGGCTTGGTGCCGCCGCAGTAGGCACCGTACATGACCTCGCGGATGGTCGGCTGCTGGCCTTCCAGAACCGGCTTGAAGCTGATCCCTTCGTTCGACTCCGGAACAGGCACTCCGGTCAGGTCGCACATCGTCGCCAGCACATCGAGCAGGTAAATGTTCCCCAGCGCGCGGCTTCCCGCCTGAATCCCCGGCCCGCGTACGATGAACGGGACACGCCACGTATGCTCGTAGAGGTTCTGCTTCCCCTGAAGCCCATGCCGCCCGATCGCCATGCCGTGGTCAGCTGTGTAGAAGATGTAAGTGTTGTCGAGTTCCCCCATCTCTTCGAGCTTCTTCAACACGCGACCAATCTGAATGTCGATACTCTCGCTGCACGCGAACTGCCGACCGATCTCGTTGCGGATCGTCGCCTCGTCGCGCCGCTCCCAGACGCCACTGACATCGACCTCATCTCGCAGTTTCGGATGCCCATGCGGGAACGGATGAGCGGGCAAGTAGTTCGGCGGCAGCGGCGGCATCTGGTCGTTGAGGACCGGGGGATGTTCCTTATCGGTATGGTTCGTCGCTCCGTATTTGGCGAGCAGTTCGGGCCGACCATCCCGCTCATCGTGCGGGTGCGAGAAGCCAAACTCGATCAAGAACGGGTCGGTATCCTTCGCAGCTTCTCGCGTGTTGAGGTACTCCAGCACCCGCTCACCGTGCCACGGACTCCCCGTCTCATCGGTCGGGCCGCGTTTGGTCGCTTCGTGCCGCACGGTGAAGAGCTGGTTGGCCGCCTCGTAGCTGTTGCCCTTCTTACAGGTCCGCATCGTGTCGAAGCCCGCGCGGTTAAACACGGCGGGGATGGTGCTTTGCGGGAGGTTTGGGGGGCAGCGGTCTTTGCCCTCGAGTGAGATGGGCAAGTGCCACAGCGTTCGACCGCACATGATCATGTGCCGCGAGGGAGTACAGACCGCTCCCGAGTGCGATCCCATGTGATACGCCCCGTCGAGAGTCATGCCCTCGCGCGCCAGTCGCTCGATATTCGGAGCGTCGAGCCTCGACTGCGAGTTGTAGACCTTAAGGTCAAACGGCGACTGGTCATCAGCCAGGATGAACAGGATGTTCGGTCGTTTCGGTTTCGCCAGATCAGCTCCCTGAGCCACCGGGGCCGCGAACACGAAAGCTGCAAGACTCAGCCATAAGAATCGAAAATGCATGATCGGAACCGCGTTCAAAGAGGATCGGAAGTCCCTGCCATCCTCTCGTGATGACGGATGCGTCGCAACCGAACAGGATGTTTCGGATCAGCGAGGGGCGACACTCTGCCTCTAGGAACCCGATGTGGCCGCGATCCACTCGCCCTGTTCACTGAAGTCGGTTGACTCTGCAGGATGTCTCAAAGCGTTCCCAGAGACCTGCTCTCATTGCTTACCTTCCGGCAAGCGAAAGAGCTTCGCCCGGATCGGGAGATGGTCAGAGCCCACATCGGGGCCGACACTCCGCTCCATCACGCCGACCTGGGGATCACACAGGCAATGATCGATCGGTATCTGGAACATTCTGCTTCCGGCGGGCCAGGTCGGCTGCCACCCGAACATGCGGCAAGAGTCGATCAACCCGGTCGCCGACGCAAAGTCCTGAAACATCGGCGAGGCCGGTGAGCAATTCAAGTCACCGACCACCACACACGGTTTCGCCAGAGTGTTGATGTGGGCCGCAGCGGTCAGCAGCTGCTGGTTGCGGAGTTGAGAATAGGCCCGCCCGACTGGAGGGAACGGATGCAATCCGACAATGGTCCATTCTCCGCTGGGAGCCTGAACCCGGCAGTCGACCGCCGGGACGGGGCCATCGAGATCGAAGACATGCGAGTCGACAAGCGGGTATCGACTGATCAGCGCGAGGCCGAAATTGTCCGGTCGAGGATGCAGGATCTGATGAGGCCAGTCGGATTTCCACGACTCAATGCGGGCCGCCCACCACGGGTCGACTTCACAGAGGAAGACCACATCGGCCTCGCTCTCCTGCAACCACTGCAAGAGGGCCTCCGCGTTCCGATTCTTCGAGTAGACATTGGTCGAAACGACGACGAGGCAGTCGGACGGCTTCCTCACCCAGACCCCCGACGGAGTCTCGGTTCGAATGTACGTAAACCACTCCGCAGCTGTCCCGAGAGTCAAGGCTCCCGTGATGGCGGCCAATTTCCAATGACGACGAACCAGCAGCAGGAGAGTGACCATTCCCGCGAGAATGCAAGCTTGTTCAACAAAATGAGTGGTGAGTTCAAAGACCCAGTGCCAGCGTCCCAAGTACCGGGCCAGCAGACCCACGATCACGCACAGACAGATTCCACGGGCGATCAGCTGCTCTTCGCGGCGGACCTTCCAGGACGGAGGTTCGGGATTGGCCTGGAGCGGTTCGGAGAGATTCATAATGCCGATCGCCACCAACTCGCCGAAGCCGACAATCCGAATCAGTTCCACTGCGCCAACCGGCGGGCCGAATCGGCGATCTGCCGGAGTAACGTCGCCCGGTCGGAATCGCTCACCTGCGGCAGGCACTCTCGCAGCAGAGTCACCGCCAGTCCGTGCCGACCAGAATGAGCGGCGACCAGACCGAGATCGCGGCAAGCCTCAATGGATGTCGGATTGAGAGCTGTTAAACGGTACTGGACGGGCCAGAGGGCAGTCCAGTTCGATTCCCGCAGATAGAGATTTTTGAGATTCAGCAGCATCCGCTCGATCACCACGCGGGGGCTGGCGGGATTCAGAGTGAGCAGCAATTCTTGCGGGTCAGTTTGAGTGCGTACACTGAGCCAAGCCAGACACTCCGCCTCGGAGAGGATACGCCCCTCGGTAAAAGGGTCGACATACAGCGACGCCTGATCGGTCGTTAATCGACAGACTACATGCTGTGGGGCAGGGATTAACTCGAGAGCGATCCCCAGCCGATCGGCCACGGCGCAGTACAACAGCGACAACGTGATCGGCAGACCCCGGCGCGATTCGATCACCTGCGGCAGGAAGCTGCTCTCGGGACGAGTGAAACACTCCTCATCGCCTCGCAGTCCGAACTCACCGGACAGGCACTGGACGATCTGCTCCAGCATGTCCCGCTCATGCGAACTGCTGGCCATCTGGAGCGTCAGCTGATCCGCGCGCTGCTGAATCCAATCGAGGGTCGGTTGAAACGAGAGGTCGGGATCGGCATCACGGGCGATCTCCAGTGCGGCGACCACGAGGTCGACATCACGGCGACCAACGAGGAGTTTCGAGAACTCGTCGTCTTGATGAAAGCGGGAGATGTCGAGCGGTTTCATGGGCACAGCTGGCTCACCCCGCAGCTCTGTGTGTGTGTGTGTGTGTGTGTGTGTGTGTGTGTGTGTGTTCAGCACGTCGGAGCCGCGGAACAGAGGCGGTGTAGCCGAGACCAGAGCAGGGCGTCAACGGAGGAATGGCATCCGGTGGTCGATCCGGTGGAAGTCGCCGAAGCCAGTCGCACGGGGGGGGCGGTCCGCCACCGGAATCTTTCTGTGAGCGGCACGGCGCTAGCCGCCGAGTCCCCCAGCATTGTCTAACCAGAATCCGTAGTTCCCTGACGAACCACAGTGAGGGGAACCGGCGGCTAGCGCCGTGCCGCTCACTGGTCCAGAAATTCCTTCCTCTCCTGGATCGCCTCTGTCGGAATCCCGGCATCGCCAAGCTTGGCAAACAGATCGATCTTCGCCCCCGCTGTGGCGTCTTTCTTGCGGAAGATGCGGACACGGATGCCTTGTCCGTCTCCGGAGGCGGCCATCGCCGCTCGAGCCACTTCGGTGAGTTCTGCAGGAGTGGCCTGAGTCTCATCACCGGTGGTGGAGAGTAGGTACTGGCTCCCCGAAATGACTACGACAACCAGAGGTGACGACGGCGTCGTAGGTATGGCAACGCTGGGAACCGAGGTCGTGGCCAAGACCGCCTCATCCCCGACGAGTTCGCTCCCTCCGGGAGTCGTTGAAGTCGAAGGGTTGGCAGGCTGCCCCGGAGTCGGGCCCCCATCGCCGGAACCGCTGCCGCCGAGTCCGGGCCCTTTGAACTGTGTCCCGATATAGAACGCCAGAGCCGCCACACCAATCACGAATCCGCCAGCCAGCCGTTGTCTCGTGGTGGTCGCCATCGAATCCCTCGCTGTCGGATCACGGGTCCAGTTCATCACAGGGCGAGCGGGCTACTCCCAGAACTTCTCGCCACTCAAATTGATCGGCGGTGCAGTCTCAATCTCGCAATCCCCCAGCACTTGGCACTGGCAGGAGAGCCGCATGGTTTTCTCGTTCCCAATTCGCATGAAGAACGTCAACGGGCCGATCAGGAACCGCAGCCACTCGCGGAGCCCCTGGCGGCTGACGTTCTCTTCACCCTTGGTGATCTTCACACAGCACGACGCGCACTGACCGAATCCCATGCAGTTGAGGTACTTGTGAATCCCCGGATTCATTTCGATCCCGTTTTTGCGAGCTTCCGCCCGCAGGTTGGCTCCCTCGGGAACCTCGATGGTGCGTTTTTCTTTGACGAAGGTGACCTTGGGCATCGACCGCAATCCTGAACCGGGAATCTTGGGGGTGCTGACACGTTGAACTCATCAGACCACTTGATGATAAGGCACGGCAGAACACGATACCAGCCGAACTGCGGGACCAAGGCGACTTCCCAGTTCCCGGAAGGTCACTGGGGGCATGCGGGGATACCATCCGGCTGACGCCCGACGCTCGCCTGATGAGTACGCTTCACGGCACTGCGAGGCGGGGCTACGATGTCCGTGCGGAACTGATCCACACACCCTGCTGGAGTCTTTGATGGCCTCGAACCGCGTTCGAATCTCACTGCTCACTGCTCTGTTCGCCCTCTGCTCAGCTGTGGCGTATACGAACTTCCGACGCGAGAGTGGCGACGAGACCGCCCAGGCCGCGCAAACATTCCTCAAGCAACTCTCGCCCGACCAGCTCAAAATCTCTCAACTGGCGTATGCCGCCCCCGAGCGGGTCGACTGGCACTTCATTCCGAAGCCCGCCCGCAAGGGAATGCAGGTCAAGCTGATGACCCCCGCTCAGCGCGAATCGGCGTTCCTGCTGCTGCGGAGTGTGGTCTCCCAGATGGGATACAAGAAGGCCACGACGATCATGTCGATGGAGAAACTGCTGCATGAACTCGAAGGCGGCAAGGGAGCCAACATCCGCGATCCCGAGCGGTACTTCTTCACGGTCTTCGGTGATCCGGCGGGCACTGAGCAATGGGGGCTGTCGATCGAGGGCCACCACATGTCGTTGAACTTCGTGCTGAAGGGCAACCAGGTCGTCTCCTCGACACCGCAGGTCTTCGCCGCCAATCCGGCGACCATCAAGAACGCCAATACCTTGGGATTCGAGCTCGGAGCCCGCGTACTGGCTCGCGAGGAGCAACTCGCCTTCGACCTCGTGAAGTCTCTCAATGCCGAGCAGCTTGCGGTCGCCCTCATCGACAAAACCGCCCCGAAGGAAGTTCGCAACGCCGGTGTCGCTCAGCCTCCGACCGACGCCGCTGTCGGGATCGCCTCGGGCCAGCTCAACGCGGATCAGCAGAAAGTATTGCGGAGCCTGATCGAAGAATACTGTGCTGCCATGCCCGATCATGTGGCTCAGGCCCGGATCAAGGAACTCGACGCAGCTGGGTTCGACAAGGTCCACTTCGCGTGGGCGGGAGCGACCGAGGTCGGGATCGGGCACTATTACCGCATCCAAGGACCGACCTTCCTCGTCGAGTTCGTCAATACCCAGCCGGACGCCGCCGGAAACGTGGCAAACCACATCCACTGCCTGTGGCGAGATATCCGAGGCGACTTCGCACTGCCCGCCAAGGCGGAGTGAGTGCTGCGTCGCCACGTTCGCCAGAACGTGGGCGGTAGCGATCAATGTTCGCCCATGCCATGCGACTTCGATAGATTCAGAGCCCGAACTCGCGTCAGGCGGCGATTTCTTTGCGCCCACGTTCTGGCGAACGTAGCTACGTTGGTGGCGGCCCGATTGGCGGAATATACGTATTCATCCGGGCGGCGTAGTCCTCGCGAATCGGGCTGAAGACATCCAGCACGGTGGCCGGTCCGTTCACGGCGACGGCCCGGTGAGGCACGTTTGGCGGAATCAAAAAGAGCGACCCCGCCTCGACGATGCGAGTTTCATCACCAATGGTGAGTTGGAGCTGCCCCTTGAGCAAGATCCCCCCTTGCTCGTGGGGATGATGGTGCAGAGGGACTTCGGCCCCGTCCTCCATTTCGAGGTAGGACAGCATTAGGTGCTGCCCGAACGGGGTCCGCATGCGGCAGCCGGGCACCGGCTCGATTGCGGGATAATCATCAATGTTGATGAAGGGCATGGTTGGCGAGTTCCTGAATCTACGGGACGGTCGGGCCAGACCGCCGGAGGAGATAAGGCGAGCAGACAGACTTGCCTCACCGGGGGCACGGGCGTCCCGCCCGTGTTTTCCTTTGAATACACATGGGCGAGACGCCCATGCCACGATACATTATCTCTGTCCACTCGCCTCAGGGCGTGAATAGAGATCGCTCCCACCCCTGCCGGGAGCGATCTCTTTCCACTCATCAAACACCTTCAGATCCATGCACTCGACCTTTAGTGCAGCGGCTCCAAATCCATACAGTTGCAGACGGGCACGTTATCCGACACGCCAGTCGCCACCAGCTGGCAACTACAGGTATTTCCCACCAAGGTGCATTCCGTGGAGTATTGATAGATCAGAACATTGGTGACCGCATAAGACGCCAAGCAGCGGGGGACGGTGTTCTCGCTGATGATTCCGTTCCCACATCGACCGGGGACGGCATTGCTCCAGACGGTGTTGTAGCAATCGGCTGACCAGCAAGATCCATCTTGCAAGGTGCAGCTTCCGGTCGGTGCGTTCGCAGGCACCTCGTGGGGGGGCTGACATTTCGAGGGAACGTGGATCACCGGGTTCACTCCGCAATCTCCAGTCGCATACAGGGGAGAGAACAACGAGGTGGCACCAGCGATCATGATCGTCAAAGGAATGAGGAACTTCTTCATGTCGACGCCTTTCCAGAAAGAGTCCCTGGAGTCCCAGCGGCCCACCCGCTGAGATTCAAGGACTTAGTGATTCGGTTCTTTGAGTGACGCCCGTTTCCACATCCAGACGCCCAAAGCAATCAGTGCGAGACCGTTCAGGATCAGCAGGGCTCGCTTCGGATAGGAAAGACCGGTGGTCTTGTCATCGCGGGGGATCACTGGCTCCGAAGGATTCAAAGCAAACGACGGAATCAGAGTTCGCACATCGTCGACCAGTTCTTTGGGGCCCGTGATTTCCGCACCATTGGCCTGCTCCCGAAAATCGAGGACATGCCAATCCTCGGGCTTGGAAACGAGAAAAGTCGACTCCGGGATCGTCTCGTTAAATCGGACCTCATCCAGCAACGCCAGATCGATGGCTTGCAGCTGACCGTTCGCATATTGAGCTGTCCATGTACAGCGGGGGAACGTGATCCCGCCCGCGAAGGTGGTTAATCCCGAGTAGTCCACCTCTTGGGCAATCTTCCCATTCAGTTCTCGCAACCGATGGAGTACGACCCCCGTCGCCCAATCGATGGTGTTTGTCGTCCGGAGTTCGCCCTGTGTACCGGGGAGGGCGGACACACTGATCAGTCGGGCCAGGCCCCCTTCACGCTCTGCGAGGCCAGGGCGATACCCGGCCTCGCGCGATGGCAGGGGAGCCCGAAATAGCTCCATGCCGGGGGTTCCAGTCGGACAGCGACCGCGTTCATAGAGATGAATCTGCTTGTTCCCCATGTCATTGACGAAGCTAAACTGGTCGTCATTCACATGCGATAACACTCCCAGATCGTGCTTCCGATGCTGCCCCTGGATGTAGAGGTGACGCACCGGGACATCGACCTTCACATCCGCACCTCCGACTTCCCGCAGGAACTCGGTGACCCGCTCGGGATGTTCCCCCAGATCATAACGCTGCCAGATCTCATGCACTTGATCGGGCGTCAGCGGAGTGTTGGACTTGACCCGGAAAAACTTCCGAAACTGGGCTTCGCAGGACACCACATCCGAGTTCATGCTCGCCCAGAGCGGCTCCAAATGGTCCATCGCCTGAGCGACTTCGGGGGAGAGACCTGCCTCGGTAACGATCAAGGGATCGCTCGCTGGCGACTCAGCGGCTCGGGCATGGGTGAGCATCCCACCAATCGCCAGATGGACGAGAATCAACACCCAGAGACAGGTGGCCCTGAAGTCTCGCATGTGGGTCAAACCCAAAGGAATCAAATGGATGAGAAGTCACAGATGTAACCTGCAGCTTAGTCAGCACTCAAGAAAAATAAAAGCCCCTCGCAAGCGATTTATTTTCTACGCGTATGGGCGTATCTACCCCCTGTGATTCGGGGGATTTCCGACACACCGCGCCACAGCCAACACAGTCGCCAGAGTGTTCCAGGCTCTCTCAACTCACACCGCGTGCAATTCTCGACCGCAGAGCCATAAGGGGGTACGCAGATCGCACAGATCACCCAGCACAGCCGACGGATTGCCACCCAAGTGGGAAGCCGTCAACAGTCAGCCAGAAGGCCCTCCAGCCACAGTTCCGCACCCTTCAGAGT